>NZ_JBHYWI010000003.1:136338-224797 GCF_042751525.1 Kitasatospora sp. NPDC059408
GCCACCCACCCCCGCCCCCCGGGCGCCCTTAAGCTCCGCCCCACCCCCCCCGCCCGGGGGGCGCGGCCGGTTCCCCCCGCCACCCCCCACCGGTTTCGGCGGCCCACCGGCTTCAGGGGCCCACCGGCTTCAGCGGCCCCTGGTTTCAGCCGCCCGCCGGGACCCGGAGGGTGCCGTAGCGCTGCATCCGCTGCCAGCGGAGGCGGGAGCCGGCCAGCGCGGTGAAGACCGACTGGATCACCACCAGGTACATCAGCTGCCGGTAGACGAACTGCTGCAGCGGCAGGCTCCACAGTGGTCCCAGCCGCTCCTTGTCGAGCCGGAACGCGTACGCGCCCATCAGCATCTGGACCAGCAGGAAGGCCGCCCACGTTCCGATGATCCGCACGGGGTCGAGGAAGACGACCCCGTACAGCGCGAAGACGTCGACGACGGGGGCGAGCAGGGGCAGCAGCACCTGGAACATCAGCAGGTAGAGCAGTCCGCGCCGGCCGAGCTTGCCCGCCTGTCCGCGCTGGACGAGGGCGCCGCGGTGCTTCCACATCGCCTGGAGCGTGCCGTAGCACCAGCGGTAGCGCTGACGCCACAGGGCGCCCAGGGAGGCGGGGGCCTCGGTCCAGGCCTTGGCGCGCTCCTCGTAGACCACCCGCCAGCCGGCGCGGCAGAAGGCCATGGTGAGGTCGGTGTCCTCGGCGAGGGTCTCCTCGCCCACGCCGCCGACGGCCAGCAGGGCGGAGCGGCGGAACGCGCCGACGGCACCCGGGACGGTGGGCATGCACTCGGCGAGGTCGAACAGGCGGCGGTCCAGGTTGAAGCCGACCACGTACTCGATGTGCTGCCAACGGCCGAGCAGGCCGCCGCGGTTGATCACCTTGGCGTTGCCGGAGACGGCGCCGACCGAGGGGTCGGCGAACGGCTGGACGAGGTGGCGGACGGCGTCGGGCTCGAAGACCGTGTCGCCGTCGACCATCACCAGGAGCTCCGCGCGGGCGGCCGCGATGCCGGTGTTGAGCGCGGCGGGCTTGCCCGCGTTCTCCTGCCGGATCACGCGCGTGTAGGGGAGGCCGAGCGACTCGACGAGGTCGGCGGTGCCGTCGGTCGAGCCGT
The DNA here is from genome assembly GCF_042751525.1 of Kitasatospora sp. NPDC059408. NCBI lineage: Bacteria > Bacillati > Actinomycetota > Actinomycetes > Kitasatosporales > Streptomycetaceae > Kitasatospora > Kitasatospora sp. NPDC059408. The sequence goes on from NZ_JBHYWI010000003.1 coordinate 137,446, forward strand.
CGTCGACCACGATCAGCTCCACCGGGTGGTCGGAGGCGAGCAGCGAGCGCAGCGCGGCCTCGATCCCGGCGGACTCGTTGTACGCGGGCACGATGACGCTGACCGGTTCGGTGACGGGCGGTCCCCACGGGCGGCGGCGCAGCCGCTTGTGCCGGCGGGCGGCCACCAGGACGGCGACGGCCCGCAGCACGCTGATCGCGCCCGCCGCCCACAGCAGCCAGCCCAGGACGGTGAGCACCCAGTTCCCGCTCCGGAGGATCCAGATCAGGGCGGTTCCCTGGAGACGGTCGGCGGTTCCGGCCTGGTGGACGGGGTCGGACAGGCCGACGGCCTGGCTGACGGTGGCGAAGCGCAGGCCGCGCGACTTGAGTTCGGGCAGCAGGGTCTTCAGGGCGGCCACGGTCTGTGAGCGGTCCCCGCCCGCGTCGTGCATCAGCATGACCTGCCCGGGGCCGCCCGGGCGGTCGTCGAGCGCCTTGAGGATCTGCGGGATTCCCGGCCGCTGCCAGTCCTCGCTGTCCTGGGTGGTGAGCACGGTCAGGTAGCCGGAGCGCCCGGCCTGCTGGACGGCGTCCCACTCGCGGTCGTCGAGGGCGTCCGCGCTGGAGGAGTACGGCGGCCGCAGGAGCGAGCTCGTCACCCCGGCGGATCCGGCGAGGGCGAGCTGGGTCTCGCGCAGTTCCAGCGAGCGGCGCCAGGCGGGGGCCGGGCCGAGGTCGGTGTGGGTGAAGGTGTGCACGCCGATCTGGTGGCCCTCGGCGACGATCCGCCGGATCAGGTCGGGATGGGCGGCGGCCTGGGTGCCGACCACGAAGAACGTCGCGTGCACCCCCTCCTTGCGCAGGACGTCGAGGATCTGCGGCGTCCACGTCGGGTCGGGGCCGTCGTCGAAGGTGAGGGCGACGGTGCCGGACCCGGGCGTGGCGCTGCGCGGCTGCGGGCCCGCGGTGTCGATCACCGGACCGCCGTCGCGGACGGCTGCCGGGACCGCGTCGGCGGACGTGGGCGTGGCGGCCTGGTCGGGTCGGTCGTCGAAGCTGTGCTGGGTGTAGCCCTGGAGCGCGAGGGCGCCGGTGAGCGTCAGCAGCAGGGCGGTCAGCAGGAGCCAGTGGGTGCGCAGCGGGCGCTGGCGGACCACGCCGCGCCGGCCTCGGCGGGCGGACGCGCGGGTGGGGGCGGGTGTTCTTCGTCGGCGGGCGGTGCTCATCGTGCGGCTCTCGGTGGGTGGGCGGAGGTCACTGCTTGTTGGGGTGGCCGTTCGGGTTCCCCGGCGGGGCGCTGGGGCGGCCGTGCCCGGGGGTGGGGCTCGGGTGCTCCGACGGCGTGGCGGTCGGGGCCGGCGCCGTGGTGGCCGTGGGGCCGGCGGGCGCGCTCGGTGCCGCAGGGCTGGTGGCCGACGGGTGCTGGACGCTGACCGGGGTGACGGCCCGCGGGTGGGTGGGCGCCGCGCTCGGGTGCTCGCTGGGTGCGGCCGCGGCCACCGGCCCGGCGGTGGGCGCGTCGGACGGCGTGGCCGTCGGGTCCGGCGCGCTCGGTGCCGGCGGCTGGGGGAGCGGCAGGAACGGCGCGTTCACCGTCGGGCCGCCGAGCAGTGCGCTCGCCAGCAGGGCCAGGTACCCGCCGGCCGGTACGGCCAGTGCCACCCCGAGGCGGCGGATCCTGCGCTGGCGGCGGCCGGAGGAGTCCACGAACACGGGCGGGGGCGGCGGCTCGGCGTCGGAGACGGCGGGCAGTTCGACGGTGGCCTCGCCCGCTCCGTCCCCGGTGAACGGGACGTGTTCGGCGGTCGGCCACGGTTCGTACGGTGTGACGGGCACGGTGTCGGGTCCAGGTCTTCTCGGTTCACAGGGCTGTCAGGGCCGCACCTACGGGTCACGGGTGAGCCGACGGTGCACTGGTCGTGATCTGTTCAGCGCCGGGAGCCGGAGTTCCGTCACACCCTCCCCGCCGGATTCCGCCTTGACGCCCGGGCCCGGTGGGGTACCGGGACGGAACCGGGGTTCGTGCCGGCTCAGCGATCCGTCGGAGCGCTCCCCGCGGCCGTCGCGCGGTGCTTGATGTTGACGGCCGACGCCTGGGCGATCGCCACGGGGTTCAGGAAGCGCATCGGGCCGATCAGGCGGGATCCGAACCGGTGCATGTGCCGCGCCAGCGATCCGTCGCGCGCCGCCGCCGAGAACATCAGCCGCTCCAGCGGGTTGAACGGGCGGGCCTTGGCGAAGTCGGCGGCCAGGAACTGGTGGCCGCGCATCCGGCGCTGGTGCGTGCGGGCGTACGCCGCCAGCGCCCGGTCGAGGTCGCCGCGCCCGGCGGCGGCCGGGGCCACGGCCTCCGTCAGCCACGTCGCGGACTCCAGCGCCCATCCGCAGCCCACACCCCACAGCGGGTCGCTGGTCAGGGCGGCGTCGCCGATGAACGCGATGCCCGGTGCGGCCGGCGTGCGGTCGACCAGCGGGTAGTCGAGCACGCCGATGATCTTCGAGACGCGCTCGGCGGAGTCGATGGGCGGCGCCTCGGGCAGGGCGCGGACGAAGGCGGTGAAGCTGCCCTCCAGGTCCTTGCGGAAGCCCGGCAGCCGTTTCTTGTCCGGGACGACCGCGACGACCGTGACCCCGTCGTCGTTGGGGAACGCGTACGCCATGTCGGGTTCGAGGAACCAGGTGTGGGCGATCCCGCCGGGCAGCGGAAGGCCGCGGAAGTGCGCGAAGTACGCGAACCGCGTGTTCTCGTGCAGTCGCGCGGGCACCCCGGCGTGCTTCGCCACGGCCGAGTCCTTCCCGTCGGCGCCGACCACCAGGCGGGCCCGGAGCTCACGTTCGCCCTGCGGCGTCGACGCGCGCACCCCCACCGTCCGTCCGCCTTCCTGGATCAGCCCGGTCACCTGGTGGCCGAGGAGCAGATCGACGCCGGGGGTCTGCCCCGCGCGGGACCTGATGATCGGGTCGAGGGTGCTGCGCCGCACGTTGTACCCGTACGGCAGCTCGGGGCCCGGTGCGGCGCCCGGTTCGATCCAGCCCCAGCGGGTGTACCAGCGAGCCTCGTTGCGGACGGCACCCGCCTCCTCCAGGGCGGGTATGAGGCCGAGCTCGTCCAGCACCGGGTAGGCGTTGGCCGTGAGGGAGTGGGTGCACAGGACCTTGTACGCCCCGGGGTCCGAGCGGCGTTCCAGCAGGGCGACACGGACTCCGCGCCGGGCGAGCAGGATCGCCGCGGCGCTGCCGGCGAGGCCGGCTCCGCTGATGACGCCGTCGTAGTCGTGTTCCGTTTCGTGTTCCGTGCTTCCGGCTCCGGTCATCTGCTGATGTCCCCCTTCGGAGTGGCGCTGTTCGCGGCGGTGGTGCAGTGCCACTGCTCCCAGGAACGTGAATCGTTGTCAAGTCCCTTTGACCGGAACGCTTCAGGAATCCTCCCGGCGGCGCGTCCGGTGGGCCGCGATGAGGTCGGCGTACGTGCGGCCGCTGGTCTTCACGGTCCGCCGCTGGCTCGGGTAGTCGACGTGGACCAGGCCGAACCGCTTGTCGTAGCCGTACGCCCACTCGAAGTTGTCGAGCAGCGACCAGGCGAAGTACCCGGCCGGTGCCGCTCCCCGGGCGGCGGCCCGGGCGCAGGCCGCGAGGTGGTCCCGGAGGTAGGCGGTGCGCTCGGGGTCGTGCACGCTGCCGTCGGGGGCGACGGTGTCGGGGTAGGCGGAGCCGTTCTCGGTGACGTAGATCCGCCGGACGCCGTAGTCGTGGGTCAGCCGCAGCAGCAGCTGTTCGAGGCCGGAGGCGTGGACCTCCCAGGGCATGGCCGTGTGGCGGGGGTTGGGGCCGGGCAGCTGGCGGAAGCGGGGGGCGGGGCCGTGCGGGTCGTCGGCGACGACCTGGCGGAAGTAGTAGTTGAGGCCGAGCCAGTCGAGGGGCGCGGCGATCAGCTCCAGGTCCCCGGGGCGGACGGGCAGGTCGACGCCGTACTCGGCCCGCATGTCCGCCGGGTAGCCGCGGCCGAGGACGGGGTCGAGCCACCAGCGGTTGACGTGGCCGTCGGCGCGGGCGGCGGCGGCCCGGTCGGCCGCGGAGCGGGTGGCGGGCTCGATCGGGCTGAGGTTGTTGACGATGCCGATCTGCGCGCCGGGCACGGCCGAGCGCAGGGCCGCCAGGGCCAGGCCGTGGCCCAGGTGCAGGTGGTAGGAGGCGCGGACGGCGGCGGTGAGGTCGGTGAGACCGGGCGCCATGGTGCCGTCCAGGTGGCCGATCCAGGCGGAGCAGAGGGGTTCGTTGAGGGTGGCCCAGTGGGTGACGCGGTCGCCGAGGCGTGCGCCGACCACCGCCGCGTACTCGGCGAAGCGCTCGGCGGTGGAGCGGGCCGGCCAGCCCCCGCGGTCCTGCTGGGCCTGGGGCAGGTCCCAGTGGTAGAGCGTCGGGAACGGGACGATGCCGGCGTCGAGGAGGCCGTCGACGAGGCGGTCGTAGAAGTCCAGCCCGGCCTGGTTGACCGTGCCGTCCGCCAGCGGCACGACGCGCGGCCAGGCGATGGAGAACCGGTAGGCGTCCAGGCCCAGGCGGTGCATCAGGGCGACGTCCTGCGGCCAGCGGCGGTAGTGGTCGCAGGCGATGTCACCGGTGTCGCCGGCGGCGATCCTGCCGGGGGTGTGCGAGAAGGTGTCCCAGATGGACGGTGCGCGTCCGTCCGCGTCCACCGAGCCCTCGATCTGGTAGGCGGCGGTGGCGGCACCGAACAGGAAGTCGGCGGGCAGGTCGCTGAGGTCGGTCACGGGTGTGCCTTTCGGCGAGGGGGTGTCCGGTGGGCCGGAGGTGTGGTCATTTGACGGCGCCGGCGGTCAGGCCGGCGACCAGGAAGCGCTGGAGCAGCAGGAATCCGGCGACGACGGGCACGCTCACCACCAGGGAGGCAGCCATCACCTGGTTCCAGTAGACGTCGCTGAGGGTCGCGTAGCCCTGGAGGCCGACGGCCAGCGTGCGGGTCTCGTCGTCGGTGAGCACCGAGGCGAAGAGCACTTCGCCCCACGCCGTCATGAAGGCGTACACGGCGACGGCCACGATGCCGGGGAGCGCGGCCGGGACGACGACCCGCACCAGCGCCCGCACCGGCCCGCACCCGTCGACCAGGGCGGCCTCGTCCAGGTCGCGGGGGATGGAGTCGAAGTACCCGGCGAGCATCCAGATCGAGAACGGCAGTGAGAAGGTGAGGTAGGTGAGGATCAGCCCGCCGCGGCTGCCGTACAGGGCGATCCCGGTCGCGTTGCCGAGGTTCACGAAGATCAGGAACAGCGGCAACAGGAACAGGATGCCCGGGAACATCTGGGTGGACAGCACCGTGACGGTGAACAGGCGGCGGCCGCGGAAGCGGTGGCGGCTCACCGCGTACCCGGCGAGGATCGCGACCAGGACCGAGCAGACGGTCGAACCACCCGCGACGATCAGCGAGTTGACGAGGTACCGGCCGAGCGGCACGGTGCGCCAGATGTCCGCGTACGGCCGGAGCGTCACGGTGCTGGGGATCCAGCGGAACGGGCCCTGCACGTCCTGGAGGGGCTTGAGCGAGCTGGAGACCATCACCAGGACCGGCGTGGCCGCGAAGACCGCCAGCGCGGCGAGCAGCACCCGGCGTAGCCACCGGAACGACGCGGACGCCCCGATCATCGCGCGCTCCTTCGGCGTGCGGTGAGCAGCAGGTACACGGCCGTCACCAGCAGGAGGAAGAGCAGCAGGAGCACCGACATGGCGGAGCCCGCGCCGAAGTTCCAGGTGACGAACGAGGACTGGTAGACGTGCACGGAGACGAGGTCGGCGGCCTCGGGGGCGGACCGGCCGAACAGCAGGTAGGGCGTGTTGAAGTCGTTGAACGTCCACAGGAACAGCACGAGCACCAGGACGCGGTTGACCGGGCGCAGCGACGGCAGGGTGATCCGGCGGATCTGCTGCCGGATGCCGGCGCCGTCCAGGGCGGCCGCCTCGTACAGCTCGCGCGGGATGTTCTGGAGGCCGGCGGTGACGGTCAGGAACGCGAACGGCCAGCTGCGCCAGACGGCGACGGTGACCAGGGCGGCGAAGCTGTTGCCGCCGAGCAGCCAGAATGGCTTGTCGTCGACGAGGTGGAGCTGGTCGTGGAGGACGTGGTTGAGCAGGCCGGTGTCGCGCTGGAACACGAACGACCAGGTGATGACGGCCGCGTACACCGGCAGCGCGTAGGGGAGCAGGAACAGGGCGCGCAGGAGTCCGCGGCCCCGGAAGGCGTCCTGGAGCAGGATCGCGGCGGTGGTGCCGATCAGCCAGGACAGGCCGACGGTCAGGACGGTGAAGGCGCAGGTGATCCCGAAGGAGTGGAGCAGCGCACGGCCGACGGGCGCGTTGATGTCGACGGTCGTGCGGTAGTTGGCGAGGCCGGTCCAGGGGGCGGCGGACCAGTCGCGGATGGTGAACTGCGTGAGCTGCTTGAGGCTCATCGCCGCGCCGACGACCATCGGCGTGAGGTGGACGAGCAGTTCGAGGAGCAGGGCGGGCAGGAGGAGGACGTAGGGCAGGGCGGCGCGGCGGCGGGCGCTGCGGTCGGGCGGGGCCGGACGGGCCGGTGGCGTGGTGGTCACGTCAGCGGGCCGGCATCTGCTGCTGGGCCTTGGCCAGTTCGGCCCTGACGGTGTCGTCGGTGGGGGGTTTGCCCGCGGCGGCGGCGCCCATGAGGTTCTTCACGGCGGTGCCGACCAGGGTTTCGAACTGGCTCTCGTCCGGGACCTGGGGGAGCGGGGCGGCGCTGGTCCTGAGCACGTCGGAGAGGGTCTTGAGCTCGGGGGTGGCGAAGGCCGGGTCGTTCTGGGCGTCCTTGACCGGCGGGATGGAGCCGTAGGCCCGGTTGAGCCGGATCTGTTCGTCCGTGCCGGTCATGAACGTCACGAACTTCAGTGCGCCGTCGGTGTTGTGGCTGCTGCGGAGGACGGCCAGGTTGATGCCGGCGGCCATGGAGGCGGTGGCGCGGTCCCCGGTGGCGCCGGCGGGCGCGGGCAGCGGGGCGACGGCGTAGTCCTCGGGTTTCATGCCGTGCGAGGCGAGGTTCGCGCCGGCGGACTGCCACATCAGCATCGCGGCCTTGCCGGTGGCGAAGTCGGTCACGGACTGGTTGTTGGCGTACTCGGCGTTGCCGGGCGCGGCGATCCGGTCGGTACCGAGCAGCCCCACGTACCGTTTGACGGCGGCCACGGTCCCGGGGCCGTCGAAGGTCGGCTTTCCGGTGGCGTCGAAGAAGTCGGCGCCCTGCTGCTTGGCGAGGGTGAAGGCGTGGTGGACGTCCTCGGTGGGGCTGCCGCCTTCGAGGGCGAGGCCGTGGCGGTCGCCGGCGGTGAGCCGGTGCCCGTCGGCGATCAGTTCCTCCCACGTCGTCGGGGGGTGGTCGATCCCGGCTTCGGCGAACAGCTTCTTGTTCCAGTACAGGCCGTAGGCCATGGAGTAGAGCGGGAGGGCGGCAGGGTCCTTGCCCGCGGCTCCGGTGGAGGCGAGGGCGGAGGGCAGGAAGCGGTCCTTGCCGCCCGTCTTCTCCATCGCGGCGGCGTCGAAGGGCAGCAGGGCGCCGGTGGCCTGGAGCGAGGCGGACCAGGTGTTGCCGATGTTGAGGACGTCCGGCCCCTGGCCGGAGGTGGTCGCCGTGAGGATGCGGTTGAGCAGGTCCGACCACGGGACGACTTCGAGCTTCACCTTGATCCCGGTCTGCTGCTCGAACCTCTTCAGCTCCGGCTCCAGCACCTGGCGGTCGTTGTCCAGGCTGGTGCCCTGGTTGGACGCCCAGTAGGTGAGGGCGGCGGGGCCGGTGTCCGCGCCCTCGCCGCCTCCGCAGGCGGTGGCGGCGAGGGCCAGGACGGCGGCGAGCGAGGTGACCGCGGCGGTGCGGCGTGCGGGCATGATGGTGGTGCCCCTCTCGGACAGGGTCGGGCGGACTCGGTCGATTGCCTTGAGCGGCGAAGTACCCTGTACAGCGGCTTACTTCAAGGCGTGATTTAACGACCGGGGGAGCCGTCCGTCAAGCGAGGGGACGAGGAATGATGGAACCGGGACACAAGGGCGTGTCCGCGGCCGGGCGGGCCGGGAACACGGTGCGGGACCTGCGCCGGGGCAGCCGGTCGGCGGTGCTGCGGAGGCTGTACTTCGACGGACCGCTCAGCCGCCAGGAACTGGGCGCGCTCACCGGCCTCAGCGCGGGCTCGGTCAGCAACGTGACCGGCGAACTGCTGGCGGACGGCCTGGTCGAGGAGTGCGGTTCGGTCGGCTCCGACGGCGGCCGCCCGCGCACCATGCTCCGGGTCGCCCCGGGCCGGGCCCGGCTGGTGGGGGTCGACGTGGGCGAGACCCAGGTCCGGGTCGCCCTGTTCGACCTGGCCCGCGCCGAACTCGCCGCCGCCGACCAGCCGTTGTCCGACCGTGGCCGGGACGTCGGCCGGGTGGCGGAGCTGATCCTCGCCGGGCTGGCCGACGTGCTCGACCGCACCGGCACGGCCGCGGAGCAGGTCCTCGGCGTCGGGATCGGCGTGCCCGGGATCGTCGAGCAGGGCGCCCCCGGCACGGACGGGCCGCACGTCGTCGTGCACAGCCAGACCCTGGGCTGGGACGCCGTCCCCCTCGGCCGCCTGCTGCGGGCCGGCACGGACCTGCCGCTGTTCGTCGACAACGGCGCCAAGACGCTCGGGCAGGCCGAGATGTGGTTCGGCGCGGGCCGCGGGGCCCGGCACGCGGTGGTGGCACTCCTCGGTTCGGGCGTGGGCGCCTGCGTCATCGCCGACGGCGCGCGTTTCCGGGGGGCCACGAGCAGTGCGGGGGAATGGGGGCACACCAAGGTGCACGTCGGCGGACGCCGCTGCCGCTGCGGTGCCCGCGGCTGCCTGGAGGCCTACGTCGGGGCCGGGGCGCTGGTCGAGCGGTGGGGCGCCGCGGCGTCCTGCCGGGGCGAGAAGTCGGGCCTGGCCGCGTTGTTGGCCGCCGCCGAGGCCGGGGACCCGGGCGCGGTGGGGCTGCTCGACGAGGCCGCCGAGTACCTCGGGGCGGGGATCGCCGATCTCGTCAACCTGTTCAATCCGGAGCGGATCGTGATCGGCGGCTGGGCCGGCCTGCTGCTGGGCCCGCGGCTGTTGCCGGGCATCCGTGCCGCCGCCGGCGAGTACGCCCTGCGGTTCCCGTGGGAGCACACGCTGATCGTCCTCGGCACCCTGGGGCCGGAGGCGGTCACCCTGGGGGCCGCCACACTGCCGCTGTCGGACTTCCTGGATTCGGGCGGGCAGGCCCGGGCCGGTGCTCAGCTGACCGACACCACCGCATAGTTCACGGTGTGAGGAAAGTCCGGTCGGAGGGTTGACAGTGTACGGCGGCGGCCCGGAGACTCCCCGTCAGGGATGTCGCCGGGCTCGGCCGGCCGACCGGGTGACACCCCGACCCCGCTCTCCGGCACCCCCCGATCGCGCGGCTCGGCGAGCCCGGCCACGGGCCGCGGCCGCGCCCCGCCGGAGCCCCCACCCACCTCACCGAGGGGCATGCCCATGAGGCGTTCTTCAGCACGCCGACGTACGGGACTGGCCATGGCACTGGGCCTGTTCGCGTTACTCGCACCGGCCGTCGCGCCATCGGCGCCGGCCGCGGCCGCCGCGTCCAGGACCGCGACGACGGCCGCCGCCGACTGCGGGACCGACAACGCCGCACGGGGCCGGCCGGCCACCGCCTCCTCCACGGAGAACGCGGGCTCACCGGCGGCCGCGGCCGTGGACGGCGACCCCGGCACCCGCTGGTCGTCCGCCTTCAGCGACCCCCAGTGGCTCCAGGTCGACCTCGGCAGCGTCCGCCAGGTGTGCCGCGTCGTCCTCGACTGGGAGACCGCGTACGGGCGTTCCTACCAGATCCAGGTCTCGGACGACGGATCGACCTGGCGCACCGCGTACGCCACCGACCACGGGACGGGCGGCACCGAGACCCTCGCGGTCAACGGCACCGGCCGCTACGTGCGCATGAACGGGCTCGCCCGCGGCACCGCCTGGGGCTACTCGCTGTGGGAGTTCCAGGTCGACACCTCCGACGCGCCCCCCGTCCAGGGCGGCGGCGACCTCGGGCCCAACGTCCTGGTCCTCGACCCCTCGACGCCCGACATCCAGGCGACCGCGGACCGCGTCTTCAAGCAGCAGGAGTCCAACCAGTTCGGCACCGACCGCTACGCCCTCCTCTTCAAACCGGGCTCCTACGGCAGCCTCAACCTCCAGCTCGGCTTCTACACGTCCGTCGCCGGCCTGGGACTGAAACCCGACGACACCTCGATCAACGGCGACGTCACGGTCGACGCCGGCTGGTTCAACGGCAACGCCACCCAGAACTTCTGGCGCTCCGCCGAGAACCTCGCCCTCACCCCGGCCAACGGCACCGACCGCTGGGCGGTGGCCCAGGCCGCGCCGTTCCGCCGCATGCACGTCCGCGGCGGCCTCAACCTCTCCCCGGCCGGGTACGGATGGGCCAGCGGCGGCTACATCGCGGACAGCAGGATCGACGGCAGCGTCGGCAACTACTCGCAGCAGCAGTGGTACACCCGTGACAGCGCGATCGGCGGCTTCTCCAACGGCGTGTGGAACCAGGTCTTCTCCGGTGTCCAGGGCGCGCCGGCCCAGAGCTTCCCCAACCCGCCCTACACCACGCTGGACACCACACCCGTCTCCCGCGAGAAGCCCTTCCTCTACCTCGACGGCGCGGACTACAAGGTGTTCGTCCCGGCCCTGCGCACCAATGCGCGCGGGGTCTCCTGGGACGGCGCCCTCCAGGGCGAGTCGCGGCCGCTGAACCACTTCTACGTCGTGAAGCCGGGAGCCACCGCCGCGACCGTCAACACGGCCCTGGCCCAAGGGCTCGACCTCCTCTTCACCCCGGGCGTGTACCACCTGGACCGGCCGATCGAGATCACCCGGCCCGACACGGTGGTGCTCGGCCTCGGACTGGCGACCCTCGTGCCCGACAACGGCGTGACCGCCGTCAAGGTGGCGGACGTCGACGGCGTGCGGCTGGCCGGACTCCTGGTCGACGCCGGGCCCGTCAACTCGCCCGTCCTCGTGCAGGTCGGCCCTGACGGCGCGGGCGCCGGCCACGCCGCCGACCCGACCACCCTCCAGGACGTGTTCGTCCGCGTCGGCGGCGCCGGCGCCGGAGCGGCCACGAGCGGCATCGTCGTCAACAGCGCCAACGTGATCGTCGACCACACCTGGATCTGGCGGGCCGACCACGGCACCGGCGTCGGCTGGGACACCAACCCCGCCGACTACGGCCTCGTGGTCCACGGCTCCGACGTGCTCGGCACCGGACTGTTCGTGGAGCACTTCAAGAAGTACGACGTCGAATGGTCCGGCGAACGCGGCCGCACGATCTTCTTCCAGAACGAGAAGGCGTACGACGCCCCCAACCAGGCGGCCATCCAGAACGGTTCGACCCTGGGCTTCGCCGCCTACAAGGTCGACGACGCGGTCGCCGTCCACGAGGGCTGGGGCCTCGGGAGCTACTGCTACTTCAACGTCGACCCGACCATCCGCATGGACCACGCCTTCGAGACGCCGACGCGGCCCGACGTCCGCTTCCACGACCTCCTGGTCGTCTCGCTCGGCGGCAAGGGCCAGTTCAACCACGTCGTCAACGACACCGGCGCCGCGACCACCGGCACCTCCACCACGCCGTCGACCGTCACGGCCTACCCGTAGGACCCTCCGCACCCGGCCCGGCCCCGGGTGGCCGGGCCGGGTGGCCCGGGGGCCACGGCACTAGAGTGACCCGCATGTCTGGTGGGGTGGGGTACGTCGTCAACGGCCGGTACCGGCTGGACCGGCTGATCGGCCGGGGTGGGATGGGCCGGGTGTGGGGTGGCCACGACGCCAACCTCGACCGGGTGGTCGCGGTCAAGGAGCTGATGCTCCCGGACGACCTGCCCGCCGACGAGCGCCGTGAGCTGGTGGAGCGGGCCTGCGCGAGGCGCGCGTCGCGGCCCGGCTGCGGCACGACGGGGTCATCACGGTCCACGACGTCGTCACCGACGGCGGGATCCCGTGGATCGTCATGGAACTGATCCAGGGTTCGTCCCTGGCCGACGAGGTCCGCGAGCGCGGGGCCCTGGACTGGCGCAGGGTCGCGGAACTCGGCGCTGCCATGGCCGACGCGCTGGCCCACGCGCACGCCGCCGGCATCGTGCACCGCGACCTGAAGCCGGAGAACGTCCTGCTGTCCGGCAGCCGCGCCGTCATCGCCGACTTCGGCATCGCGCGCGTCCTCGACGCCACCACCCAGCTCACCCGCACCGGCGTTGCCATCGGCACGCCGCACTACATGGCGCCGGAGCAATTGGAGGGCCGCGAGGCCACGCCCGCCAGCGACATGTGGTCGCTGGGCGCCACGCTGTACGCGCTCGTCGAAGGCCGCCGCCCGTTCGACGCGACGACGCTGACGGCGCTGTACGTCTCGATCCTCACCCAGCCGCCCGCGCCGCCCGAGAAGGCCGGCCCGCTGGCCGGGGTGCTCGACGCGCTGTTGAGCAAGGACCCGGCACTGCGCCCGGACGCGACGGCGACGGCCGACTCGCTGCGCAGATGCCTGCAGGCGGTGGTGACGGGGCCGGTCGTCGTGCCGCCGGGTTACACCCCGACCGTTCGCGGGACGAGCTTCGATCGGCTCCCGTCCCCGAGTCCTGTGCTGCCTCCTCTTCCGCCTCCTCCTGGGCCGACGGTGTCGGCGCTGCGCCCGCTGTTCGTCTGCGAGCCGGGCCGGATCGTCGAGCGGGCCCAGCTGCAACCGGTCCTCGCCCGGGGCGTGCCAGCGCTGGCGGTGAGCCTGCACGGGCGGTCGTGGTCGTCGCTGGAGGTCCACGAGGCGGGGGCGCCGCCGCGAAGCCTGCCCGGGTTGGACGGAGGCGTGCTCCTGGCCGCCGACCACGACGCAACCACGCTGACGGTCCTGCGGCAGGCGGACCAGGAGCTCGTGGAGGCCGACCTGCGCGGCCGGGAACCCGTCCTCGGCCACCCGCTGGTGCTACAGCCGGAGTCGCCGAAGCAGTACATCACCGGCGCGGTCTTCGAACATCGAGGCAAGCGCGGAATGGCCCTGGCCGGCCCGGACCTGCAGCCCATCGCCCAGGTGGGATCGGGCCGCTGGCGAGCCATCGTGGGCGGCTTCCGCCCCTCGCACGTGCTCCCCGCCCCCAACCGCACCGTGATCGGCTGGCGGGCCGCGGCCGGCGCGGTGGCCTGGGACGGCTCCAGCGGCTGGGTCCGCCACACCTTCGGCAACCGCACCGACGTGACGGACGTGGCCCCGAGCACCTCCGGCAAGCTGCTCTCCCTGACCGGCCCGTCCGGCCTGGCCGTCCACGAGGCCGTCACCGGCGAGGAGATCGGCCGCCTGCCGGTCGAGGCGGCCGAGGGAGACCAGGCCCTCGTCGACGACTCCCACCGCCGCCAGATCATCGTGGCCCACATCGCAGAGACCGCCATCCGGATCTGGGACCTGACCCACCGCCAGATCATCACCGAACTCCCCGCTCTAGGCGAACCGGTCCTGGCCGCCCGTCTGATCCCAACTCCCACCGGCCCCGCCCTGGCCCTGGCCACCCCGTGGCGGGCCGGCGTGCTGCCGCTGCCGCCACGGGCCTAGCCGGGGCCGGCTACGGCCACGGGTAGCCCACGTACCCGGGGTTGTACCCTCCGCAGAGCTCGGCGGTGGCACGGGGATCACCTGCGGTCAGTTGCGCTTCAAGGCGCTTGGCCTGGTCCGGCGGGTCGTCTGCGGAGATCGGGAGGGTCATCAGGAACTGGGCCCAGGGCAGGTCTGCTTCCTCCCGGCCAGGGGGATGCCTCAGGACGACGTCGATCCGATCGGGTTCCCTGCGGGAGGCCCAGACGGCTTCCAACTCGCAATCCCACCTGGCGAGCCAGTCCTCGCGTCGCCTCAGCCCCGCTTCAAGCAGCGTTGCAACGACCGCTGCCGGCCACTCCCAACTGCGGTCCTCCTCGGCACGCAGGACCTCGGCCTCGTACCGATCCGCGGCGAACCGAAACTCCGGCAGGTCGAAGCCCCGCTCGGCCGGGTCGCGCCAGCCTGCCCAGACGACATGGTCCTCGTCCCGCGTGACCGTCACGTACAGAGCGCTGCAGCACTGCTCCAAGCCGCACCCGGATCGAGCGAGCCGAACCTCGTGGGGCGTCGCAGTGGCATGCAACGGCCTGCCCCGGCCCAGGAGATACCGGGGGCCCGAACCCACGAAACGGGGGCCGCCTGACTTCGTGCTGCGGAGGGACAGGTCGGCCAGGAGGTCCCGGCCGCTGACGATCGGGCGGACCTCCAGGTAGCCCTCGCCGGGTGGTGGGCAGAGGATGCTCAGGCTGAGAGTGTCCGGTTCTGTGGCCATCGGCCAAGGATCACGGAGCCGGCCGCAGCTGTCATGCGACTTTGCGTGGCTCCACTCAGGGCGGTGGTCGGCCGGCCGGGAAGGGCGGATCTCTATGACGTCATGTCACGCAGGTCGGGGCGGTTCCTGGGCAGTCCGAAGCCTGCCATCTGCTTCTCCTCGTAGGACAGGAAGCCGAGACTCCGGTAGAACGCATGGTTGCGCTCGCCTTCCGGTGACGACTCGTGGTCCGTGGAGAGGAGGAAGAACCGGCAGTGCGAGTAGCGTCGCATGAGGTGTTCGACCAGGGCCCGGCCGACACCCTGTCGGTTATGCGCAGGGTTGACCACGACGTCCTGGACATAACAGATGTGTTCGTCGTCGGAGACGGTCCGGGCCAGTCCGAGGAGCGTTCCTGAAGCGTTTCGCGCGGTGATGACAAGATGAGAGTTCCGCATGCCGCGACAGAGCTTGTCGACGTCGGCGGTGTAGCCCTCCCAGCCGACCGAGGCGTAGAGGCCCAACATCTCATCAGGATCGAAAGTGGCTTCTTCCGTGACAAGCACGCCAAACCCCCTGCGGCCGTGCCGCGTCTCCGTGCCGACGACGTCTCCCTGCAGCTGACTCCACACTCGTCAGTCACGTCAAGATCGGTATCTGTCGGCCTCGACCGACAGGGCACGTCGCTCGGTTCGGGGTACGAACCCTGTTTCCGGCGGCTGCTCCCCGGCGGATATGCGCTGTCACCACCGCTAATGCACCGATAAGATGACCGTAGGTGTGCCGGGAAGCCTGGTCGGCTCGGGGGACTACTGCGGCAATCGGGCGGCGGTGACCCCGTTCGTCGTGGTGGGGTTGTTTCCGTCGATGCACGTAGTCGGGATCGTTCTCGTCCTGGTGGTTCTGGGCACGGCCGTGGCCACCTTCGCCGGGCGCCTGCGGGTGCCCGCGCCGTCGCTGCTCGTCCTGGCCGGTGTCGGGGTGGCCCTGGTGCCCGGCGTCCCCGCGCTGCACGTTCCGCCGCAGATCATCGGCATGGTGG
Organism: Kitasatospora sp. NPDC059408; assembly: GCF_042751525.1. Taxonomy (NCBI): domain Bacteria; kingdom Bacillati; phylum Actinomycetota; class Actinomycetes; order Kitasatosporales; family Streptomycetaceae; genus Kitasatospora; species Kitasatospora sp. NPDC059408. Next base: position 152,858 of record NZ_JBHYWI010000003.1, read on the forward strand.
TCCTGCCGCCGCTGCTGTACGCCTCCGCCGAGGAGCTGTCCCTGCGGGACCTGCGCACGGTGTGGCGCCCGGTCACGATCCTCTCCTTCGGCCTGGTCTTCGCCTCCGCCGCCGCCGTGGGCTTCGCGGCCGTCGCCGTCGCGGGCCTGCCGCCCGCGATGGCGTTCGTGCTCGGCGCCGTGCTGTCCAGCACCGACCCGGTGGCGGTCACCGCCCTCGGGCGCCGGCTGGCGCTGCCGGGACGGGTCCAGGTGCTGGTGCAGGCGGAGAGCCTGTTCAACGACGCGACCTCACTGGTGCTGTTCAAGGTGGCCGTCGGCATCGCGGTGGCCGTCGGCGCGGCGGTGAGCGTGCCGGCGGCGGGCGGGGAGTTCCTGCTGCTCGGCGGCGGCGGGAGCCTGGTCGGAGCCGCCGTCGCGGGCCTGGTGTGGCTCGTCCGGCGCCGCACCGTCGACCCGGTCCTGGAGACCGTCATAGCGCTGGTCACCCCCTACGCCGCCTACGTCCTGGCCGAGTCCGTGCACACCTCCGGCGTCACCTCGGTCGTCGTCGCCGGCGTGCTGCTCGGCCGCTCCGGCCACCGGCTCACCGACGCCCACATCCGCCTCCAGCTGAACGCCGTCTACGCGGTGGTCGTCTTCCTGCTGGAGAGCGTCGTCTTCAGCATCGTCGGCCTCGAACTGCCCACCCTGGTACGGGACCTGCCCGCGGGCACCGGCCTGTGGCCGCTCCAGGCGCTCGCCCTGGCCGCCGTGCTGATCGCGGTGCGCGTGCTCTCCACGCTGCCGCTGACCCGGGCGGTCAAGCCGACGCAGGGCCGCGGCCGGCTGTCCTGGCGGGTGGCCGGGGTGGTCACCTGGGCCGGCACCCGCGGGGTCATGCCGCTGGCCGCCGCCCTCTCGATCCCGCTCGTCACCGACGACGGCACGAAGCTCGCCGGACGCCCGCTGGTCCTGGTCCTCACCACCGCCGTCGTCGTCCTCACGCTGGTCGGCCAGGGCCTCACCCTGGCCGCCGTGGTCAACCGCTCCGGCCTCGCCCTCGAACCCGAGCACACCGTCCGCGAGGAGGACGACGCCCGCGACGCCCTCAACCGCACCGCCCTCGACCACGTCGAGGACCTCGCCGAGCTGGAAGCCCTGTCCGACACCGCCGTCGACCGCGTCCGCCGCGCCCTGACCGCCCGCCTCGACCGCACCCCCGAGACCCCCGACGGCACCACCGCCGACGCCTCCTACCGCCAGCTGCGCCGCGAGGTCATCGCCGTCCAGAGCACCGAACTGCGCCGTCTCTACGACGAGCACCGCATCAGCGACACCACCCGCCGCCGCCTCCAGCACGACCTCGACCGCGAGGAGGCCGCCCTCGGCACGCCGTGACGCCGACGCGGACGACCGCCGTCCGACCGGATGACGGTTCCGGTGCTCCGGGGCGCTCCGTGATAGGACGTCGGGCGAGCGGCGTCGTCCGCCGTCACGTCCCTGCGGGTCCGCAGCGAGGGGGAGCCGCCAGCCATGAGGGCCGACAACCGCCTGACGCGGATGGCGCGGATGGTGCGTTCGGCGAGGGAGCGGTACGCGGGATCGTGGGCCGAGGCGCTGTGGAAGCGGCTGGAGGCGGTCGACTTCATGAGCCAGGGGCTCCAGTTCGCCGCCACGCTCCTGCTCTGCTTCTTCCCGTTCATGATCGTGACGAACGCGCTGGCCGGCCGGTCGACGGTGACCGCCCTGGTGCGGCGCCTGGGCCTGGACCGGCAGGCGTCGGCCGACGTGAGCGACCTGTTCGCCCCGTCGGCCACCACGAGCAGCGCCGTCACGGGCACGGCGTCGGTGTTCTTCGTCCTGGGCGGCTTCGCCGCGGCGTCGGCGCTGCAGCAGCTGTACCAGCGGATCTTCGAGCTCCCTGGGCGGGGCGTGCGGGACGTGCTCCACCAGGTGCTGTCGCTGGCCGTGGTGATCGCGGGGGCGGCCCTGGCGGCGTGGACCGGGCCGGCGCTGCACCGGGTGGGCGGGCCCGTGCTCCTCGGGGCCGTCGCACTGGTGGCGGCCGCCCTGCTCTGGTGGGTGCTGATGCGGCTCCTCCTGGCGGGCCGGGTGCCGTGGCGGGACCTGCTGCCGTCCGCCGTCATCACCGCCGTCTGCTACCTGGGGATGCGGGTGGTGTTCTCGTTCACCGCCTCGGACACCGTCACGTCGAACACGGCGGAGTACGGGCCGATCGGGGTGGTCTTCTTCCTCATGTCCTGGCTGATCGCCCTCGGCGTGGTGATCATCCTGGGGGCGGTCACCGGGATCGTCTGGCGGGAACGGGGCCTGTCGCTCCGGGCGGCCCTGGGCAGGCGGCCCCGGCCGGGGAAGCCCGGCCGGGGCTGAGCGGGACGCCTCAGGACACGGGTGCGGGCTCGGGAGCCGCGGGCACGTCGTCGGCGGTCCTGCGGGTGAGTCGGCGGATCTGGGGTTCGAGGAGGACCGCCGCGCTGAGGAGGGTGCAGATCACGGCGCACGCCCACAGCGCGCCGGAGATGCCGAGCGCGTTCGAGACCGGGCCGGCCAGGGCGATGCCGAGCGGGGCGAGGGAGAGCGAGCCGAGGTGGTCGTAGGCGCAGACGCGGGAGAACATCTCGGCCGGGATCTCCTGCTGGAGCGCGACCATCCAGTTCACGCCGAAGACGGTGACGCCGACGCCGGAGAGGAACATCGCCGCGATCAGCACCGGCAGCGGTGCCGCGAGCGCCAGGGCGAGCGCTGGGACGCCGAACAGGAACACGCCCCAGTTGCCGACCAGCAGGATGCGGCGCGGCTGCCAGCGCACCATCAGCAGGCCGGTGACGACCAGCCCGACCCCGTAGGCGGCCATCGCCAGCCCCCAGTCCGCGGCGCCGCCGAGCCGCTCCTCCGCGACGACCGGACCGTACACGGACTCGACCGCGCCGACGCAGGCCACCAGGACGGAGAACTGCAGGACGACCACCCAGAGCCACCGGCGGGAGGCGAACTCCCGCCAGCCGTCCCGCAGTTCGCTCAGCATGGTGGTGCCGGAGGCGGCGGGTGCGGCCTCGGCCTCCAGGAAGAAGCGCAGGGCGGCGGCGACCAGGAAGCAGACGGCGTCGAGGCCGAGCACCCAGCCGGGCCCGACGGCGGCGGTGAGCGCGCCGCCGAGGGCGGCCCCGCCGATCTGGCTGGCGTTCTGGCCCATCCGGAAGACCGAGAACGCCCGGGCGGCGTGGTCCGGCGGGACGCTCTGGAGGATCATGCCCTCGGCCGCGGGGGCGTAGAGCGCGAAGCCGGCGCCACCGGCCGCGGAGAGGACGAGCAACTGCCAGAGCTGGGTGTGGCCGTTCAGCACGAGCGCGGCCAGGACGGCCTGGGAGAGGCCGCTGAACAGGTTGGCCGCGACCATGACGTGGTGGCGCGGCAGCCGGTCGGCGAGGGCGCCGCCGATCACCAGCAGCAGGACGGTCGGCAGCAGGCGGGCGGCTGTGACGTACCCGACCTCGGTGCCGGACCCGCCGTCGCCGAGCACGGCGAAGGCGGTGGCGATCGGCGCACCGGCGTTGCCGAGGCCGCCGACCACGGTGGCGGCCGTCTGGATCCGGAAGTTGCGGCCCGCCCAGGCGAAGCGACGGGCGGGCGGGGGCGGGGGCTGGGGTGGGGGTTGGCTCGGCACCCAGCGACTATGGCCGAAGGTTCGGACAGGCGTCCATCGGGTTTGGCGCGGCCCTGCCTCGAACGGCGGGCCGGTCCGGCGGGCGGTGATGGGATGATGGGCCGGACGATTCGCGGGTGAGGGGTGGGACATGGCCGGCAGGTTGCGGGTGCTGAGGCAGCAGAACCGGCTCAGCCTCGAAGCGCTGGCCGAACAGGTCGGGGTCACCAAGAGCTACCTCTCCAAGATCGAGCGCGGGCTCGGCGACCCGTCGATCTCGACGGCGCTCAAGCTCGCCCACGCGCTCAAGGTCGACGTCGGCCGGCTCTTCTCGGACGAGGTGGAGCCGGAGCTCGTCACCGTCGTCCGCGCCGGGGAGCGGACGCCGATCGCGAGCGGGGCCGGCCCGGGCGCCCCGAACTACGAGGGCATCGCGACCGGGCTCAGCGGCAAGCGGATGGTGCCGTTCGTGATGTACCCGCCGCTCGACAACGCCGGATCGCCGTTCAAGTCGCACGCGGGGGAGGAGTTCTTCTTCGTCCACGCGGGCACGGCGGAGCTGGAGTTCCCCGAGCGGACCGTCCACCTCGGGCCCGGGGACAGCGTCTACTTCAACTCCGCTCTCCCGCACCGCTGTCGGAGCACCGGGCCGGAGCCCGCGCACATCCTCGTGGTGATCCACGACGACCCGGCCGGCCCCTCGGACCGGGTGCCGAGCCTGCCCTGACGCCCTCCCGGCCGTTTCGGGCGGCTTGGTAGAGTGCCGCAGCCCGAAAGGTCGGGCACTGACGGCCGACGGCTCGGTGCGGCCGGAGTGACGAGGGGGACGATGTGAGGGACCTGGCGGCGGACGACCAGACCGTGCTGCTCGATGAACTCGTGGCCGGACTGCTCGACCCCGACGGCGATCTCGACGAGCTGGCCGCGATCGGGGCCCACCTCACCGGCACGCTCAGCGCCGACCTCGTCCCGCGCCTGGAGGCGCACCTGGAAACGGCCGTCGCCGCCCGGAACCAGTACGCCCGCTCCGTCCTCGCCGGCCTCCTCGCCGAGACGGCCGGCCGCTCGTCCCTGCCCGTGCTGCTGCGGGCCTGGTCCCGCGACCTGGGGGACGACCAGGACGGCCTGACGACGATGATCACCGTCCTCGCCCAGGACGATCCGTCCGCCGCGCGCCGCACCCTCCTGCCCTGGACGGAGAGCGCCGACGCCGACCTGCGCCGGGCGGCGCTCTGGCTGCTCGGCTTCGTCCCCGACCCGGCCGACGTCGCCGTCCTGGCCCGCGCGGCGCACGACCCGGACGAGCGGATCCGCAGCGTGGTCGCCGGCGCCCTCGGCAGCCACGGCACGGACCCGGCGGCCGTGGACCTGATGGTGGGCCTCCTGGCCGATCCCGCCGAGCAGGTGCGCATCTCCGCCCTCAGCTCGCTCGGCTACCGCCGCCAGCCGCGCACCCTGCCGGACATCTGCCGCCTCGTCAACGACGACAGCCCGCGCGTGCGGGCCTGGGTGGCCATCGCCCTGCGGCGCTTTCCCGCGACGGAGATCGGCGACGAGGCGGTGGCCGACGTCCTGGCCAGGCTGGAGCGGGACGCGGAGCCGCACGTCCGTGATCAGGCGATGGCCGCGCGGCAAGGGGCGGCCCGCCGGGGCCGGTGAACGCCCTCGCCCGGTGAACCCCGTGCCCGGCTCCGCCGCTCGCGACGGGGCCGGGCACGGTACTCGCCGGGTACTCAGGCGGCCGCGGCCAGCAGCCGGGCCAGCTCCGCCGTCCCCGCCTCGTCGAGCGGGAGCAGCGGCTTGCGGGGCTCGCCGACGTCCAGGCCCCGCAGGGCCAGTCCCGCCTTGACCGTCGTCGGCAGGCCGCCGCCGAGCAGGAACCGGAGCACCGGCAGCTGGCGGTAGTACACCTCACGGGCCCTGTCCAGGTCGCCCGCCTGCACCGCGCGGTACAGCTCCAGCGTGAGCTCCGGGATGACACAGGGTGCGGCCGTGCACCAGCCGGACGCGCCGGCGGCGAAGGCCGCCAGGGCGAGCGGGTTGGAGCCGTTGTAGAACGGCAGGGCGCCGTCGGAGAGTTGGGTGAGGCGGTGCATCCGCTGGATGTCGCCGCTGCTCTCCTTGACCATGGTGATGTTGTCGACCTCGGTGACGAGCCGGTGCAGGAGCTCCGGCGGGAGGTCGACGCCGGCCGTCGCCGGGTTGTTGTAGACCATCAGCGGGATGCCGACCGCGTCGGCGATGGTGGTGTAGTGGCGGGTGATCTCCCGCTCGTCCAGGCGCCAGTACGAGAGCGGCAGCACCATCACCACGTCGGCGCCGACCTTCTCGGCGAACCGGGCGCGGCGGACGGCGCTGCGGGTGGTGAGGTCGGCGATGCCGACGACGGTCGGGACGCGTCCGGCGACGGCGGAGACGGACGCCTCGGCGGCGGCGTACCACTCGGCGTCGTCGAGGTAGGCGCTCTCGCCGGTGGAGCCGAGCGGGGCGATGGCGTGGCAGCCACCGGCGATCAACCGCTCGATGAGGGCTGCGAGTCGGACGAGGTCGAGGCTGCCGTCGGTGCGCGAGAACGGGGTCACCGGGTAGGCGATGATCCCTTCCAGGGTGGTCGCCATGTCAGGAGCCCTCCCGGGCGGTGAGCGCGTCGCCGTGGCCGGCGCGCAGGGCGCGGCGGGTGTAGTAGGCGAAGTTCGCCTGGCCGCGCTTGGGCGTGGACGTCCAGTCGTGGGCCTCCTGCGCGAGGAGTTCGGGGATCTCCTGGATCTTCCCGGCGGCGCTCGCCAACAGCTGGAGTTTCGCGGTCCGTTCGAAGAGCAGGGCGAGCGTGCACGCCTCCTCGACCGTCCCGGTGGCGACGAGCTGGCCGTGGTGGGCGAGCAGCAGGGCGCGCTTGTCGCCGAGGGCGGCGGAGATGATCTCGCCCTCCTCGTTGCCGACGGGGATGCCGGGCCACTTCTCCAGGAACGCGCAGTCGTCGTAGAGCGGGCACGCGTCCATGTGGGAGACGATCAGCGGGGTCTCCAGCATGGACAGCGCGGAGATGTGCAGCGGGTGGGTGTGGATGACGCAGTTGACGTCCGGGCGGGCGCGGTAGACCCAACTGTGGAACCGGTTGGCCGGGTTGGCCATCCCGTCGCCTTCGAGGACGTCGAGGTCCTCGTCGACGAGGAGGAGGTTGTCCTCGGTGATCTCGTCGAAGCCGAGCCCGAGGCGCTGCGTGTAGTAGGTGCCGGGGCGCTCGGCGCGGGCGGTGATCTGCCCGGCGAGGCCGGAGTCGTGCCCGGCGTCGAACAGGATGCGGCAGGTCAGCGCGAGCTTCTGGCGCACCGTCCAGCCGTTGTCGGGTATCGCGGTCGCCATGCGGCGCTGGGCGAGGTCCACCAGTTCGGACTTGCCCGCCTGGAACGTGTCGGCCATGGGGCCCGGCTCTCCTTCGATCCTCGGTGGTGCCGTGGTTGAGAACACATCGTTCACAGTAGGACACAAGGTGTCCTCCGTCCAGAGTCCGTCCAGAGTCCGTCCAAGGCGCCGTTCGGAATCCCGTGATGGAACGTCAACGGCCGGGAGCCGGTCCACTACCGTTCGGCGGGCGAAGGAGCTTGAGTCTCCAGCAGGGGGAGACGCGAAGGTGGGGGCATGGACGGCGACACGCTCTTCCCGATCGGTGACCTGGCCCGGCGCACCGGGCTGACGGTCAAGACCATCCGGTTCTACTCCGACTCCGGGATCGTGCCGCCGACGGACCGCAGCCCGGCCGGCTACCGGCTGTACGACGTCGGCGCACTCGCGCGCCTGGACCTCGTACGCACGCTTCGCGACCTGGGACTCGACCTCGCCGTCATCCGGCGGGTGCTGGACGACGAGGTCTCGGTGCCCGAGATCGCGGCCGCGCACGCCGACGCCCTGGAGGTGCAGATCCGCACCCTCCGGCTGCGGCGGGCGGTGCTGCGCGCGGTGGCCAAGCGGGGCTCCACCACCGAGGAAATGGATCTCATGCACAAGCTCGCAAAGCTCTCCGACGCCGAACGCCGGCGTCTCATCGGCGACTTCATCGACGACACGTTCGGCGGCCTGGACGCCAACGCCGAGTTCGTCGACATGATGCGCTCGGCCATGCCCGACCTGCCGGACGACCCCGAACCCGACCAGGTGGACGCCTGGGTGGAACTCGCCGAACTCGCCCAGGACCCGGACTTCCGCGCCGCCGTCCGCCGCATGGCGCAGTACCAGGCGGCCGAACGCGCCCAGGGCGACACCACCGGACTCCACCAGCAGCTCACGGAGACCGTGCGCGACGAAGTCGGCCGCGCGCTCGACGCCGGCACCGCCCCGGCCTCGCCCGAGGGCGGGCGCATCCTCGACACCCTGAGTGCCCGCTACGCGGAGACCTTCGGCCGCGCCGACGACTCCGACCTGCGCCGGTGGCTGCTGACCCGCCTGGAGGTCGCGGGCGACCTGCGGACGGAGCGCTACTGGCACCTGCTGGCCGTCATCAACGGCTGGCCGGTCCCGCCGAGCCTGGCCCCGGTGTTCGCGTGGCTCACGGAGGCCCTGCGCGCCGGGAGCCGATGACGCGCAGGGCCGGGCCCTCGCTGCGAGCGGTCACGCCGCGGGGACTCCCCTTCTCCTACCGCTTGACGCGGTTCCTGGGTCGGCAGGGACGGAGTCGTCGCTGCGGGTGGCGCGCACCCCTGGCCGCCGGGGAGTGGCGGGTGCTAGACAATCACCATGCTGTTTCTGGGGGTCGCGCTGTTCGTTCTCGTGATGACGGTGCGGATGGTGAAGTACGTGCTCGACCTGAACGCCGACTTCCGGCGGGTGCGCGGCGAGGGTGTCCGCTTGCAGGCCGAGGTGGTGGACTACGACAAGCGGGTGGGGGACCGGGCCGACGAGTTCTACCTGCGGCCCATCGTGCGGTACTACCTGAACGACCGCACCTACCAGGCCACGGTGGGAAACGCGTCCGGCAGCAATCCGCTGCCGCTGGGTTCGTTCACGACCGTCGTGGTCTCGCCCAAGACGCCCTACGCGCCGTACGACCCGTACCAGGGCATCGGCGGCGCGGTCGTGTTCGCCTTCGTGGCCCTGGCGGCATCGGTGGGGATGCTGTACTGGGCGATCGCGCGCCTCTGACCGCCGGGTGTGCGTCAGCGGGGCGCGGTGGCGCTCCGGCGCGCCCGGCCGGTGCTCCGTCAGGCCGGTGACCTGCACGGCGCAGGGCCTTACGCTCGCGGTGTGTCCGGGTCGAGGCGGGAGGAGGCCGTTGATGGACGCACCGGTCGCGGTCGGAGGGCCCTCGGCGTGGCAGGGGGCGGAGCTGGAGGAGCGCGACTGGGTGGTCCCGGTGGACCGGGTCGCGGAGCACCTGCGTCACGGGCCCGGATTCGCGGTCGTGCGCGGGCTCGACCTGGAGGCGCCGGCCGACGAGGACTGCGTCGAGGTGTGCCGCCGGATCCTGGCACAGGTGGGCGAGGTGCGCCCGGTGGACCTGGCCCTGCCCGGGCACAACCTGCTGACGGCGGGCGCGCAGCTGGACGAGGCGGAGCTCGGGCCGCACACCGACCGCGGGATGTCCCCGCGGCCTGCGCGGCTGATGGCCCTGCTGTGTGTACGCCCGGCGGGCTCCGGCGGCGACTCGCTGCTGGTCAGCGGGCATGCCGTGCACGACGTCCTGCTCGGCTCCCGCCCGGAGGTGCTGCCGGCCCTCTACGGGGACTTCGACTTCGGCGACGGGCCGGGCTACGAGCGTGTCTACCCCGTGTTCCGGCGCAGTGCCGGCCGGCTGGAGGTGCAGTACAACCGGTACTGGATCACTCGCGGTCAGCAGGAGTGCGGCTCGCCGTTGACCGATCGTCAAGTGGAGGCCCTGGATGCCTTCGACGAGGTCGTCGCCGACCCGAGGATGGTCCTGCGCGTGCAGCTGGGGCGCGGTGACCTGTTGCTGGTGGACAACACGACCGTGCTGCACGGCAGGACCGCCTTCGTCGACCCGCCCCCGCCGCGGGCCGGGCGCTGCCTCGCGCGGGTGTGGGCCGACTGAGGGTCGATCCGGTGGGCGAACTGCCCCATGCAGGACCAACCGTCCGGTGGGCCGGCCCAGCCGCCCCAGGACGCCCCGGCGCAACCTCCGTTACCGGCCCTGCCCCTTCGGGCCGCCGTGCAGGCACGGCGACCGCGAGGGGTGGTCGAGGTCCGGCGGTGACGCCTGGAATGGCGGGGGGTGTGAGGAGTGCCTCTCCCTGGGCGCCGGCCACGTGGCCGACGCTCCCGGCGGCCGGAGAGGCACTCCCCGGCTCCGACGGCGGAGTCAGTGCCTCACGGGCGGCGCAGGAAGACGTCCTGGAGCGCGTTGGTGTCTCCCGGTACCAGGTTGCCGTCGTCGGCGTCGAAGATCACCGTGTCGCCGGTGGCGTCCACGGAGGGGCTGTAGGCGGCCGTGTCGCTCTGCCGGCCGTCGCGGGTCAGGCTGATCCGCTCGATCGTCCCGGTCCACAGGTCGCGGCGGAAGACGTCGGTGGCGTTGTTGGTGTCGCCGGGGACGAGGTTGTCGGCGCTGGAGTCGAAGTAGACCCAGCGGTCGTCGGCGGTCATGGCACCGCCGGAGGAGTCGGCGTCGGGGCTGGTGGTGCCGGGCAGGCCGGTGTCGACCTTGGTGGTCCTGCCGGTGGCGAGCTCGTGGACGTACACGTCGAGCCGGGTGCCGCCGTGGCCGGGCTGCCCCTGGCCGAAGGTCGCCAGGCTGTAGACGGCGTAGCGGCCGTCCCGGCTGACCCGGGCGTCGTAGGCGGCGCCGCCCAGGTGCCCGGCCTCGTCCACGCTGCCGGCGGCGGTCCTGCCGGTGTCGGCCTTCCAGACGTAGTAGGGGTAGTAGTGGGGTCCGCGCGCAAGCCCTGGGGAGGCGGCGAGGGCAGGGGCGGCCGGGAGCAGGTTGCCCGCCCGGGAGCCGAATCCGATGGTGGAGCCGTCCGCGCTGATCGTGGGGTTGAAGGAGTTGCTGTCGGCGGCCGCGCCGTTCGCGCCGAGGGTGACGAGGCGGCTGGTATGGGTCCAGCGGTCGGTGACGTAGACGTTGTTCCGGCCGCGGGTGGCGGGGCCGGGGGCGAGGTCGCCGCGATCGGAGACGTAGGCGACGTAGCGGCCGTCGCGGCTGATCGAGGGGCTCTGGGCGTCGTACGGGGTCTGGTCGTCGGTGGTGGGCAGGCCGCCCGCGGTGACGAGTTCCGTGCGGCCGGTCCAGCGGTCGCGCACGTAGACGTCGCTGCGGTGCTTCGACCCGCCGGGCAGCACGTTGGTGGCCGTGGTGCTGAACGCGACGTACCGGCCGTCACCGCTGATCGAGGCCTGGAAGGTCATGGCGTCGAGCTTGGCGCCGTCGTCGGCGACGCTGACCCGCTCGACGTGGCCGTTGCGCAGGTCTTTCACGTAGATCTCGGTGTTGTTCGGAGTGCCGCCCTGGGGCAGCAGGTTGGTGGCCGTGGACGAGAAGAGCGCGGAGCGGCCGTCGTCGCTCAGCCCGAGCGCGGTCGAGTAGCCGTCGAGCTGCTCGCCCTTGGCGCCTTCGCTGACGCGGGCGGTGTCGCCCTTGGGTGGGCGGGCCTCGGCGGACGGCGTCGCGGCGCCGACCGCGAGGGCGACCGCCAGGACGGCGGCGGCGCGCGCCGACCGGCGGCGGGTGCGGGCGGTGGTCATGGAACGTCCTCCCCTGATGACGGTGCCGGGCTCCGATGCCCCCGCGGCCCGGCTCGGCAAGAGCCAAGCGCTGCGGCCGACTTGTGGTCAACGGCCGGGCCGGTGGTCGGCCGGAATTCCGGCCGAAACCTCCCCCTCCGGTACGACCCGGCCAGTCGTACCGGAGGGGGAGTGCCGCTACGGGCGCCAGACCACCGCGAGGTGGCGGGTGACCCAGGGCTGGGGGTGGAGGCTCCGGACCCCGACGATCAGGCCCGAATTGTTGATGAACCGGGCGTAGCCGTTGCACCCCTCGCGCTGGTGTGGTTCAGGCCGAGCGAGCGCGGACGACGAGGAACGGCGGCAGCCCGGCTCGCTGCGGGCGCCGGGCCGCGACGTGGGCGGTCGGCGTCGGCCCGGTGACGGCCTCCAGGGTGAAGCCGTGCCGGAGCAGCGCAGCCAAGTACGTGGCCAGGGTGCGGTGTTGGTTGCCGGCCCGGCGGACGGCCCGGGGATTGTCGGAGCGCCGGGAACCCTTCGGCGAGGTAGTCGCCCACGACCCTGCGGGCGGTGCCGTCGGTGGCGGTCGTCCAGGAGGCGTGGGGTGCTTCGAAGCAGGGGCGGGGGATGCCGAAGGCCGGCGTGCCCCGGGGTACCAGCACGCGCCGCACGGCCGCGAGCGCGGCGTCGAGGTCGGGCACGTGGTTCAGGGACAGTCCGGCGACCGGTACCTGCCGGGCACCTCCACCGGCTTTCCCTGCGCGGGGCGTCGGAGTCACTCCGACGGACAGCCCGATCCCCCGGCCCCTGAAGGGGTCAGGGCTCGATCGGGTACCGGTTGTCCCGACTCCAGGCGAGGCGGGCCCGGAGGTCGTCGAGGTGTCCTTCGGCGACCCGGGTGGCCTGGGGCCGGTGGCCCTGTTCGACCAGGCGCCGGACGGCGGCGAACACCTTCAGGCGGTGGCGCCGGTCGGGCGGCTGCGGGTGGCGCAGCCACCGCACACACTGGACGTCGTCGCGGAACGGTGCCGCGTATTCGAGGGCGTACGCCACGTCGTGCAGCCGTGGTGCCGGACGTGCGTGGTCCCAGTCGATGGCACCAGCGCCGACTTCGGGTGCATCTACCCGATGCGCGGCGACCGGACCTGCGGGCCGGTGGTGACGCCTTCCTCCCCGTGAACCGGGGGGAGGGGGCGGCGCCGCCCGTACAGGGATGGGTGTGGGCGGTACACGGGGCCTCTGTCGGGTGGGAGGTTCGGTGTCCCTGGCCCCGGCCGTGACAGGGCCGAGGCCAGGGAGCCGGTCTAGTTGGCGAGGCTGAAGTCGCCGCCGACGGGCGCGGCGATCTTGTCGACACCGGTGAGGGCGGTGAGGGAGGTGACCGGGCTGCTGCTGTCCTCGGTCGTGCCGTTGGCGAGTTGGCCGGAGCCGTTGGCGCCCCAGGACCGGACGGTGTGGTCGCCGAGCAGGACGATGCTGTGTTCCCGTCCGCCGGCCACCAGTCGGACGCCGGTCAGGCCCGGCACCGGGACGGGGGTGATGCGGTAGTCGGTGGTGCCGTCGCCGATCTGGCCGGAGGTGTTCTGTCCCCAGGCCTTCAGCTTGTTGTCGCTGTCGGTGACGGCCATGCTGTGGTTGCCGCCGGCGGCGATCTGCGAGACCCCGCCGAGCCAGATGCCCTGCGTGTCCACCGGGGTGTAGCGGGTGATGGTGCTGTTGTCCCCGAGCTGGCCGGTGGCGTTGTAGCCCCAGGCCTTCACCGCGTTGCCGCTGCTGCCCTTTGCCCCGACCAGGGCGATGTTGTGGTTGCAGCCGGCTGCGATCAAGGTCACGCCGGTCAGGCCACCGACCGGCGAGGGGATGTTGCGGCTGGCCGAAGTGCCGTCGCCGAGCTGGCCGTTGATGTTGTAGCCCCAGGCCCAGACGGTGCCGTCCTCGCGCAGCGCGATGCTGTGGTTGAGGCCGGCGGCGATCGCGATCACCTTGTCGAGGCCCTCGACCCGGACCGGGACGCTGCTGTCCGCGTTCGTGTCGTTGCCGAGCTGGCCGTAGTTGTTGCGCCCCCAGGCCACGACGGTCTGATCGGCGAGCAGGGCCATGCTGTGCGCACCGCCCGCAGTGATGTCGGTGACGTTGGCGAGGTTGACGACCTGTCCGGGCGCGTTGTGGCTGAAGACCGAGCCGTCGCCGAGCTGGCCGGAGCCGTTGTTGCCCCAGGTCTGCACGGTGCGGTCGGTGAGGAGTGCCAGGCCGTGGCCGTTGGCGGCACCGGCGCCACCTGCGGCGATCTTCACCACCTCGGCGCTGGTCAGCCCGAGCACGGTGGTCGCGGTGGTGCGGAAGTCGGTCCAGGTGCCGTCGCCGAGTTGTCCGGCACGGTTGTTGCCCCAGGCCTTCAGCCGCTTCTCCTGCGCCATCGGACATCTCCCCTGCGAGTCGATGGGCCGCCCGTGCGGTCCACTCCCGCGCATCCTCCACGAGGGTTCAGGGGATTTTGGCGAGGCCATGGCGATCTTCACCCGGACGAGTGAAGATCGCCATGGCCTCGCGGTGCCCGCACAAGTGCGGCTTGTCGGGCCGGAGTTAGAGGGCGCGGGCGAAGCCGACGAAGGCCTTCCAGGCGTCCGGCTCGAACGTCGGCTGCGGGCCGCTTCTGTCCTTGGAGTCGCGCACGTGGACGACGGGGGAACCGTGACGTGCTCTCGGTCTGCCCGCGTCTCGTCAGTGCGGCGGCTGATGCCCCTTGCGTGACTGGAGGTAGCCCCCGCGTCGTCGAAGCTGCTGTTGTTGCGCCCGCTCGGCCTCTGCCTGGTCCTGGCGCCGGGCGTTGGCGCCCGGGGCCTCGGGGGCGGACGGGGGCTGGGGAATCCTCGGATCGCCGGGCCGTTGAGGAGGCGACGCGTCCCCGTCCCAGGTGCGTCCGTCGGGCTGCCACACGTCCTGAGGCGGCAGTGCGGCCGGCCCCCCGGCTCGGCCGCCGGTGATCCACCGGCGCAATGCGAAGCAGACGACGAGTGGCCAGAGCAGCACCGCGAGCAGCCACAGCATGAGGACCGTGGACCAGGACGACCCGTGGGTCAGGGAATCCGGCAGAACCGATGCCATCGTCATCAGCAGCACGAGCAGCGCGAACCAGGTGCCGGCGACCACGGCCGCCGCACGGAGACACCCCATGAGTCCCCCTTCGTGTCAGCGTCGGCATGTGAGCACCGCCGGTTGCAACTGATGTCCCACCGTTGCTTCTTACTCCTGAGGCGGCAGCACGCACAACGAGTTTTGCGCGCTCACGGACGGGGCGGCGGCACGGCGCTTCGCCCTCGCACGCAGGAAGTCGACCGGCCCGACTTTCTGCGCACCAGGCGGGCGGGCGGGCGGACAGGACGGAAACGGTGAACTTCATCGGGGTGTGCCCGTTGACGGCCGAGACCGACCGGATGGCCTCACAGCGCCAGCATCGCCTTCGCCGCCTCCTCGGCGGTCGCGTCGGGGAGCGCGGTCGCGGCCTCCTCCAGCACGAGCAGCCGTGCGCCGGGGATCTCGCGTGCGAGCGCCTCGCCGTTGCCGACCGGGAAGAACGGGTCGCGGCGGCCGTGCACCACCAGCGCCGGGACGGCGATCTCGCCGAGGCGCTCGCGCCAGCGCGGCGTGCAGTCGAGCCTGGCGAACACCATGCCCAGCTGGTTGGCCATCTGGACCGCGGGCGCCGTGCCCGGGGTGCGGTCGAAGATGCGCTCGGCCCTCGTGCGTGCCGCGGCGGGGTCGTCGCCGCGGATCTCGGCGCCGGCGGCGGCGTACTGCGCCACGGCGGCGCGGTCGGACCAGTCGGGCAGGGCGAGCGCGAACCGCCGCTCCCTCGTCGCCGGGTCGTGGTCGGGCAGGTCGTCGTCGACCGGGCCGGGGGCGACGGGCCGGGTCCCGACGAGGGTGAGTGCCGAGAACGCCTTCGGGTGGTCGAGCGCGGCGACCTGGGCGACCATCCCGCCGACGCCGATGCCCGCCAGGTGCGCCGGCCGGTCGTCGAGGCCGCGGGCGAGCGCGGCGGCGTCGGCGGCGAGGTCGCGCAGCGTGTACGCCGGCGCCTCGGGGTCGACGGTCGTGGACGCGCCGGAGTCGCGCAGGTCGTAGCGCACGACGTGACGTCCGCCGCGGGCGAGCGCGTGGCAGAGCGCGTCGGGCCAGGAGAGCATGGTCGTGCCGCCCACGAGCAGCACGAGCGGCGCCGCCGCGTCGCCGAAGTGCTCGACCCCGAGCGTCACGCCGTCGGGCGTGCGGAACGTGCGGACCGTCGAGTGCATCGTCAACCTCCGGTACGGGTACGGGTACGGGTAAGGGAGCGCGGGCCACGCTACTCGCGCTTCGGTCCTGATTCAGACGGCCGACGCGATCGCCCGGGTGACGGCCGTGATCGCCGGGGTGGGGCGCCCGGGCAGGCGGGCCACGAGCACCCGGCGGACCTCGGCGGGCGCGCCGTCGACGCGCAGCAGGCTCACCCCGGGCGGCAGCAGCGGCGCGAGCCCGGACGGCACCGTCGTCACGCCGAAGCCGCCGGCGACCAGGCGGAGCTTCGTCAGCCAGTCGCGGGCGGCGTGGACGACGCGCGGCCGTCCCGGCAGGCCGGGCCAGACGCCGAGCAGCGGCTCGGAGCTTGACGACGGGGTGGCGATCCACCCGGCGTGGACCAGTTCGTCGACGTGGACCGTGCCGCGCCCGGCGAACTCCCCGGTCGACGGCACCGCCACCACGAGTTCGGTGTCCGCGACGGTCTCGACGTGCAGGCGCGGCGACTCCCCGTCCAAGGGGCGGTGGGGTGGGCGGGACGTGAGCACGGCGAGGTCGAGCGAGCCGGCACGCAACGCCCGGACCAGGGCGGGCGTGGTGCCCTCGCTCGTGGTGACCGTGATCCGCGGGTCGGCCGCCGCGAGGCGGGCGAGGGCGGCGGGGAGGATCGCGGCGCCCGCGCTCAGGAACACCCCGAGCCGTACGAGCTCGGCCTGCGGGGCGGCGCCGGTGAGCTCGCGCTCGGCCGCCGCGAGCGAGGCCAGGACCGTGTGGGCGTGCCGCAGCAGGGTCAGGCCGGCGGGGGTGAGCCGCACCCCGTCCGGGCGGCGTTCGAACAGGGTGGTGCCCGCGCTGCGTTCGAGGGCGGCGGCCTGGCGGGAGACGGCCGACTGCGTGTAGCCGAGCCGCGTGGCCGCCGCGGTGAAGCTGCCGGACTCGGCGATCTGCCGTAGGACCCGCAGTCCCGTGCTGGAGATGTCCATGCGGCCTACGCATACCACGGATGCCGATTCTTCGCTTCCGGCATGCCCGCCCGGCTCCTAGGGTCGATCGCAGGAGCACGGACGAGTGCGGACGGACACGGAGGTCATGACGTGCGAGCAGCGGTTCTCACGCGGTTCGGCGCACCGCTCACGGTGCGGGAGGTGCCCGACCCCGAGGCCGGCGGCGGCGAGGTGGTGGTCGAGGTCCTCGCCGCCTCCGTGGCGCCCTATGCGGCCGAGGTCTTCGACGGCAGGCGGAGGTACCCCCTCGTCCCGCCCGTCGTGCCCGGGATCGGCGGCATCGGGCGGATCGTCCACGTCGGCCCGGACGCCACCCGGCTGCGCGTCGGCGACCTGGTGTGGTGCGACTCGACGGTGCGCTCGCGGGACGACGCCCTGACGCCCGACATCACGCTCCAGGGCTGGAGTTCACGCGGCGAGGGCGGCGCGCGCCTCGCCCGCCACCTGCACGACGGCTCGTTCGCCGAGCTCATGCGGGTGCCGACGGAGAACGTCTACCCGCTGCCCGCCGCGGCGGGGGAGGACCCGGCCCGCTGGGCCGCGCTCGGCGTGCACGTCATCCCGTACGGCGGGCTGCTCGCCGGCGGCCTCGCGGCCGGCGAGACGCTGCTCGTCAGCGGAGCCACCGGCAACCTCGGCAGCAGCGCGGTCGCGGTCGCGCTCGCGATGGGAGCGGGCCGCGTGATCGCCCCGGGGCGCAACCGGGCCGTGCTCGCCCTGCTGGCCGACCGCTTCGGTCCGCGGCTGGGCCCGGTCCCGCTGACCGGGGACGAGACCGCCGACCGCGCGGCGATGTCGGCGGCGGCCGGCGGCCCGATCGACCTGGTGCTCGACCTGCTCCCGCCGAGCGCCCCCAGCTCGGCGTCCCGCGCGGCGGCCATGACCGTGCGCGAGTACGGCCGCGTCGTCCTCATGGGCGGCGTCGGCATGCTCGGCGGCGAGGACCTCGCCCTCCCGTACCCGTGGATCATGCGCAACTCGGTGACCGTACGCGGGCAGTGGATGTACCCGCGCACGGCCAACATCGGCATCATCCGGCTCCTCACCTCGGGCACCCTGGACCTCGCCCCGGAGCGCGTCCGGTCGTTCACCCTCGACGCCGTCAACGACGCCATCGCGTACGCCGCCGCCCACGGCGGCCCCTTCGACCGCACGAGCCTTGTGCCGTTGGCTGCTTGACGTAGCGTCAGGATGTGATTGCGGCCGGCGGCGGGGGCAGTGTGGGGACGAGGTGGTGCTCACCCTCGGGCCCGAGGGTCTCGATCAGCTCCGCCCGCCACCGCTTCGCCCACTCGGGGTTGAGAGAGTGCAGCAGCGTGGCCCGGCGCTTCCACTTGGCCGCCAGATGCTTCTCCCCGGTCAGGCCCCGTTTATTCGTCCAGTGGAGGGCAAGGGATGCGGTCGCATCGGCGTACGCCCAGTACAGCAGCTCGTCGGGATCGCGGGTGGTCCGCGAGAAGCAGATCACTCCTCGTTCGAGGGCGAGGTACTGCAGCGTGCCGTCGCCGCAGACGAGGATGAACGGGCGGGCGCCGTCATGGTTCTCGAACGTCGGCCCGTCCTTCAGCCCGATGGCGGCGCCGAGTCGCGCGATCTCGGCCTCCAGGTGCCGCCGCATCCGTGCTGCCCTGTCTGTGGTCATCGTCCTCACCGTGTCGCTGCCGCCCGTGCCCGGGGCGGGGCGAAGTCTCGGCCGTCTCCGGCGCGTTCCCGACTCGCCGATCGCGATATCGGCCGGGCGCGCCGAGCATAGCCGATTCTCGTCGATCTGACGATAATTGCCCCCGGGGGCACTTCGCGGCGACGGGGACCGTGTTCGAAGCCTCTCGTGACGATGCTGTCGCAAATCCGCCAGCCGGCAGGCGACTTCCGCTGGTGGAATACCGGTCATGACTTCACAGCGCGACAGCGCAGAGCTGTTCCACGCCCTCCACGCCCCCGCCGCACCGCTGGCCCTGGCCAACGCCTGGGACGCCGCCAGCGCGCGCCTGGTCGAGGCGGCGGGGGCCCGGGCCGTCGCCACCACGAGTGCCGGTGTCGCCTGGGGACTCGGGGCCGCGGACGGCAACCGGCTCGACCGGGACCAGGCCATCGCGTTGATCGGCCGGGTGGTGGACGCGGTGTCCGTCCCGGTCACCGCCGACATCGAGAGCGGGTTCGGCGCCACCCCCGCCGAGGTCGCCGACACGGTCGCCCGGGTCATCGACGTCGGGGCCGTCGGGGTCAACATCGAGGACGGATTCCCGGTCGGCGGCTCGGTGCTGCGGCCGGTCGCCGACCAGTGCGAGCGGCTCGCCGCCACGCGCGCCGCGGCCGACGAGGCCGGCGTCCGGCTCTACGTCAACGCCCGGGTCGACACCTACCTCTTCGGCGCCGGCCCGGAGGAGACCCGCCTCCAGGAGACCCTCGACCGCGCCCGCGCCTACCTCGACGCCGGGGCCAGCGGCATCTTCGTACCCGGCGTCACCGACGTCGACGTGGTCGCCGCACTCGCCGCCGGAATCCCGGCCCCGCTGAACATCCTGGCCGGCCCCGGCGCCCCGTCCGTCGCGGAGCTCTCGAAGCTGGGCGTCGCCCGGGTCAGCCTCGGCTCCGCGGTCGCCGAGGCGGCGTACGCGGTCGTCCGGCGCGTGGCGGCGGAGCTGGCCGCCACCGGCACCTACACGGGCCTGACGGATGCCGTCGACTACGGCGAGTTCAATGCCCTGATGCGCGACTGACGGGACGTCACGGTGTGCTTACCGCCCGTGACGCCGGGCAGTATCCTGGCGCACGCACCGGAGGCCCACCTGACGGAGGACGCATGCCGAACGACGAGGACCGGACGACCGAGGACGGGGCACCGACGGCGGCGCAGGAGAGCCTGCGCCGCTCGGCCGCCTTCCTGATCGACGAGGCCCTCGGCTTCGTCTTCCCCGCCGCCCTGCGCGCCGCAGCCGAGACCGGGGTGGCCGACGCCCTCGCGGACGGCCCGGCCACCGCCGCCGAACTCGCCGCCGCCACCGGCACCGACGCCCGCAACCTGTACCGGGTGCTGCGCCTGCTCGCCACCCGGGACGTCGTCGCCGAGGACGAGCACGGCCGCTTCACGCTGACCGAAACCGGGCAGGCGCTGCGCAGCGACGTCCCGTACTCCGCGCGCAGCGCGGTGCGGATGCTCACCGACCGCACCTTCTGGCTGCCCGCGGAGCGGATGGTGCACTGCCTCACCGAGGGCACCACGGCCTTCGACGCCGTCTTCGGCAAGCCGTTCTTCGACCACTTCGCCGGGGACGCGGAGACCGCCGCCGTCTTCCACGTCGGCATGGCGGCGATGTCCGACCCGGAGAACGCCGCCATCGCGGCCGCCTGCGAACTCCCGGACAGCGGAACGGTGGTGGACGTCGGCGGCGGCCACGGCGGCCTGCTGCTGGAGGTGCTGCGCCGCAACCCCGGCCTGGAGGGCGTCCTCTACGACCGGGCGCACGTCCTGGCCGGAAACCGGTTGGACGGCGACAAGGAGATCACGGGCCGCTGGACCACGGCGGAGGGCGACTTCTTCAGCGCCGTGCCCACCGGCGACGTCCTCCTCCTCAAGCGGATCACCCACGACTGGGACGACGACGAGTGCGTCACCCTGCTCGGCCACTGCCGCCGGGCCCTGCGCCCCGGCGGCCGGCTCCTCGTCCTGGACGCCGTCGTCCCCCGGGACAACGCGCCCCACCAGGCGAAGAGCCTGGACCTGATGATGATGATCTCCCTCACGGGCCGCGAGCGCACCGAGGCGGACTTCGCGGAGCTCTTCGACCGTGCCGGGCTGCGCCTGTCCCGGATCCTCTCCACCCCGACGGTGCTGTCCGTGGTCGAGGCCGTCCCGGTGTGATGCCGCTGCGGGCGGGTGTTCCGGCAAGCGGCATGCCCGTCCGTTGTGGGCTTCGAGCCTGTCCGGGTGACTCCAGGGCGCTGCCGCCCCGGCGGCGGCCGACGCTTCCGCTACGAACGAGGGGCACTGTCCCACCGGAGAGAGGAAGCTCCCACCGTGGCCGTACCCATCACCTTCGACCGGACCGCGACCGGTCACAGCCTCGCCCACGCCTACTGCCTGGCCAGAGCCGCGGCCCTCGCCTATCAGGACGACACCGCCATCGACCGACAGGCCCGGGACTGGGGCTTCGACACGGTGCGCCACCACGAGACCCGGTTCACCCCGCCGTTCCCGCTGCAGGACACCCAGGCGTACACCATGGCGAGCGACCGGATGATCGTCATCGCCTTCCGCGGCACCGAACCCAAGGAGATCCGCGACTGGCTCACCGACTCCAGCACCCCACCCTGGCCCGGGCCCGGCGGCACCGGCTACGTCCACTTCGGCTTCGCCGAGGCCCTCGAATCGGTCTTCCCCGACGTCCGCAAGGCCATCGGCGAGCTGCGCACCGACGACCAGAGCATCTGGTTCACCGGTCACAGCCTCGGCGGCGCCCTGGCGATGCTCGCCGCCGCCCGCCTCACCCTGGAGGACCCGCGGCTGACCGCCGACGGCGTGGTCACCTTCGGCCAGCCCCGCACGTGCGACCGCATGCTCACCGCGGCGTACAACAAGGCGCTCAAGGGCCGCAGTTACCGCTTCGTCAACAACAACGACATCGTCCCCCAGCTCCCGCCCGAGCCGGCCTTCACCCACACCGACGCCCTGCGCTTCATCGATTCCACCGGCACCGTTCACGAGGGCGCCAGCAGCCTCCTTTCGGGCATCGCCAACCGTGCCAGGGGCC
Source organism: Kitasatospora sp. NPDC059408 (assembly GCF_042751525.1). Taxonomy (NCBI): domain Bacteria; kingdom Bacillati; phylum Actinomycetota; class Actinomycetes; order Kitasatosporales; family Streptomycetaceae; genus Kitasatospora; species Kitasatospora sp. NPDC059408. The sequence goes on from NZ_JBHYWI010000003.1 coordinate 174,207, forward strand.
TGACAGCCGCGGCCTTCGAGCCTACGGGCGAGGGCGTGCGCGACCACCTGATGCGCAACTACCTGGCGGCACTGGAGAAGAACCTGTGAGTTCACGGCCCGGGCCGCCCTCGCACGGCTGACCGGCCGTCCGCCGCCGACAGCCGTGCGCACCCCGCGGCGGGTGTCGGCGGCGCGGGGCAGTGGGGCGGCCGTCACACCCGCGTTCTGCCGGGCGACCCGGGGGCGAGGACCACGCCGCGCTGACGCGCTTGTGCGAGCCCGCGTCGGACGGCGCCGTGCCTGTGTGACGACGTTCTCCGTCGGTGCCCCGGGCGACGCTACTGCGTGGGGACCCAGCCCGGGAGGGTCGGCAGGACCGTCTCGGCGACCCGGCGCAGGTCGGCGTCGTCGGGGGTCCCGCCGTCCTGCCGGAAGAGGGAGAACTGGTAGGCCTTGCCGGTGGAGTCCTTGGGGTTCGTCGCGACGGTCAGGTTCCGGGTGGCGGGGCCTTGCTTGTCCTTGCCGCCGAAGAGCGCGAGCGCGTGGCCCGAGGACGTCACCGCGGGGTGCCCGAGGACGGTGACGCGCTCGGTGTTCGGACTGTCGCCCAGGGACGAGACGGCCCACGGGGCGTCGCTGACGGCGACGACGTAGTGCTCCAGGCGCACCTCCGCGATCGCGAGTCCGTCCGAGAGTCCGGGTGCGGCGTTCGACACGTGGTCGTTCGGGGTGCCGAGCAGGGCCGGCAGGTCGGGGCGGTTGAGGGCGGCGCACAGGGCCGCGTACTCGGGCGGGCCGGCGGGCCCGGGCCCGCTGCAGACCGCCTGCGTCCGGTGCGGCTTGAGGACGCCCGTCGCCCAGAGACCGGCCGTGGTGACGGTGGCCAGCAGGACGACGCCGCATGTGACCAGCAGGACGCGGGTCATCTTGTCGGGGCCGCTGTTGTTCTCGGTCGTGGCCTCGGTCTCGGTGGCCTGGGTCTCGGTCGTGGCCTCGGCCTCGGTCTTGGTACCGGTTTCCATCGGTGGGTCCCCTTTCCCGGGAAGCTCGTTCTCGACCGCTCGGGGGCCCGTGAACGGAGATGATCTTACGTCCCCGCCCTCGCGCTCACGTACGACTGCGCTGGTCAGCCCGCCCGATCAGGGGATCGACGCCCGTCCGACACCCGCCCGACGGCCGGACGGGGCACACGACAGGGCGCACTGTAGCGCTCCGCACCGGCAGTCGTGCAACGGGTCGTCAACAGAATCCGCGGTTCCCCTCCCGCGCCGGCCGTCTGCGGTCGATCATGCAGGAGTGCCGAACGACGACGCCCTGCCCACGCCACCCCCACCCACCACCTGGTCCGACCGCCACGCACGGCACATCGTCCGCTGCGCACGCGAGTTGTCCCTTTGGGGATACGACTGGGCCGAGGGGATCCCCGACGCGCAGGACCTCGCGATCCTGCTGCGCCGGACTGCGGCGGAGGCCCGCAGTTCGCAGGTCAGCCGGTCGATGACCGAGGCCGGGGCGCTGCTCGGCGTGGCGGCGGCCGCGGCGGAAGCGGCCGCGCGGTGGGACCGGCCGGTGTGCGCCGCGTCCGTCCCCCTGTCCGCCTGGCACCTGCGTCGTGCCGCGGCGAACCTGGTGGCGGCGCGGGGGGTGTTGGCGGCCGGTGCGGCATCAAGCGGCCCGACGTTCCTGCCGCCGCAGCGCGTGGCGCCGTGTGACGGTCCGGTGCCGGGGCCGAGACCGAGCCGATGATCGGCGGTCAACCTCCGGGCGCACCACCGTTGTCACCCGGGCGAGTGACGACCGGGGCGGTGCGCAGCCTGTGGGTGCGGTGGACGGCCCTGTGCCGGAACTCCGGGTCCCCGGCCGGCATGCGGCCGATGTGGCACGGCCCGGCCCGGGGCCGCTGTGCGTACGCCCGGGTCGTCGAACCCGACCCGCTTCACGGCGTCATGCCGGCCTCCGGTGCGGCGGCGACGGAAGGTCCCGGGTACCCCGCCCCGATCAGGTCGAGGACCTCGGCGGTGGGGCGCACGTCGGCGAAGGACCGGTACAGGGTCAGCAAGGTGGCGTTGTGGACCTCGTCGCTGCGGGTCGCCGTTCCGTCGGCCACCACGACCACGCGCAGGCCGAGGGTGAAGGCGTCGCGCGCCGACCCGGCCACGCACACGTCGGTCACGACCCCGCATACCAGCACGGTGTCGATGCCGCGCTCGGCCAGCAGACCGGGCAGCGGGCAGAAGCCGGGGAAGAAGGCGCTGATCGCGTCTTTCTCGACGATCAGGTCCCGCTCCTCGTCCACCGTGAACTCGGGCCGCAGGCGCCCGGCGAGCGGGCCGCTGCCCCCGGAGGTCCGGTAGAGCTCGGCGACCCGGGGCCCGTAGAACTCCTCGCGGGCCGCCGTCGGCCCACCCGCCCCCGGCAGCACCCAGGCCACGAGGCCGCCGGCGCGCCGCAGGGCGTCCGCCAGGGCCTGGATCTGCGGGACGACGCCGCGGGCGTACGGCCCGTCGAAGAACGGCACCATGTCGATCACCACCAGGGCGGTGCGGACCGGATCGAGCCGGGTGTAGGCGTGCCGGCTGCCGCGGCGCTCCTCCTGGCGCGCGTACTCCCGCTCCGGGATCGACCAGGCGTGCAGGCGGACGGCGGCGTCGGGGACATCGGCGGGCAGGCTCAAGGCGGGACTCCTTCGGGCCGGTGGGCTGTGTGCGGGGCAGGAGCTGTCGTGGTCGGTGCGCCGATCCTGGCAGTGTCCGGGCTCGCGCGCCGGAAGGTCTGCAGAGTTGTCATCACTTCGAGTTGGCTCGGCGTCCTGACCACGGATGGGCGTGCGGTGGTGAAGGACGGTGGTCCGGCGGGGAGTTGGGTGGATGAGACGAATGGCGTGAAGCGGCTGCGTTTGTCGGGGAACTGGATCGGGGTGAGGTTCAACGACGGTGCGGCGTGGGTGAAGGAGGGGGATCTGTACGCGGCGTGGACGCCGGAGACGAACAACGTCGCGGATCTCCGGCTCGGCCGTGCCGCCGGCCGCAGCACTCGACGAGTGACCGCGGCCGGCCCCGGCGCATTTCCCGGTATTGTCCCGCCGATTTAAACATTCGCGGCGGTATTCAAATTTCCGGTCGCCCTTTCTACTCTCCGGATATGGCGAACGGCGTTTTCCACACCGCGTACGGCATCGAGATCAACCTGACCCTGCCCGACCTCGGACATCCCGACCGGCCCGGCCTGCTGGCGGAGATCACCGCTCCGATCGACCGGCGCGAGCGCGAGTTGCTGGAGTGCCTTGAGCACCACCGCGACGGCTATTGCCAGGCCGAGGAGGACGATCGTGCTCCCTGGATGACGATCCGCCGGAGAACCGTCGGCGGCCGTACCGTGTGGGTGGCCGCCCACCTTCCGGTGCGTCACATTCCCACCGCCGAGGAGAGCGCGAAGCAGGACGCGATGAAGGAACGCATCGCGCGCGCGGCGGAGCGTCACGGCCTGCGCGCGGAGGTCGAGGCGCGGGCGGCCGACGGCCGGATCCGCACCGACGTCCTCGTCACCGGCGAGTCGGGCCTGCGGATCGGCTGGGAGGCCCAGTACGCGCCCATCAGCGCCGAGACGGTGCGCCGGCGCTCCCGCAGGGCCGCGGAGCACGGGATCGTCCCGCTGTGGGTGACCGACACCGATCGGTCCGCCGCCGTCGAGCGGGCGCCGTGGGCCCGGGTCGACAACTTCGGCTGGCGGGAGATCGCCTCCTCGCTCGCGATGGTGGTCCGCGCGGGGGTGCGGCACCTGCAGCAGTGGAAGTGCCTGCCGAGCAGCGAGCGGCCCTGCCCGGTCAACGGGAGCTTCTGCAATCGCTTCCACACCGGGTGGTACCTCCCGGCGCTGTGCCTGCCGGCCAAGCCGCCCACCGAGGTCGACGAGCTCGTCGTGGCCAGTGCCGACGGCGAGTTCGTGCCGATGCGGGTGCCGAGCCAGAGCGACCCGCGTTCCGTCTCACGGATGTGGGTGCCCGCGGCCGACCGGGACCGGTGGCACGAGGCCTTCGGTCCGGACGACGAGGAGGAAGGCGCCGTCGATCAGCCGGCCCCCGACGCCGGGATCACCTACACCCGCCAGGCGCTCGACCCGACCTGCCGCTACGGCGAGGAGACCTTCACCTTCGACGACCCCCGCCCCCGGCACGGGAACTCCGCGGGCGCCGGCCTGCACACGCTCGACGAGGTCCCCGAGAGACTGTTCAGAGTGCCCCGCCAGGAGCGCAGGCTCGTCGTGACCGAGCCCCAGCGCGAAGCCGCCGCCGTCGCGCACGGCTGCGAGGCGTGGCAGGTCGGTCCGTGCGCCGGGTGCGGGTCGCCGATCCACCGCTACGGCGCCCGCGGTGTCCACGCGTGCGCGGGGTGCCGCACGCGCGTGGCGGGGCGGTGACGGCCGGGGCCGCGCCGACGCCCCGCCACCGCACGCCCGGGGCGCGCCGCACCGAACGCGCGCCGTCGCCGGCCCCCAACGCGCCGCGGAACGGGGGCGAACCGGCCCGGTCGGCGACCTGCTACGCGCAGGTGGTGTGCGGGCCGATGACGCCGGTGGTGAACCGGATGGGCTTCCCGCTCTCCCGAGGCGTCCCCTCGACCGAGCACGGGCGCTGAGTGCACGCTCCGGCCGCGCGGCCGGCCGGTCGCCGGGCCGTCACCCGACCCGGCTCGCCTCCGCCGGTGCCAGTAGACGGCGCAGGGCGGTCGGGGTGTGGCCGAGGTGGCGGCGGAGCGTGCGGGTGAGGTGGGCCTGGTCGGCGCCGCACTCGCGGTCACCGCGGTCACCCTGCCCACCCAGCCCCTCGGTGCACTCGGCCGGCCGGCTACCTGGCAGTCCGACGCGACGGCCGACACCGTCCGGGACGTCCTGCGCCGGATCCCGGACGGCGCCCGGGTCGCCGCCGCGAACGGGCTCGCCCCCCAACTGACCGCCCGCGCCGAGGTCTACCTCTTCCCCCGCTACCCCGGCGGGCCCGGCGTGAGGCCCGAGTGGGTCGCCGCGTACGACCGGCCGCAGGACGGACTCTTCCCCGCGCGGCAGGAGGCCGACGCCGTTCGCGCGCTCGCCCCCGCCAGGCCAGGTACGCCCCGGTCCGCAGCGGCGGCGGCATCACCGTCTACCGCCTTGGTGGGGAGGGGGTGTGAAGGAGTGTGATGATCCGTCAATCAGAGCCTTCTCGCCGCCCTTTGAAGATCATGAACATGTTATGTTCTCTGGCGCCAAGATCATCTGACTTGGCGTTACATGGTTCATTGAGGAGAAACTGTGTCTTTCGCAGCACGGGGGAAGCGCACCATGGCAGCGGTCGGCCTCGCGGTCGCGGTCGCCATCGGCGGCGCTACGCTGGCCACGCCTGCCTACGCCGACGACGTCTACGGCCACTGCACCGGGGACGGTGTCCGCCTCCGCTCCGACCCGAGCACCTCGGGCGCGATCCTCGGCCTCTGCTACACCGGCCAGCGCCTGGCGCACCGCGACGTGTCCGGTGACGGCCAGTGGGACCTGGTCTACGACGTCGACAGCGGCGTCACCGGTTGGATGTCGCACGGCTACTTCAGCTGGTGACACGTCCCGCCGAGGGACCGATGACGATGTAGGGAGAGGCCGCCCCGCCCCGTGTGGCAGGGCGGCCTCGCCGTGTCCCTCCCACCCGCGGGCTCGTTGCCGTAGCAGAGTTGATGCCTGCGGCCGTCGAGCGAATCGGGAGTTGGCGGGAGATGGAACCGGCCCCGAGTACGACCGTTCCAGGAGTGCCGGTCGCGGAGGGCCCGACCGCCGGAGCCGTCCGCCGCCTCAAGGCGCTGGACGCGTTTCGCGGCACCCTCGTCGTGCTGCGCATCCTCATCGGCAGCCAGGTGGCGGAGATCGCGGCTCCCGCCCTGCTGCACGCGAAGGGCTTCGGGTTGACGGTCGCCGACCTGGTCGCTCCCGGGTTCCTGTTCATCCTGGGCATGGCGGTGCCGGTGTCCATGTCGGCCCTGCTCCGCCCCTCGGACCCGAGGGGGCCGGGTGGACGGCGGTTCCTGCCGCGCATCGTTCGCCGAACCGTCCTGCTGTACGCGATCGGCATGTTCCTCAACGCGTTTCCGTTCCTGCGGGAGGTGCTGGAGCACCTGCGGTTCGTCGGTGTGCTGCAGCGACTGGCCGTCGTGTACCTCGCGGTGTCGCTGCTGTACGTCACGTGCGCCTGGTCGGTGCGGCCCGCCGCCGGCCCGGAGGTCATCGGGGGTGCGCACCGCCCCGTGGTCCGGGTCCTCACCCGCGGGTTCCTGCTGGGCGGGTTCCCCGTCGTGTGCGTCGCCGTCTGGATCGTGGCGACGTACACCTTCCACAACCCTTGGTCCGGATGCGCCGACGTCCGCGCGCTGACGCCGGACTGTTCGCTGGAGGCCTACGTCGACACGGGTCTGTGGGGCGTCGAGCACAACTTCGACGGCGGCAGGTTCGACCCGGAGGGCCTCGTGTCGACGCTGGTGGCCGTGGTCAACTGCTGGGCGGGCCTGGTCGTCGGCATGGACATCATCCGGAACAAGCGGCGCTACGACACGGCCGGTGGCGTGCGCGGGCGAGTGTCCCTGCTGACCGGGGTCGGGGTGGCGTGCGTCGGGGCCGGCCTCGCACTGGGTCAGGTCATCCCGATCGGCAAGCAGTTGTGGACCCCGTCGTACGCCCTCGTGAGCATCGGCATCATGACCGCCGGCTTCGGCCTGGTGCTGTTGGCGTTCGACGGCGGGCTGTGGCCCTCGCCGGACAGCCCGCACGCGTCGGCCGCGCCGGCCGCGCGGAGCACCACCGCCGTCCGTCGCGGACTCGCGCCCGTGGGCGACACACTGGTGGCCCTCGGCCGCAATCCGCTGTTCTTCTACGTCCTCTCCGAACTCGTCACGGACACACTGGACTACCTCCCACTCCGGTACCACGGCGAGGAGGGGACGGTGTGGAGCGTCCTCCCCGAAGCCGGCCTCGCCCCGTGGATGCCCGCACCGCTGGCGAGCGTCGTGTGGGCGGTGCTGTGGCTGCTGCTGTTCTACGTGCCGCTCGCGCGGCTGCTCTCGTCCCGCGGCTGGTACCTCCGGGTGTGAGGGCACTCCGGTTGGAGGTTCGCGTGTTGCTGACCCTGGTGCAGGTACCTCCGGGGGTGAGGGCCGTCCGGCGGGCTACACCGGTGCCGGGACCGCCCGCGCTTCCGTCTGCGCCCTCGGGTGGTTCCGCTGCCACTGCGGGCCGGCGCCGAGTGCCGCGCTGACCAGGGCGTGGATGGTGACCAGGCACAGGGCGGTGCGGTAGAGGGTCTGCTGGAGGGGCACGAGCCACAGGTGGCGCAGGCTCTCCCGGTCCTGGCGGAGGGCGTAGGCGGCGAGGGCGAGTTGGGCGAGGCAGAAGGCCACCCAGGTGGATACCGGCGCAGGGCTCGTGCCCAGGGCCAGCCCGTAGAGCGCGGCGGCGTCCAGGAACGGGGCGGTGAGCGGGAGCGCGAGCTGGAAGAGCACCAGGTAGGGGAGTGTGCGGCGGCCGAGGCGGCCGGCCACACCGGGTTCCCCGACGGCGTGCCGGTGCTTCCAGACGGACTGCAGGGTGCCGTAGGCCCAGCGGTACCGCTGGTGCCACAACTCCCGTACGGTCGTGGGCACGTGCGTGTAGGCGTGGGCGTCGCTGCGGTGGACGACGCGCCACCCCGCCCGGCACAGGGCCATGGCGATGTCGGTGTCCTCGGCGATGGTGTCGGCGCTGATGCCTCCGCAGGCGTCCAGTGCCGACCGCCGGAACGCCCCGATGGCCCCCGGGACGGTGGGACCGGCGCCGAAGAGGTCGAACAGCCGGCGTTCCAGGCCGAAGCTCATGACGTACTCCAGGTGCTGCCACAGCGGCAGCAGCCCGGTGCGGTTGGCGACCTTGGTGTTGCCGGCGACCGCGCCGACGCGCGGGTCCGCGAAGGCGGCGGTCAGGCGCGCCACCGCGCCGGGGGCGAGCACGGTGTCCGCGTCGACCATCACGATCACGTCGTGCGCGGCGTGCGCGACACCGGAGTTGAGGGCCGCGGGTTTGCCCCGGTTGGGCTGGGTCACGACGCGGACGCGGGGGTCGTCGACGCTTCGGGCCGCTGCCGCGGTGCCGTCGGTCGAGCCGTCGTCGACGACGACCACGTCGACGTCGGGGCGGCCGCCCGCCAGCAGGGCGCGCACGCACGCGGCGATGGTCGCCTCCTCGTTGTGCGCGGGGACGACGACGGAAACCGGTGGCGTTGCCGCCGGGCGGACCGGTGCCCGTGCGGCGGTCCGCCTCCGGTGCGCGGCCGCCGCCGTGGCGAGCAGCAACAGCCGGGCGGCGGTGAGCAGCGCCGCCCCGCCCAGCAGCCAGGCCGTCGCGGCGGGCAGGGCGACGGCGGCCTGGAGCGCGAGGATCAGCGCGGTGCCGTACCAGCGGTCGAGCCGCGGCGCCGGGGTCGCCTGGGGCGGCAGACCGACCGCCTGGGAGACGGTGGTGAAGCGGTACCCCCGCGCCTTGAGCGTGTCGATGTACCGTCCCAGGGCCGCGACCGTGCGGGACCTGTCACCGCCGCCGTCGTGCATGAGGACGACCGCCCCTTGCCCTTCGGGCGGCACGGCCCGGCGTACGACGTCGTCGGCGTCGGTGGCCTCCCAGTCGAGGCTGTCCTGCGTGGACAGGACCGTCAGGTAGCCGAGGGCGGCGGTGCGTTGCACCGCTCGCCAGTCCCGGTTGTCGACGGCGTCCGGCATCGAGGAGTACGGCGGTCGCAGCAGCGTGGTGCTCCGGCCGACGGCCCCGGCCAGGACGGCGCGGCTCGCGGCGAGCTCCACGTGGACCTGCCAGACCGGCGCGGTCGACAGGTCGGCGTGGGTGAAGGTGTGCAGGCCCACTTCGTGTCCCGCGGCCGTCTCCGCGCGGACCAGTTCGGGGTGTTCGGCCACGTGCTCGCCGATCACGAAGAACGTCGCCGGCACCTGCTTGGCGGCCAGCAGCCGCAGGACCTGCGGCGTCCAGGTCGGGTCCGGCCCGTCGTCGAAGGTCAGCGCCACCGTCCCCGGGAGCACGCCCGAGCTGACCGGCGCACCGTTGCGCACGTCGACCACGGGCCCGCCGCCCGACACGGACCCCGGCACGCGGTCGTCCGGTCCCCGGCTCTGGGTGGTGCCCGCCGCACCGACACCCCGGAGCACCGAGGTCGTCAGGAACAGCGTCAGCAGGAACACTGCCAGGACACCCGCCAGGACCCACCAGTGCCCGCGGGGCGTGACCGCCCTCACCGCGGGGCACCCGTGGGACCGGCACCGGGGGCGTTCGCCGCCGGCGCGCGGGGATCGGCGTACAGGACTCCGCCGGCCACTGCGAGCAGGCCCAGGCAGCCGAGGGACACCAGGACGCCGACGGCGATCACGGCCGTACGGCGGTGGCCGCGGGGGTCGTCGAACACGGGAGGGGAGGCCTCGCCGGGCGGCGGGCTCAGGAGCGCATCGGTCACGCCACCGCATGCTAGAGATCTTGAACGGCTTCCGTCGGGGGCACGCGGGTGTTCCCCCGAAGGGACGAGCCGAAGCACCACAGGTGGACGGAGGTACGTCGAACGGGGCAACTTCCGTGTGGCACGGTCCGATTCGGCGCTCGCCGGGCCGAAGGCCCGTGCCATCGTGACGGCGTACCGGGCGTCGGCACCACGTCGGTCCGCACCGCGCGGGTGGCCGGCCGTCGGAAGCCGTCACCCCGGCCCCTACGAATGGACCTCACCATGACCGCAGTCCAGGACGTCACCACGCCGCGACCACCCGCGGGCCGCCCGCGCGGCGGGCGCGGCAGAAGGGCGGTGCGCCTGGTCTGCGGCCTGCTGGTCGTCGCGGCCGTGGCCGCCGCCGGCCTGGAACTCGACCACAGGCTGAACACCATCGACCTCCCGCGGGTCAACCAGCCCACCCAGGACGGATACACCCTCACGGTCTACTTCACGCCCAGCGAGGTCTACTACCACGGCCCCCGGCGCAGCATCCGCGACCAGGTCTGCGCCGGCCAGAGCCTGCCGGACGGCTACCCCGCCGACTACCTCGACCGGGTCGGCCTGGAGGGGTTCGGCAGGACCGCCCGCGGGGACTACCTCGGCTGGGACTTCACCCGGCACTGCTACTTCGCGACCGACCGGCCACCCGTCGGCTCGCACGAGAACCCGCTGGTGCCCTGGCAGTCCGTCGCCGCCAACCAGCTGTCACCGGGCACCCGGATCCACGTCGTCGACTGCGGCCGGGGACTCGCCCCGGACACCTGTGCCCGGGTGAAGTCCGCGGACTGGCGCGTCGACGACCTCTGCAGCATCGGCTGCGACGACGCCAAACACCTCGACCTGTACATCGGCGAGCAGACCGCGGCGAACCTGGAGGACCAGGACTCGTACTTCGTCACCACGAGTGCCAGGGTCGAGGCCAGGGAACCCGAACCGGCGGACTGAGACCGGGCCTTGTGGACGGCTCGGACGTCGGTGTCTTCCCGATGCCACTCGTGCTGTCACTCGTGGGCGCTGATCTCCCCGCCGATGCCGAGCACGATGTACACGCCGTTGGCGTCGAGCCCGGCGTCGTGCTGGTCGGCCTCGAACGTGCCGTTCACCGCGCCGTCCAGGCCGAGGATGTCCGCGCGGTAGTGGAGCTCGCCGAGCTTGGTGACCTTGGCCGTCCAGCCGCCGGCGAGCTTGAAGGTGCCCGGGCCCTTGTGCGAGCCGCCCATCCAGGCGTGCACCGTGCCGTCCATCGAGAGCACGACGAACATGTCGTTGGCGTCGACCCCGGCGTCGTGTCCGTTCGCCTCCAGGGTGCCGTAGACCTGACCGTCGTGGACGATCTTGGCGACGTAGTGCAGCTCGCCGAGCTTCTGGATCTCGGCCTTGCTGCCGTCCGGCAGGGTCTGGCCGCCGGCGGGGGAGGTCCCCTTGCCCGGGGCGGCGGGCGGGGTCGTGTGCTTGGCGCCGGGCGGTGCCGCCGGCGAGCCGGTCGGAGAGCCGGTCGAAGCGGAGGCAGGCGTGGAGGCCGGGGCAGCCGCAGAGGCGGAAGTGGAAGCCGTGGGCGTGGTGGCGACGGTGGCGCTGGGCGTGGCACTGGGCGTCGCGCCGCCCTGCACGGTGGACGTGCTGCTGCACGCCGTCGCGGCGGGGACCAGCAGGGCGGCGGACAGGACGGTGCCGGCCAGCGTGCGGACGGCGGGGACGCGACGGATCGTCAGGAAGGACATGCGGGTTTCTCCTGCGCGAAGTACGGGTGGGAGCACGCCCGTTGCCCGCCCGGTCCGAACGGTGACCGCGGGCGGCGTACACGATCGAAGTTAGTCCGGAGAGTCGACGGAATGGAGCATTCCGTGTCACCGGATCGTCACGCCCGCGGCCGGACCGGCCGAGCGGTCCTCGCCGCGACGCGGCGCTCGCCCTCGTTCACGCCTCCCTCAGGGTCAACGGGGGCTGAGGAGGCAGAACTCGTTGCCTTCCGGGTCGGTCAGGATCCTCCAGGAGATGACGGACTGGTCGATGCCGGGGTCGGTGGCGCCCAGGGCGCGCAGCCGGGCTTCCTCCGCCGCCACGTCGTCACCGCGGTAGGGGCTGACGTCGAGGTGGACGCGGTTCCACCCGCTCTTGGTGTCGGGGGTGCGGATGAACTCCAGGTAGGGGCCGACGCCCTGGGAGGAGCGCATGGTCGCGTGGTCGTCGGCGACCTCGTGCAGCGTCCAGTCCGTCGCCCCGCCCCAGAACCGCGCCATCTCGCGCGGGTCGGCGCAGTCGACCACCACCGCGGCGATCGGCCCGGTGTCCCGGTAGACCTCGCGGGGCTCCAGGACGCAGAACTCGTTGCCCTCGGGGTCGGCCATGACGGTCCAGGGGACCTCGCCCTGGCCCACGTCGGCGAGCGTCGCGCCGAGGTCCTTCAGGCGCGCGACCAGCTCGGCCTGGTGGGCGGCCGAGGTGGTGGCCAGGTCGACGTGGACCCGGTTCTTCGCCGTCTTGGGCTCCGGGCGGGCGATGATGTCGATGCAGACGGCCGCGGGGTCGGGGTAGGCGAAGCCCACGGGTTCGAGGTTGGTCACGCCGGGCGCCTCGTGGTGGACACCCCAGCCGAGCGCCTCCGCCCAGAAGCGGCCGAGCGCGTCGTCGTCGTGGGCCTTCATGTTGATCTGCACGAGTCGTGTTGCCATGGTGCGGATCTTAGGGGCAGCAGCCGGCCGACGGCATCCGATTTCGGTCGGCGCAGCGGGTGTTCCGGCTGGTCAAGGGCGGTGGCGAGGGCGGTGGCGAGGACGCGGGGCGGTCGGGTGCCGGGCCGTCACCGCTGGGCGGCCGCCTCCCGGAGGGCGTCGAGCAGGCCCTGCACCGCCGGGTGGGACAGGGCGGTCTCGCGGACGGCGGCGTGGACGGTGCGGACCGGTTCGGGGCGGCGCACCCGGCGGACCACGACGTCGGGGTGGCGGCCGGTGAGCCCCAGCCTCGGCATCACGGCCACGCCGAGGCCGGCGGCGACGAAACCCCGGGCGGTGGCGTGGTCCTGGCCGTCCACCACGACGTCGGGGCTGAAGCCGGCGGCGGCGCAGGCCCGGAGCACGGGTTCCAGGCAGGGGCCGGGCGGCTCGCTGCCGATCCACGGCTCCTCGGCGAGGTCGGCGAGGTCGAGGACGCGTTTGGCGGCCAGCGGGTGGTCCGCGGGAAGGACCGCCACGTAGGCGTCGTCGAGCAGGTGCACCAGCCGGACGCCCGGCACGGAGGCCTCGGGGCCGCCGATCACCAGGGCGAGGTCGGCCCGGCCGTCGGCCACCTCGCCGAGCGGGTCCTCGGGGTCGTTCAGCCGCAGGTCGATCCGTACGCCGGGGTGTTCCCGGCGCACCCGGGCGACGGCGGGCGCCACCAGCCGGGCCCCGACCGTCGCGAAGTAGCGGATGGCGAGCCGCCCGGTGCGTCCGGCCCGCAGTTCGGCCAGGGCCGTCTCCGCCTCGGCGACGTTGCGGCTGATGGTGGCGGCGTGTTCGGTCAGCAGGCGTCCGGCCTCCGTCGGCCGCACGCCCCGGCCGGCCCGTTCCAGCAGGGCGGTCCCGGCCTCCCGCTCCAGGGCCGCGATCTGCTGGCTCACGGCCGAGGGGGTGTACCCCAGATTGGCCGCGGCAGCGGTGACCGATCCGCTGCTCACGACGGCCCGGAGCACCTGCATACGCCTCACATCGAGCATGTAGCACAGCTTAAAGGAGATGAAGATCTTTTCGCTTGTGCTGTCGAATCGGCCCGGGCAGCGTTCCTCCCATGAGAACCGCAAGTCTGTACTGGTCACGCGTGGGGGTCCTCGCGCTGCTCTGGGGATCCACCTTCCTGTGGATCCGACTGGCCCTGGACGGCCTGCGTCCGGCTCAGGTGACGGTCGTCCGCTGCGCCCTGGGGGCCCTCGTCCTCGTGGTGATGTGCCTCGCCCGGCGCCTGCGGCTGCCGCGCTCGGCCGCGACGTGGCGGCACGTCGTGGTGGCCGCGTTCTTCTGCAACGCCCTGCCGTTCACCCTGTTCAGCCTCGGCCAGCAGACCGTCGACTCCGGCCTGGCGGGCGTGCTGAACGCGACGACTCCGCTGTGGTCGCTGCTGATCGGCCTCGCCCTCGGCACCGACCGCCGGCCGGGCGCGCTCCGGCTGGGCGGACTCCTGCTCGGATTCGGCGGCACACTGTTGATCTTCGCGCCCTGGCAGCACGGCGACGCGGTGGGCTGGGGCGCGCTCGCCATCCTCGGCGCCTCGCTGAGCTACGCCGTCGCCTTCGCCTACATGCGGCGCCACCTGGTCGGCCGGGGCACGCCCACCCTCTCGCTCTCCGCCGCCCAACTGCTCGCGGCGACCGGACTGACCGCGCTGACGCTACCCGCGGGCGGCGCGCCGCCGACCCACCTCGGCGCGACGCCGCTGATGGCGGCGGCCGTGCTCGGGGTCCTCGCCACCGGGGTGACGTTCCACCTCACTTACCGCATCATCGCCAGCGAGGGCGCCACCGACGCCGCCACCGTGGGCTACCTGCTGCCCGTCGTCTCGATCCTGCTGGGCGCGCTCGTCCTCGACGAACCCGTCAGCCCGAGGACCCTCACGGGCATGGCCGTCGTCCTCGCCGGAGTGGCGATGACGCGGCTGCGCCGGGCACCCGCACCGGCGGCGGCGAGGTGACCATGCGATCCCCATCCCCCTGGCGCGTACCGGACTTCCGCACCCTGTTCGCCGCGACCACGCTCAGCCAACTCGCCACCAGCGTCAGCTACGTCGCCGTCCCGCTCATCGCCGTCTCCGCCCTCGACGCGACCCCGGCCCAGGCCGGCCTGCTCGGGGCCCTGGGCACCGCCGCCTTCCCCCTCATCGGACTGCCCGCCGGAGCCCTCGCCATCGGCGCCGCGGTCGCCGGCGCGATCGGCCAACTGGCCGGAGTCCACCTCGCGCTGTGGGTGGGCGGCGCTCTGATCGCGACGGCCTTCCTGCCGGTCCACCTCTCCCCGGTCCGCCGCCGCGACCTTCCGCCGCAGTCCGAGCCGGTCGACCGGAGTGCGAGCCGGGCGGGAGCGGGGCCCGTAGCGGCGACCAGCCGCGCGGCGCGAACGCGACGAGAACGGCGGCTGTAGCTGCGGCACATTTGTGGTTTCCGCCAGTACGGAGCTCCGGTGGCCGGAAGCGAGACTTCCCGGCAGGAGCTTCGGCCCGGACGAGGGCCGATGCCGTGGACGAACGGGGAGCATGATGACCGGTCAGCTGTACGACGAGATCGGCGAGGCGTTCGAGGGCTTCAAGACCCTTCCGCTGACGCGCTACGGGGAGGTGCCCGGCTTCCTCGCCCTGGTGGGCGACGTGACCGGCAGGTCCGTCCTGGACCTGGCCTCCGGGACCGGCTTCTACAGCCGGGAGTTCAAGCGCCGGGGCGCATCCCGCGTCCTCGGTGTCGACATCTCCTCCGAGATGGTCGGCGCGGCCCGGGCCATGGAGGGCAAGGAGCCGCTGGGCGTGGAGTACGAGGTCGGCGACGTCGCCGAACTGCCCGTCTACGAGCAGCGGTTCGACCTCGCGGTCGCGGTCCAGTGCTTCAACTACGCCGACGACGTCGCCACCATCGAGCGGATGTGTCGCAACATCCACCGCAGCCTCGCGGACGGGGCCGAGTTCTTCGCCTTCGTGCAGCACCCGGACTACCGTTTCGACGGGCCGTCCCTGGCCAAGTACGGCTTCCTCTGCGAATCGCTCGGCGAGGTGACCGAGATCGGGCCGCGGGTGAGGATCACCGCGCTCCTCGACCCGCCGATCTCCTTCGTCGCGAACCCGCCCAGCCGTGAGACGTACGAACGGTCGCTGCACGCGGCCGGATTCAAGGACATCACCTGGGTGCCCCTGGAGATCTCCGAGGCCGGCGTGCGCGAGTACGGCGAGGACTTCTGGGCCGATTTCGCCGCCAATCCGCCGCTGACGATGCTGCGGTGCCACGCCTGAGGCCTGAGGCCTGACGCCTGACGCCTGAGGCCGACGCCGCGACGCGAGACGCCCGGTCCCCGGAACGGCCGGGGACCGGGCGACCACACGCAGGTCGGCCTCAGCCGACAGCGGGGCCGGAGGTGGTGTTGAGCCAGGACCACTCGGACCAGGTGGAGAAGCCGGTCTGCCAGCGGTGGTGGACACCGGCGCCGCTGGAGCCGAAGACCTCGATGCGGCCGTCGGCGTTGGCCGCCGCGGTGATCTCGGTGCCGGGGCCGCCGAAGGCGACCCACTTGTCGTACGGGGCGTTCACGCCGGTCTGCCACAGGTGCTGGGCGGTGGTGCCGTTGATGGCGAAGACCTCCACCCGGCCGTCCGGCGCGTGCTCGCTGGTCAGCTGGGAGTCGGCCGGCCCGCCGGTGGGTTCCCAGCCGGACCAGGTGGTGGGGTTGGTCTGGTAGCGGTGGTAGACGCCGGCGGAGCCGGACGCGAAGACTTCGAGGCGGCCGTCCTGGTTGTGGTCGACGGTGAGGTCGTGGCCGCCGTCACCGAAGGCCTCCCAGCCCGACCAGGCGCCGCTGGCGGCGGTCTGCCACATGTGCTGGAAGGTGGAGCCGTTGAGGGCGAAGACTTCGAGTCGTCCGTCGGGGGACTTGCCGAGTCCGATCTCGCTGTCCGCGGGGCCGCCGCCGGCCGGCTCCCAGCCGGACCAGCCGCTGTTGGGCGCGGTCTGGTAGCGGTGGAAGACGCCGACCGGGCCGGAGGCGAAGACCTCCAGGCGGCCGTCCTGGTTGGCGCCGACCGCGAGGTTGTGGCCGCCGGTGCCGAACGTGTCCCAGCCCGACCAGGCGCCGGAGGGCTGGAGCTGGTAGCGGTGCTGGAGCGTGCTGCCGTTGAGGGCGAACAGCTCCAGGCGGCCGTCCGCGTCCGCGCCGATCGTCAGCCGGGCGCCGCCGGGGCCGTCGAGGGACTCCCACTCGGACCAGTCGCCGTTCACCTTGTTCTGCCAGGCGTGCGAGACGCCGTTCGCCCCGGCCGCGAACACCTCCAGGCGGCCGTCCGCCGAGCGCGCCGAGACGACCCGGCCGGGTTGTGTCGGGTAGACGACCGGGGCCGGCCCGGGGTCGTGGTGGCCGAGCCGGTCGGCGGCGGCCCGGGCCGCGTCCAGGTACCGCAGGTGTGCGCCCTCCTTGTAGGTCGACCACTGCGCCCAGTCGGTGCCCTTGTTGGAGATGCGGTAGGCCGCGTTGGCGTTGCACTGGGCATCGTAGGCGCAGGCGTCGCTGACCTCGGGGTGCCAGTAGCTGTTGATCTCCCACAGGCCCCGGTCGGTGGACGGCGGAGTGTTGTTCTGGACGTTGGACGCGAGCGGGTTGCAGCTGGACTCGGCCATGCCGACGGCGATCGCGGTCACCAGGGCGTCACCCCGGAAGCCCGCGGTGTAGCCGACCTCGGCGCAGAGGTCGATGCCGGTGGCGGCCGTCGCCGGCGTGGCGCCGACGCCGACCGTCAGGCCCGCCGTCATACCGAGCAGCGCGAGCGCGGAGACCAGGAGCCGGTGCAGCGGGGTGGCCGGGGCCGGGGCCGGTGCCGGGGCCGGTGCCGGGGCCGGTGCGGGTCGCGAAGCGCGCCGGAGGAGGGAGGGGAACACCGGGGCGGCCCTCACGCCTTGCGCAGGCGGTCGATGATGCCGTCCAGGTCCTGCCGGAACATGTCCGGCCGGATCTCGTGGCCGCCGGGCACCTCACGCGCGTCGTACGGGATGCCCGCCCCGTCGAGCAGGGAGCGGAACTCGCGCTGCCCGGCCAGGACCTGGGTCTCGTTGACGGTGCTGAACCAGTCGACCGGGTTGGGGCTGGTGCCGGCCACCAGGAAGACCCGCTTGTTGCGGTAGCTCTCGATCCGCTCCACCGGGTTGTCGGCGCTCACCCGCGCCTGGTCCCAGAGCGGCACGCCGTAGACCGTGCCGCCGTTCAGGTCCAGCGCGGCGGAAGAGGCGTTCGCCCAGTGCGCCACCAGGCCGCCGTCCCGGCGCAGGCTGGCCGGGCCGGAGTGGGCGCTGACCGAGGCGAAGTGCCCGTAGTACTTGGCGGCGTACTTCAGCGCGCCGAAGCCGCCCATCGAGAAGCCGGCCACCGCGCGGCCGTCGTACTCGGCGTAGGTGCGGAAGTTGGCCTCGACCCAGGGCAGCAGCTGGTTGATGTGGAACTCCTCCCAGTTGCGCGGGCCCGCGTTGGAGCTGACCGGGTTGGAGTACCAGCCGGCGTGCCCGCCGTCCGGCATCACCACGATGATCGGCTTGCCGGCGGTCCAGTCGCGGACGCCCGCCCGGTCGAAGGTGATGAAGTCCTGGTCGTTGCCGCCGCCGTGGAACAGGTACAGCACCGGGTAGGTGCGCCCGCTCCACTGGTAGTCGTCCGGCAGCAGCACGTTCACGGCGGGGTTCCAGCCGATCGCCGAGGTGCGGAAGCGGTAGTACCACATCCGCGGGTCGCTCTCGTTGCGGTCCACGATGCTCAGGCCGAAGCCGTCGCCGGCCGCTGCCGCGGGACTCGCCGAGGCGAGCGAGCCGGCGGCGCCCAGCGCCAGCGCGGCGCCGAGCCCGCCGCCGGTCCTGAGGATGCTCCTGCGGGTGGGGTGCTGGGCGGTCAACGTGGCCTCCTGGGAACGCGCGTGACGGCGGCCCGTCCGGACCGCCCGGTGGTCGAGCGGTTGGGACGGTAGTCACCCGCCGCACGGCGCGGAATCCGGAACGATCCGGACTGACGGGGGAGGCCCGATCGCCGAGACTGGTGTCTTTGACCCGGAGGGCGGAGGAAGGAACCGAACGGCTCCGCGCCCGGTCGGGCGAGCCAGGTCAGGCGGCGGTGAGCGCGGTCATCAGGGTGCGCAGCACCGTCCCCGTCTCCGTGCCGGGGTCGAGCGACTGGGCGGCGGCCAGGCCGTCCACGGCCGCCGCGAAGGTCTCGCCCAGGAGCCTGGCGTCGAGGCCGGTCCGTCGTTCGTCGGCCAGGAGCCGGAACAGGCGCACGAAGCAGGCGCGCCAGCGCCGGTAGTCCTCGTCGAGGCGCTCCCTGATGCGGTTGTCGTTGAGGGCGAGCCAGTGCAGCGCCGAGTGCAGGTGTGCGAGGTCCGGGCTCTCGGGCCGGGTCAGCAGGGCGATCACGCGCTCGGCGCGTTCGGTGAAGCTCCCGGGGAGGTCGACCGCCTCCTCCAGCGGGGTGATCCACTCCGGCCGGATGTCCTCGATCACGGCCACGATCAGGTCGGTCCTGTCCTGGAAGTGGTAGTGGCACATCCCGTGCGAAATCCCGCACAGGGCGGCCACGTTGCGGGTGGTGAAGCGCCCGGCGGCCTCGCCGGCCAGGAGGGTGCGGGCGGCCGCGATCAGGCGGGCCCTGGTCTGCTCGCCCTTGGCCGAGGGACGTCGACGCCCGGCGTCCCCGGCGGCCGAGGGGGTCTGGTCGTTCGCGCGCGTCGCCATGGGCGCAACTGTAACGACCGCCGGGGAGCGGCCATCGGGACATCGGCGGATCCGGCCGTCCGGACTCAGGCGCCCCACCGGTCCCGACTTCTGCGCGAAGAATTGACCGAGCGCTTGGCCAGTTATAGCTTTCCGGTCAACCTCGCTACCCCCACGGCGAGTTGACGGGAGATCCCCCATGAGCGATCAGACCCCCGACCAATGGACCCCGAGCAGACGGCGGTTCCTGACAGCGGCCGCCATGACCGCCGCCGGCGCCGCCGTCACGGCGGCCACCGGCCCCCGGGCCCGCGCCGCCGGACGGTCGACGACCCCGCGCGGTGGTGCGCCGGCCGCCCCGGCTCTCGCGGGCGCGTTCTCGGTTCCGGACGACGGCGTCCCGCACACCCGCACCTGGATGGCCTGGCCCGACAGCACGACCATCTACGGGCGCAAGCTCTCCGGCGTGCAGGCCAACATCGCCCTCATCGCCAACACCATCGCGAAGTACGAGCCCGTCCACCTCCTCGCCAACGCGGCCGGCGTCGCCGCCGCCAGGCGCGCCTGCACCAACCCGAACGTCACCGTCATCGGCTCCATCCCGGTCGACGACTGCTGGATGCGCGACACCGGCGCCGTCTTCCGCACCGACGGCGCGGGCGGCCTGGACGCCGTCGGCCTCAACTTCAACGGCTGGGGCAACCACCAGCAGCACGCCAACGACGCCCTCGTCGCCCAGCGCGTCGCCGCCTACCTCGGCCTCCCCTTCACTGCCGCCGGCCTGGTCAGCGAGGGCGGCGCCATCGAGACCGACGGCGCCGGGACGCTGATGGCGACGAGGAGCAGCATCATCAACCCCGACCGCAACCCGAACCTGTCCCAGGCGCAGATCGAACAGGCCATGTGCGCGGCCTACGGCGCGAGCAAGGTCATCTGGTTCGACGGGATCAGCGGCCAGGACATCACCGACGACCACGTGGATGCCACCTCGCGCTTCCTCGGCCCCGGCGTCGGACTCGTCCAGACCCCCAACCCGGCCGACCCGCCGGACATCTGGTCCAACGACGAGCAGCAGCAGTACCAGATCCTGTCCTCGTCCGCCGACGCCCAGGGGACGCCGATCGCGGTCACCGCGCTGCGGTCGCCGGACTACAACCTGATCCGCGCGGTCAGCAGCAGCTTCGTCGACTCCTACGCCAACTACTACGTCTGCAACGGTGCCGTCATCTCGGCCCAGTTCGGCGACACGACCGCCGACGCCAACGCCAAGAGGGTCCTCCAGGGCCTCTTCCCCGGCCGCACCATCGTCCAGCTCAACATCGACAACCTCGGGAACCAGGGCGGCGGCATCCACTGCGTCACCCAGCAGCAGCCCGTGCCGTAGGCGGCGGCACGTGTGTGGGGACCCGCTCGATCGAGCGGGTCCCCACACAGCTCAACTGCGGTGTTATTTCTTGTACTTGAGGGAGCTGCCCGCGTTCAGCAGCTGGACCAGGTCGAACGCGGCGACCGTGAGCGGCGTGAGGTTCGGGGTCCGCAGGCCGTCCTTCATCCGGCGCAGCTCGGCGACCAGGGCCACCTCCTCCTTGCCGAGCGGGCCGACCCTGTCGTCGACGCTGCCCAGCGCGCCGAGGGAGCCGTGGATGTGCACCCAGTCGTCCTGGGTCACGTCCGCCTTCTCCGCCGTGTTCAGGTTCGTGTACTTCCGCAGGAGGTCCTTGCCCGTGGGCATGCCCATCAGCCACTGGTGACGGGTCAGGGGGATCGCCCGCTCCCGGCGGTCGCCGGCGTCGCCGTGTTCGACGGTGTTGGAGTACACCGGCGCCTGCGTGTCGCTCGGGTCGAAGCCCGCCGCCCGGAGGACGAACGCGGCGAACTGGTCGGGGTGTTCGCGGAAGTGGACGCGGAACGGGCGGGGCAGCAGGGTGAAGTTGTGGGCGAAGGACGTGCGGGACATCAGGCCGCCCGCGATCGACTTCGAGTTCGACTTGGGCGGCAGCCTGTCGCCGTTCACCAGGTAGCTGCCGACCAGGGTGGCCAGGCCGACCAGCGCGGCCGTGGACTCGCCGCCGGTGACGTCCTTGCCGAGCCGCTTGGCCTGGTCCTCCGCCTGCTTGCGGATCTGGTCGACCTCGCCGAGGGAGCCCGTGTGCAGGTCGTCCTTGGCCTCCTTCCGCTGCTCGAAGGCGGAAGCGGAGGTGGTGAACGGCTTCTTGTTCGGCACGTTGAGGTACTTCACCAGCCGGGGCAGCTCGTCCAGCTTGAAGCCGCCGGTCATCTGCGGCGCGTAGACCAGCTCGCCGCCCAGCGGGAAGACCATGATCCCGGCGTCCGCCGTGAAGCCCCCGAGCTGCACGTCCGTGAGCGGGAAGGACTCCTCGTCCTTCCGGGCGTCCAGGGCCGCCGAGACCCGGGTGATCTCGCCCATCACGGCGAGGAGTTCGTCCTTCGTGGTGAGCGGCTCGGTGACCCACTCCAGGGCCGACCCGCCCGTCGGGCTGACGTCCGAGGTGAGCTTGTAGTCCGTGCCCCGGCCGACGACGCCCATCTTCGGGACGTCCCGGCCGCGGATGGGGGTCTCCCGGATCTCGCCGTTGGCCATCAGCGGATAGGCGGCGCCCTCCGCGTGCCGTGCGTACTCGTCGGGCTTCTCCTGCCGGGCCCGCTGCAGCCGGGCCCGGCCCGCGTCGGTCGCCTCGAACCGCGGCGGGTCGGCCGGGCCCTGCCGGGGCAGCTCGGCGATCCACGCCGTCGTGAGCTCGTTGGGCGTCCTGGCCTGCTCGTTCTCGTCCAGGAGATCGACGGCGACCTTCGCGGCCATGTTCCGGAGGATCTTCAGGCCGATGATGCCGTCGCGTCGGGTGACCTCGTCCTGGTAGGCCTGCTCGTCCTGCGCGGTGAGGTCGTTGTGGTCGCGCACCCGCCACTGCGACTCGAACTCGAAGCCGACCCGGCGCTGGAGCGCGGCGCCGTGGACGTGTCCTTCGTGGCCGTCGGCCGCTCGGCGCTGGACCGGGCGCTGGACGGTCGCGCCGCGGGCGACGCGGGCACCGACGTCGGCGGCCTCGCGCTCCCACCTGCCGTCCGGGTCGCTGAGGCCGGCCGGGGCGTCGTGCTGGGTGGTGTGGTGGATCTCGTGGGCCATCGTCTCGACGTCGCGCAGGACGCCCGCGTTCTGCACGACGATGTTGCTGCCGACGGTGTACGCCCGGGCGTCGATGCCCGCGGCGGCCCGCTCGTCGACCGAGACCCGGACGTGGTCCAGGCTGGTGCCGAAGGCGCTCTCCATGGACCGCTGCACGTCGCCCGGCAGCCGCCGGTTCGCCCGCCCGGCGACGGCGGCGGCGTCCCGCACCGCGGCGCCGCCGTCCGCGTCGCGCTGTACCGCCTCGCGCGCGATCATCCGCCCGACGGCGGCGTTCCCGATCGACCGCTGGAGGGCACCGGGCGAGCCGCCGGCCCGTCCGGCGTCGCGGGGCTTGACCTGTTCGCGGTCCGGAACGGCCTTCCGCTGGGACTCGGTGGTGTGCCGCATGACAGATCCGTTCGCCCGAGATCGCGTGCAGAGCCTGACCACCCAGGCTCCCACGGGGCACGCCCCGCCGGAACGGCCCACAGGGCCGAACACAGGGCAAGCCGCCCTGCCCGGTGAGGGAAGTCGATCAGGACCTCGGAGCGCACGGGAAGTCGGCCGGGCCGACTTCCCATTCCCATCCCACCCGGCGTCTGACCGAAGCCTGCTGCCGGAGGGCCGTTCCACGGGATCCGGAGTCCGATCGTGCCGTTCCCAATCCCCAGCTCAGCGCTGTGGGAACGGGTTGGACGTTCCAAACAGTCCGTCCGCTCTCGAAGTCGGCTCCGCTCCTGCCGCAGAGTCGTTCCCGTCGGGCCGAGCACCACGGCCTGATCACGATCAGGGATGCGACCCGCCCCGGGACGAGGGTGCGGGGGATCCCACTCCACCGATCGGAAGGCAGTGAGATGAACAAGAAGATGGCGGCCGCCGCCCTGGCCGCGGTCACCCTCGGTACGGTGCTCCTCGGCACCGCCACGCCGGCCCTCGCGAGCTCCGGCGGCTGCATCAGCGGCGACGCGTGCGTCTACTACAGCCCCGACCTGCAGGGTGCCTTCTTCGGCAAGGGCGAGGACGGCAACTACGACGGCTACTTCGGCGGCGGCGGGGCCGGCAACGGCCAGGCCGTCATGAACAACGCCGCCTCCGTGTGGAACATGGACCAGAACTGGAACGTCCGCGTCTACTACCGCGAGTACAGCATCCGCAACACCGGCCCGAACCAGTACATCCCGCACAACTCGTGGGCCAACCTGGGCGCCGTGCCGTGGAACGGCGGCTCCATCAACATGCGCAACAACAACCACTCGCAGGCCTGGGAACTCTGATCCGGCTCCGACCGGGTGCCGGGCCCCCGCTCGTCGGGGACCCGGCACCCGGTCGGCGTTCCACCGCCCGAGCCGCCCGTACCGACCGAGCCGCCCGTACCGCCCGAGCCGACCGAGGAGCCCCGCCATGACGTCCCCCCACCGCGGCCGTTCACTGGCCGCCCTCCTGCTCGTCCCCCTGGTTCTCACCGCCGGCTGCGCCTCCGGACCCGCGGCCCCCGCCGCGCCCGCCGCCAGGCCGTCCGCGTCCCTGACACCGATGGACCCGCCACCGATCGGCGACGTCCCCCGGTTGACCGAGGCGGGCGACCGGACCCTGCCCATTGAGGCCTACCTGCTCAGCGGGGAGCAGTTCCGGCAGTACGACGCGGCGCAGACCGTGCTGGTCGCCCGCTGCGTACGGGGGTTCGGCCTGGAGTACTCCCGGCCGCCCGGGTCCGGGGCGGCGCCGTCCCAGAGCCAGACCGCCCACCGGTACGACCCGGTCGAACTCGCCGACGTCTCCGTGCACGGCTACCACGCGCCCGACCCGGGCGGCGCGAGGAAGCCGAGCGGGGGAGCGTCGATGGGCGCCGAGCTCACCACGGTGCTCGGTACGGGCCTCGGACCGGGCGGGAAGCCCGCCCCGGGATCGGCCACCGAGTTCCGGGGCAAGGGGCTGCCGCCGGGCGGGTGCGTCGGGGCCGCGCAGAAGGAGCTGACCTCGCGCGGCGGCACCGGCCGGGACGCCGACGTCGCGGTGGGGATCAACTACGAGGGCTTCGAACGCTCGATGACGGACCCCAGGGTCAGGACCGTCTTCCAGGACTGGTCGCGCTGCATGGGGGACCGCGGCTACTCCTACGCCACGCCCGGGGACGCCCTCAAGGACTCCCGCTGGGCGGCCGCCGCCACGCCGTCCGCGGAGGAGATCGCCACGGCCACCGCCGACGTCGACTGCAAGGCCCGGGCGAACGTCGTCGGGGTCTGGTTCACCGTCGAGACGGCCTACGAGGACGAGCTCATCCGGCAGCACCAAGCGGAGCTGACCGCGGTCAGGGCCGGCAACGACGCGATGCTGGAGCTCGCGGGATCGGTGGCCGCGGCCGGTTCGTAGGAGGTGCCGGAAACCCACGGGACCGGTCAGGATTCGAGAAGCCTCCGCCGCAGGGCCGCCCGTAGCGTCATGGGCATGGGAAACAACGAGAACACCGCGTCCACCGCGTCCCTCGCCTCCGTCACCCTTGAGGTGGCCGACGCCGGGGCAGCCCACCGCTTCTACGCCGCGTTCGGCGTGGAGCAGCACGTCCGCCTGCGGGAGTCCGCGGCGCCGACCACCGGCTTCCGGGGCTTCGCCATGGCGCTCACGGTGTCCGGGCCGGGCACCGTCGACGGCTTCATCGCCGACGCCGTGGCCGCCGGGGCCACGGTGCTCAAGCCCGCGGCGAAGTCGCTGTGGGGCTACGGCGGCGTCGTCCAGGCACCGGACGGGACGGCCTGGAAGATCGCGACCTCGGCGAAGAAGGACACCGGCCCGGCCACCCGCGAGATCGACGACGTCGTCCTGCTGCTCGGCGTCGAGGGCGTCAAGGCCACCAGGGAGTTCTACGTCGGCCGGGGCCTGACCGTGGCCAGGAGCTTCGGCGGCAAGTACACCGAGTTCACCGCCGGCGGGCCCGGCGCCGTCAAGCTGGCGCTGTACAAGCGCCGCGCGCTGGCGAAGGAGGTCGGCGTGGCCGTCGAGGGCACCGGCTCGCACCGGATCGTCCTCGGCAGCACCGGCGCCGCGTCCTTCACGGACCCGGACGGGTTCGCCTGGGAGAGCGTCGCGCTGGCCGCGGCCGGCTCCTGACCCGGGCAGGTGAACGCGCGGACGACGCCTCGGCCCGAACGCGGTCTGCCGGGCCCGGGGCGTGCCGTTCGGCTCAGCCCAGCTGCTGGGCCAGCCCGAGGATGATCCCGCCCGGCCCGCGGAGGTAGCAGAGCAGGTAGCTGTCCTCGTAGCGCGCCACTTCGCCGACGAGGACGGCGCCGTGGGGCCGGAGGCGGGCGAGGGTGTCCTCGATGTCGTCGACGGCGAACATGACGCGGTGCAGGCCGAGCGTGTTCGCCGGGGGGACCTCCGGCGCGGGGGTGATCGCCACGGGGGTGTGGTACGTCGCCAGTTCGAGCCGGCCCGGGGCGCCCGGGATCCGCATCATCGCGATCTCGCACCGCATGTCGTCGAGCCCGACGACCTTGCCCGCCCACTCTCCGTCCGTCGGCATCCTGCCTTCCAGCTCCATGCCGAGTGCGGTGAAGAACGCGATGGCGGCGTCGAGGTCGTCGACGACGATGCCGACGTTGTCCATGCGCTGAATCGTCATGCCCCCGAGGGTAGGGGCCGGGGCCGACAGTGCCGGTGTCAATGTCCCCGGCGGTCGGCGCCGTTGCCCCGGACGGTCGCGTGACGGGCCGCCAACCGCCCTGGCCTGCCCTGCTGTTGGCGCGGTGACGGGCGTTTGAACGTTCAATGTCGCGATTCGGAACGGTCCGGATGCGAACCTTGACGCCCGGGTCTTGACCTATGTGACCGGTGACATGTGTTATTTCACATGCCTCGGTGGGCACCCCCCAACGGACAGCGCGCGGAGGCAGCTCGACCCACCCCCACACAGGAGTGTTGATGAGTCAGTTCTTCAAGCTGCCAAGGGCTATGGCGGTCCTCGCCGCGGCGAGTACCGCCGTCGTCGGCCTGGGCGCCGCGCCGGGCTTCGCGGCCCCGGACAGCGCCCCGCCCGCGTCCGCACGCCACACGGCGTCCGCCGGGCACGGCCCCCGCATCCTGCCGCCGACCGGGAGCTCCGCCAGGGACGCCGCGAGCCGTGAGGCCGTCCAGGACCACCCCCTCACCGTCGCCCAACTCCCGCCGCGCAGCCCCCTGACCGCGCCCGCGACCGCCCCGCACGCCCCCGCGGCCACGCGGCTCGCCGCGGCGTCCTGCACCCCGGCCGACTTCGGCGGCCGCACCGGGTCCGCGCTGGTCTCCTTCGTCGAGGCCTCGACGCCCGACTGCGTCAACACGCTCTTCGGGATCGCCGGCTCCGACGCGTCCGGGGTGTTCCGCGAGAGCCAGATGATGACGATCGCCAACGCCCTCCAGGGCGTCGCCTCCGCCTACCCCGGGGACGACTCGACGGGGATCCTGCCACTGGTGCTCTACCTGCGCGCCGGGTACTACGTGCAGTTCAACCACCCCGCGGACGTCGGCTCCTACGACTCCGCCCTCACCACCGCGGTGGCGGGCGGCCTCGACGCGTTCACCGCGAGCCCGCACTTCACGGACGTCAGCGACGCGAACGGGCAGATCGCGGGCGAGGCCGTCATCCTCACCGACAGCGCGAACCTGCAGGCCCGCTACCTCGGCACGTACAAGCGGGTGCTGAACGGCTACACCGCCGCGTACGACTCCTCCTGGTACATGGTCAACTTCGTCAACGACGTCTTCACCCCGATCTTCCGCGGGCACCAGAACCAGGACTACGTCGACGCCGTCACCGCCGACCCGAGCCTCATCGACACCCTCGACGCCTTCGCGCTCGACCACCGCGGCCTGCTCGGCGGCACCAACTCCTTCCTCGACTCCAACGCCGGCATCGAGACCGCCCGCTTCATCGAGCACCCCGCCCTCCAGGCCAAGGTGCGCCCGCTGATGAAGGGCCTGCTCGACGCCTCGTCCATCACCGGTCCGACCGCCCCGCTGTGGGTCGGCGTCGCCGGGCTGGCCGCCGCCTACGACCAGGCCCAGTGCTCGTACTACGGCGTCTGCGACCTGCCCCAGCGGCTGACCGCCGCCGCCCTGCCGATCAGCCGCACCTGCGACGCCACACACACCGTCCGCGCGCAGGACCTCACCGCGGCCGACCTGGACGCCGTCTGCGCGAGCCTGCAGAACCAGGACCCGTTCGTCCACAACCTCGTCAAGGACAACGGCCCGATACCCGGCCAGTACGAGTCCACGCTCCAACTGGTCAACTTCGCCAGCCCGGCGGACTACCAGACCTACGCCGGGCCGATCTACGGCATCGACACCAACAACGGCGGCATGACGCTGACGGGCGATCCGACCAGCCCCGCCAACCAGCCGCTCTCGATCACCTACCGCCACCCGACCGACAACGGCTTCACGGCCCGCGTCTGGAACCTCAACCACGAGTACACGCACGCCCTCGACGCCCGCTACGACATGAAGGGCAACTTCTCGCAGCAGATCGCCGTGCCCGACGTGTGGTGGATCGAGGGCGTCGCCGAGTACGTCTCCTACACCTACCGCGGCGTCACCGACACCCAGGCGGTGTCCGAGGCCGCCAAGCACACCTACAAGCTCAGCACGCTCTTCCAGAACACCTACGACAACAGCGACACCACCCGCACCTACCCGTGGGGCTACCTCGCCGTGCGCTACATGGTCGAGAAGCACCCGGACGTCGTCCAGGCGATGCTCGGCCACTTCCGGACCGGCGACTACCCCGGCGGCTACGCCGTCTACAACTCCCTCGGCACCTCGTACGACGCCGACTTCGACGCCTGGCTGACCGCCTGCGCCGCCGGTGCGTGCGCCACCACGGGCGGCGCCCCGACCGCCGCGTTCGACAGCACCGCCGACGGCCTGACCGTCCGGCTCACCGACCGCTCCACCGAGACCGGCGGCGGCCGGATCGCCTCCTGGGCCTGGGACTTCGGCGACGGCACCACCGCCACCACGGCCAGCCCGGCGAAGACGTACACCGCACCCGGCACCTACACCGTCACCCTGACCGTCACCGACGACAGCGGCCACACCGCCACCGCGAGCAAGTCGCTCACCGTCACCGACGGCACGACGGCGTGCACCGCGGCCGACACCCGGGTGATGGACCGCAACTGCTACCGCACCGACCAGTCCGCGTCCGCGGGCAACCTCGACTACCTCTACATCTGGCTGCCGGCCGGCACCACCACGCTGACCGCCACCACCAAGGGCGGCACCGGCACGGCCTACCTGCTCTACAACCCCACCTCGTGGGCCACGCTCAACGCCTACACGAGCGCTTCGTTCAACGACGGCTCCACCCAGAGCCTCACCGTCACCAACACGACGGCCGGCTACCGCTACATCAGCCTCTACGCCCGGACGGCGTTCAGCGGGGTGACCGTCACCACGCGGTACTGACCCCTCGCGGACAGACACGACAGCGGCGGCCTGGGACACCCTCCCGGGCCGCTGCTCCTTGCATTCGCGAGGCTACTGCTCGTAGTAGCGTCGCAACTGCGAGGTGCACGGCTTGGTTGATCATCCAATCCGGCCTCACGGCCCTGGTATCCCAGCCCACTCGTTCCCGGCTCCCGCCGTTGCTTCAATCGCCCTACTGAACGGTCGAGGACGGTGGTTGGACGTGGACCTGAACACGGTGGTGGAGCTGCGTGACGCGCGGCGTCGCGATACCTGGCGCCCGGGGGACGCCTGGCTCGGCGGGGGCACGTACCTGTTCTCCGAGCCGCAGCCGCACATCCGCCGGCTCATCGACCTCGGCCGGATGGGCTGGGAGCCGCTCCGGCTGACCGCCTCGGGGGACCTGGAGATCGCCGCGACCTGCACGATCGCCCAGCTCTCCCGCTTCGCCCGGGCGGCGCACTGGCGGGCCGCGCCGCTCGTCGAGCAGTGCTGCCGCGCGTTCCTCGCCTCCTGGAAGATCTGGAACATGGCCACCGTCGGCGGCAACCTGTGCAACGGGCTCCCGGCCGGGCCGATGATCTCGCTGACCGCCGCCCTGGACGGCGTGTGCACCCTGCTGTCCCAGACGGGCGAGGTGCGCCGGGTGCCGGTGAAGGACTTCGTGACCGGCGCCGGCGTCAAGGTCCTGCGGCCCGGCGAGCTGCTGCGCTCGATCACCGTCCCCGCCCGCGCGCTGGCGAGCCGGACGGCGTTCCGCCAGGCCTCGCTGTACGGGCTCGGCCGCTCCGGCGCCCTGCTGATCGGCGCCGTCGACCCGGTCGACGGCGAACTCGCACTGACGATCACGGCCTCGACCGTCCGTCCGATCCAGCTGCGCTTCGCCGTCCCGCCGAACGCCGAGGCCGTCCGGGAGGCGGTCGGCTACGGCGTCCGGCCCGACGAGTACTTCGACGACATCCACGGGCTCCCGGCCTGGCGGCGGCACATGACCCACCGCTTCGCCGAGGAGATCCGCCGCGAGCTGGTCGAGGAGGCCGGGCGATGAGCTACACCATCCGCGTCAACGGCGAGGACTTCGACGCCGAGCCGCGAGCGGGCCAGTGCCTGCGCACCTACCTGCGCGAGCGCGGCTGGTTCGGGGTGAAGAAGGGCTGCGACGCCGGGGACTGCGGCGCCTGCACCGTGCAGGTCGACGGCGACCCGGTGCACAGCTGCCTCTACCCGGCGCTGCGCGCCGAGGGCCGTTCCGTCACCACCGTGGAGGGGCTCGCCAAGGACGGCGAACTCCACCCGATGCAGCAGCGCTTCCTGGACGCCCAGGGCTTCCAGTGCGGCTTCTGCACGGCCGGCATGCTGATGACCACCTCCGCCGAGGGCTTCGACGACGACAAGCGCGCCGACCTGCCGCGCGCCCTCAAGGGCAACCTGTGCCGCTGCACCGGCTACCGGGCGATCGAGGACTCCATCCGGGGCGTCAAGCACACCGAGGCGCCGTGCGCCGGCCAGGCCGTCGGCCGCAGCCTCGGCGCGCCCGCCGGGCCGCAGGTGGTCACCGGCACCGCCCGCTACACCTTCGACCTCGACGTCGAGGGCCTGCTGCACATGAAGCTGCTGCGCTCCCCGCACCCGCACGCGCGGATCGTCTCCATCGACACCTCGGCGGCCCTGCGGGTGCCCGGGGTCGTCGCGGTGTTCACCCACGAGGACGCCCCCGACAAGCTCTACTCCTCCGCCCGGCACGAGCACCCCACCGAGGACCCGGACGACACCCGGGTGCTCGACGACGTGGTCCGCTTCGTCGGTCAGCGGGTCGCCGCCGTGGTCGCCGAGAGCGAGGGCGCGGCCGAGGAGGGCTGCCGGCGGATCGTCGTCGGGTACGAGCAGCTCCCGTACGTCCTCGATCCGGAGGAGGCGATGGCACCCGGCGCGCCGGTGATCCACCCCAAGGGGCCGGAGTCGCGGATCGCCCGCGCGGAGAACAACGTCTGCGGCGAGGCCCACGGCGAGATGGGCGACGTCGAGCAGGGCTTCGCCGCGGCGGACGTGGTCTACGAGGAGACCTTCCGCACCCAGCGGGTGCAGCACGCCAGCCTGGAGACGCACGGCTGCGTCGTCTACTTCGAAGAGCCCGGGGAGGCCGGGGAGCCTGGGGAGACGGGGGAGGAGCGGATCGTGGTCCGGTCCTCCACCCAGGTGCCGTTCCTCACCCGCCGGGCGCTGTGCGACCTGTACGACCTGCCGATGGAGAAGGTCCGGGTGGTCGCGGGCCGGGTCGGCGGCGGGTTCGGCGGCAAGCAGGAGATGCTCACCGAGGACATCGCGGTGCTCGCGGCGATGCGGCTGCACCGGCCCGTGAAGCTGGAGTTCACGCGCGGCGAGCAGTTCTACGGCGCCACCACCCGGCACCCGTTCACGATCACCGTCAAGCTCGGCGCGAAGGCGGACGGGACGCTCACGGCCATCCGGTTCCGCGTCGTGTCCAACACCGGCGCGTACGGCAACCACGGTCCGGCGGTGATGTTCCACAGCGTCGGCGAGTCCATGGGCGTCTACCGCGCGCCGCACAAGAAGGTCGACGCGTACTCGGTCTACACGAACGGCGTGCCCGCCGGGGCCTTCCGCGGCTACGGCCTCGGGCAGGTCACCTTCGCCGTCGAGTCGGCGATGGACGAGCTCGCGCGGCGGCTGGAGATCGACCCGCTGGTGCTGCGGGAGCGCAACATCATCGGCCCGGGCGAGCACATGGAGGGCCCGCTCGGCGAGGAGGAGGACCTCCACATCGCCAGCTACGGCCTCGACCAGTGCCTCGGCGTCGTCCGCACCGCCCTCGCGAACGACAGCAGCGCCGAACTCGCCCCCGAGGGCTGGCTGGTGGGCCAGGGCTTCGCCATGGCGGCCATCGCCTGCGGCCCGCCCGGCGGTCACATCGCCGACGCCACGGTCAAGCTCCTGGAGGACGGCACGTACGACATCGCCGTGGGCACGGCGGAGTTCGGCAACGGCACCACCACCGTGCACAAGCAGATCACCGCCGGGGCGCTCGGCACGACCGTGGACCGGATCGCGATCCGGCAGTCCGACACGGACGTCGTCAAGCACGACACCGGCGCCTTCGGCTCGGCCGGCACCGTCGTCGCGGGCAAGGCGGTGATGAAGGCGGCCAACGCGCTCGCCGAGCGGATCCTCGGCTTCACCGCCGAGTACGCCCGCACGCCGCGCAGCCTGCTGCGGCTCACCGCGGACGCGGTGGAGTGCGACGGGCGGGCGGTCGCGCTCAAGGAGGTGTTCGAGGCGGCGCGCGGCCGGGGCGTGGAGCTCAGCGCCGACGGCCACTTCGGCGGCTCGCCGCGCTCGATCGCCTTCAACTCCCAGTGGTTCCGCATCGCCGTCGACCCGGACACCGGCGAGATGCGGATCCTGCGCAGCGTCCACGGCGCCGACGCCGGCAAGGTCATGAATCCCCTGCAGTGCCGCGGCCAGGTCGAGGGCGGCGTGGCGCAGGCGCTCGGTGCGACGCTGTTCGAGCAGGTCCTGGTCGACGACCGGGGCGAGGTCACCACGGCCGCCTTCCGGCGCTACCGGCTGCCCGCGTACGCGGACGTGCCGCGCACGGAGGTGCACTTCTCCGACACGTCGGACTCCATCGGGCCGCTCGGCGCCAAGTCGATGTCCGAGAGTCCGTTCAACCCGGTGCCGCCCGCCTTCG
This sequence comes from Kitasatospora sp. NPDC059408, assembly GCF_042751525.1. Lineage (NCBI taxonomy): Bacteria > Bacillati > Actinomycetota > Actinomycetes > Kitasatosporales > Streptomycetaceae > Kitasatospora > Kitasatospora sp. NPDC059408. The sequence goes on from NZ_JBHYWI010000003.1 coordinate 206,406, forward strand.
CCAACGCGCTGCGCGACGCGACGGGGATCCGGTTCACGGAGGCGCCGTTCCTGCGGGACAAGGTGTGGCAGGCGCTCGACGAGCACCGGAGGCGGACGGGCGGCGTCCGCTGACGCACGGAGAAGGGTGAGGGCCGGGACTGTTCCCGGCCCTCACCCCTGTGCCTGTCGGCAACCCGAACGGCGCCGTCGTGCACCGTCCGGAGACGCGGGAGTGGGTGAACGGCCCGCTTGAGGAGGTCCGGGCGCCCGCACACGTCCCGCGCCCCAGGACCGTGCACGACGGCGCCGGGAAGCGGGGGCCGGCCCGTCCCAGGTGGGAACGTCCCGGCCCTTCTGCATCCGATTCAACCGGAACTCCACTGTGCGGACCACTGGAGTGCAACACCACGCGGCCGTCCACGTGTTGGACGATCGGACAGGACCGCGCAGTGCGGCGCGGGGCGGGGTCGGGGTCGGCCGAGCTGTGCGGCGACCCGTCAGAGGTCCTTCTGGTAGCCCTTGTCGTCGTCGGAGTCGTAGACCAGCTTCCCGGTGCCGTCGTAGCCCTTGATGTGCGGGGTCCGGGTCACGGGGCCGGTGAGGAGGCCGGTGGCGGCGAACCAGCCGTGGTCGAGCGCCGCGTCCACGGCCGGTCCGTCTCCGTACGAGACGCTCACCCGGGCGACCGAGGGGGCGAACGTGCCGATGCTGCCCCAGCGGTACGGCAGCTTCCAGGCGTGGCCGTCGAGCATGGCCTGCCGGTACAGCTTGCCCCCGTTGATGTCCGGGTTCACCAGGCCCTCCGGGCCGCCCGCGCGCGGGTCGGCGCTGCCGGACTGGAGACCGGAGGTCTTGCCGTCGGTCTGGTGGCAGATGAGCCGGGTCGGGTGTGCGCCCTGGCTGACGCCGACGACCGAGATGCCGTCGCCCGGGGAGTTGTCGTCCCCGGTGCTCTTCACGGCGAGCAGGATGCGGTAGTCGGCGAGGGTCCCGTCGTCGTGGACGGGCCGGTTCGGGTGTGCGCCCTGCGTGCCCTGCGTGCCCTGCGCGGCCGACGGCGGCGGGCTCTGCCACCGGGCCTGCATCTCCTTGTCGTAGTCCAGGCACTGACCGAGCGCGGTGGCGGCCTGCTCGAAGGTGATGCCGTCGGCCAGCTGCGCGGCCGTCGCCGGAGGCTGCGGCCCGGCCGGCGTGGGCGTGGCGCTGGCCGTGGGCGTGGCGTTGGGCGTCGAGCCGGGGGAGGGGGCGGCCGTGTCGTCCGCCGTCCCGGCGAGCCCCGTGGCCGGGCGGGTGTCCGAGTGGCCGCGGGCCGTGAGGAGCGTCGCGCCCGACAGCACGGCCAGGACGACCACCCCGGCCGAGAGTGCGGCGGTCCGGCGCCGGCGGGCCGCGCGGCCCTGGCGCCGGATGGCCTCGTAGGGCGCCTCGCCCGGCGTCCGGTCCGCGACCGTGGCGACGAGCTGCTCGCGGAGCGCCGCCTCGAAATCCGGTTGGGTCATCGTCGTCCTCCAGCCGTGGTGGTGAGGCGAGCGTCGAGTCCGGACGGCGTCCGGCCCGGTGCGGAACGGCCGCGAGGCGCCCCGGGGCCCGGGTCGGCGGGTACGACGGCCAGCCCCGGATGAGCCCGCAGTTTGGCCAGTCCCTTGGCGGCCTGGCTCTTGACCGTGCCGAGCGAGCAGCCCATCGCCTGGGCGACCTCCGCCTCGGTCCGGTCGTCCCAGTAGCGCAGCACCACGACGGCCCGCTGCCGCGTCGGCAGCGTGGCCAGGGCGTCCAGCAACGTCCGCCGCTGGTCGACCTGACCCGCCGTGTCGCCCGGCGCGGCGACCTCCGGCAGCGCCTCGGTGAGCCGCTCGGCGACCCGCCGCTTGCGGAACCGGTCGCTGTTGCAGGACACCAGCATCCGGCGCACGTAGGCGTCCGGGCTGTCGGCCCGGCTGACTCGCCGCCAGGACCGGTAGGCCTTGGCCAGCGCGGTCTGCGTCAGGTCCTCGGCGTGGTGCCAGTCGCCGGTGAGCAGGTAGGCGGTTCGGACCAGGTGCGCCCACCTGGTCCGGGTGAAGGCCTGGAAGTCGGCCTCTTCTTCTGTGTGCATCAGCACCCCCTCAGCCCTCCAGACCGCACTCCCGACGCGCCGGGTTGCCCGGCCCCGCCACATTTCGCGGTCGTCCACGTTTCCGGGTGTTCGAGGGCCGGGTGTTCGAGGGCCATGCGCCCGCGCGGAACGGGCGCGCCCTCAACGACCGGGGAAGCGGCCCAGGGGCGCGGGTCAGGCCGGGGTGTCGCAGCGCGTGTACGTGCGGATGCGGTAGTGCAGGCCGGACACCGAGACCTGCGGGCCGTGGTCCTCGGCGACGGTCCAGGCGGGGCCGATGGCCGGGGCATGGGTGTCGCCGTCGACCGACAGGTCGATCTCGGTCACGGACAGGGCGTCGGCGCGGTCGATGGCCGCGCGGTAGAGCTGCCCACCGCCGATCACCCAGGTCTCGGCGACGGCGTCGGCCCGGGGTGTCGCGGCCGCGAGGTGGAGGGCCTCGTCGAGGGAGCCGGCGCGGTCCGCGCCGTCCGCGGCCCACTGCGGGTTGCGGGTGACCACGATGTTGCGGCGGCCCGGAAGCGGGCGGAAGCGTGCCGGGAGCGACTCCCAGGTGCGGCGGCCCATCACCACCGGGTGTCCGAAGGTGGTCGCCTTGAAGTGCCCCAGGTCCTCGGGCAGGTGCCACGGCATCGTGCCGTCCGCGCCGATCACGCCGTCCGGGGTCTGCGCCCAGATCAGTCCGATCCTCAGGCCGCTGCTCGTACCGCTGCTCGTGTCGCTGCTCGTGTCGCCGCTCATACCGCGACCGGTGCCTTGATGGCCGGGTGGTGCTGGTAGCCGACCACCTCCACGTCCGCGTAGGCGTAGTCGAAGAGCGAGTCGGCCTGCCGCAGGCGCAGCTCGGGGAAGTCGAACGGCGTGCGCGCGAGCTGTTCCGTCACCTGCTCCACGTGGTTGTCGTAGATGTGGCAGTCACCGCCGGTCCAGATGAAGTCGCCCGGCGCGAGGCCGACCTGCTGCGCGACCATGTGGGTCAGCAGGGCGTAGCTGGCGATGTTGAACGGGACGCCGAGGAAGAGGTCGGCGCTGCGCTGGTAGAGCTGGCAGGAGAGCCTGCCGTCGGCGACGTGGAACTGGAACAGGGCGTGGCACGGGGCGAGCGCCATCGCGTCCAGTTCGGCGACGTTCCACGCGGAGACGATCATCCGGCGGGAGTCGGGATCGGTGCGCAGGGTGTCGAGGACCTGGCCGATCTGGTCGATGTGCCGGCCGTCGGGGCCGGGCCAGCTGCGCCACTGGACGCCGTAGACGGGGCCGAGGTCGCCGTCGGGGCCGGCCCATTCGTCCCAGATGGTGACGCCGTTCTCGCGGAGCCAGCCGACGTTGGAGTCGCCGCGCAGGAACCACAGGAGCTCGTACACCACGGACTTCAGGTGCACCTTCTTGGTGGTGATCAGCGGGAACCCCTGCGAGAGGTCGTAGCGCAGTTGGTGTCCGAAGACGCTCCGGGTGCCGGTGCCCGTCCGGTCGGCCTTGGCCGTCCCGGTGGTGAGCACGTGCTTCAACAGGTCTTCGTACTGGGTGTCCGCCACGAGCGGTAAGTGTACGTGTCCGTGCTGGTCGGCGGGACCGACCCGGAGGACGGGTCGCTCCCGCCGACGCGGCCGCGTGTGATCACGTTCCTGGGCATCGGGGCGGCCCAGGCCACCCTGGTCCGGGTAGGGCGACCGGTGACGATGGTGCGGCTGCCCGAACCCGTTGCGCGAAAAGGGATTTCGTGGCTCCTCCGGCCCCTCTGTACGGTCCGGCTCATGGACTGGAACTTCGAATCGGCCGAGAACCTCGCGGCCGCCCTGCGCTCCGGCGACGTGACCTCGGTGGAACTGACGGACGCGGCGATCGCCCGCATCGAACGGGAGGACGGCGCGGTCAACGCGATCTGCGTACCGGACTTCGACCGGGCACGCGCGGCCGCCCGCAGCGCCGACGAGGCGCTCGCCCGGGGCGAGGACCGGCCGCTGCTCGGCATCCCGGTGACGGTCAAGGAGTCCTACGACGTCGCCGGGCTCCCCACGACCTGGGGCCTCCCGCAGCACCGCGACCACCTGCCGGCCGAGGACGCGGTGCAGGTCGCGCGGCTCCGGGCGGCGGGCGCGGTGGTGCTCGGCAAGACCAACGTGCCCGTCGGGCTGCAGGACATCCAGAGCTTCAACGGCATCTACGGCACCACCGGCAACCCCTGGGACCACACCCGTACGTCGGGCGGCTCCTCCGGCGGGTCGGCGGCGGCCCTGGCCTCCGGGTTCGGCGCGCTGTCCATCGGCTCCGACATCGCCGGCTCGCTGCGCACCCCCGCGCACTTCTGCGGCATCTACGCCCACAAGCCGACGCTCGGGCTGGCGGCGGCCCGCGGCATGGCGCTGCCGTCCGCGCCGGTCCTGCCGGCCGAGCTGGACCTCGCCGTCGTCGGCCCGATGGCGCGCACGGCCCGCGACCTGACGCTCCTGCTCGACGTGATGGCCGGGCCGGACCCGCTGACCTTCGGTGTGGCGTACGACCTGGCGCTGCCGCCCGCGCGCCACGAGCGGCTGGCCGACTTCCGGGTCCTGGTCCTCGACGAGCACCCGTACATCGCGACCGGCGCCGCCGTGCGGGCGGGAATCGACCGGGTGGCCGCCGCGCTCCTCGAAGGCGGCGCCCGCGTCGACCGGCACAGCCCGCTGCTGCCCGATCCGGCGGAGGCCGCCAGGCTCTACACCCAGCTCCTGATGTCGTCCTCCACCGCACACTTCCCCGTCGAGACGTACGAGGAACTGCTCACCCTCGCCGCCGCGTTGAGCCCGGACGACCTGAGCCTCGACGCGGTGCGGCTGCGCGCCATGGTGCTCAGCCACCGCGACTGGATGGTGGCGCACAGCCGCCGCGAGCTGCACCGCCACGGCTGGCGGCGGCTGTTCGCCGAGTACGACGCCGTGGTGTGCCCGATCACGCCGACCCCGGCGTTCCCGCACGACCACACCCCCGACCTGAGGGCGCGCCGGCTCGACGTCGACGGCGTCGCACACCCGTACCTGGACCAGCTGGTCTGGGCGGGGATGGCCACCATGCCCGGTCTGCCCGCCACCGCGATACCCGCGGGGCGGTCCCCCGAGGGCCTCCCGGTGGGCGTGCAGATCATCGGCCCGATGTTCGAGGACCGGACCCCGCTGAAGCTGGCCGAGCTCCTGGAAGAGAGGATCGGCGGCTTCACCGCACCGAGGTAGCGCACGCTCCGGCGGCCACGCGCGCGGCCCGGCGCTGGTCTTCACAGCTTGGTGAAGGCCAGCGCCTCATGCGCCATCCGATGCGGTTACGGCTTGAACAGGTACCGGAGGCACCCACGCATCGCGGGTCCATCACCGGGCATGCGCCATCGGAGTGGTTGTCGTGGTGTCCTGTGCGGTTTGCAGTGAGTGGCGCGGCCATGGTGAAGCATGACTCGTAAGAGAACCGCACTGCTGTGCGCCGCCGCCTTGCTGGTGTCCTCCGTACCTCTCATCGCGGGCGCGGCCGGACCCGCCGATGCCGCCGACTCCGCCAGGCACCGTGGGTCCGAGTGCGTGGCCTCCCCGGAACCGGTCGACGGCCAAGGCCGCGCCATCCGCGACGTCGTCGAGAATGCGCGGCGCGATCTGAACCTGCGGGCGGTCATCGCCCGGGTGACCCAGCACGGGCGCGACCTGTGGACCGGCGCGGTCGGTCCGTCGATGACCGAGGTGCCGGCCCGCCCGGACATGCGCTTCCGCGCGGGCTCGGTCGGCATCGCGTTCATGGGCACGATCCTGTTGCAGCTCGTCGACGAGAAGCAGGTCAGCCTCGACGACCCCATCTCACGCTGGCTTCCCGAGATCCCCCACGCGGACGAGATCACCCTGCGCGAGCTCGGCGACACCACCAGCGGCTTCCGGGACTACGTGACCGACCAGGGCTTCCTCACGGACCTGGAGGCCCATCCGTTCAAGCAGTGGACGCCCCAGGACGTCTTCCACTACGCGGACCTCGACGTCCAGCTCTACAAGCCGGGAACCAACTTCAGCTACTCGCACGCCAACTTCCAGCTGCTCGGCCTCGCGCTGGAGCGGATCACCCACACCCGGCTGGACCACCTCCTGGAGCAGCGCATCTACCGCCCCTTGGGCCTGCACGCGACATCGAACAGCTACACCCCCGACCTCCCCACCCCCGTGCTGCACGCCTTCACGCACGAACGCGGCACGTACGAGGAGTCGACGTTCTGGAACCCCTCCTGGACCACGGCGCCGGGCGCGGTCATCAACATGAACATCTGTGACCTCGCCCGGGCGGGCGTAGGGATCGGTTCGGGGCAGACGCTCTCGCGCGACGGCTACCAGACCCTGCTCGACCCGGGCACCGTCGGGCTGGGCCAGGCGACGCCGACCTGCCCGAAGGACGTCTGCATGCCGCAGACCCAGGACATCCACTTCGGGATGTCCGCCCTCATCGTGCACGGCTGGATCGTGCAGAACCCCTCCCTGTCCGGCTACGCCGCGATCATGGCGTACCTGCCGTCCGAGGACCTGTCGATCGCGGTCTCCGCCACGTATTCGCCGACCACCGACCAGCAGGTGCAGAACCTGACCACCCCCATCGCGGAGGAGCTCTCCCGCCTGCTGGTGCCGGACCAGCCCCTGGGCTGAGCCCGGTCGCCGACGGGAACGTGCACGGAACGGGCACGAGTCCGGCGGACCGGCCGCCGGGCCATCTTCCGGGGCCTGGAAACCTGGACCCGCACAAGGTGGCCTGGCGGCCGCGCACGGCTACGGCCTGCGACCGGTGGGTGGCCCGGGCCCGAGGACCGGCCCGAGGCCCGGGCCTGACGGCCCGGCAGCGGCCCGGCGCCAGGTTGGGGCGCCTGGCCACCGTGGCCCGGGCTCTCAACCGCGCGTCACCGGCCAGGGCACCGCGAACGGCACGCCCGTAGAACTGTGGGACTGCGACGGCGGGGACAACCAAGCGGTGGACCCTGCCGTAGTCCGCAGGTGTGGTTGGCTCTGATTCCCTGTTCTAGTGACTGACCGTCACTGCGGGCGACGGTGCCCCGTCCTCACGCATGCCGACCGATTCGGCGGCCTTGCGACGGCGGTAGTAGTGCACGGTCAGGATGCCGAGCAGCGGACCCCAAGCGGCCAGCGGCCAGTACGACGCGTAGAAGACGGTGCCGGACTGGCTGTTGCCGACCAGGACGACGTCCCGCAGGCCGTCCGGCCCCTGGCCGCCGGCGGCGTGTGCCGCTGCGGGGCAGGGCAGCGCCGGCAACACCATCGCGGCGCCCGCCGCGTGTGCTCTCAACCGCCGCGCAGTCATGGCTCGTTCCCCTTCGTCACGGTCCGGAGTGCGACAAGTGTGATCCGACCCGGACGGTCGGGCGATGGCCGCGACCGCCAACGTTGCGCCGCCGCACTGGCTTTCGGAGACAACCGGCCCGCCGAAACGTCAGGCGGCAGGGCCCGCCGGCGGTGTGCCGGTGACCGCCGCGCGGTACAGGGCGAGGGTGGCGCTGCCGAAGTAGGCGCTGTAGGACACCTGGGGTGTGTTGCCACCGGTGTGGTAGCCGCCGATGACCCCGACCACCGCCCAGCCGCCCGGCCACGGCACCAGCATGGGCCCGCCGCTGGTCCCGCCCGTGAAGCCGTCGCACGCGATGCGCGGGAAGGTCCCGGGGTCCGCCGGGTCGTCACTGGCCCATTCGGTGGTCCAGCTCCAGCAGCCCAGCGGCTTCTCCGCGCCGGCCGGATACCCGATCATCCGTACCGGTGCGTGGAAGTACCCCGTGTCGGTCAGCAGTTGGACGCCGCCCGTGACCTCCTCCAGACGCTCGCCGTCCTGGTTCGGCGCGGTGACCGCGAAGCCGAAGTCGTACGCGGCGCCCGCGTGGGCGCCGAGGTCGTAGTACTCCCGCGCGACGTACACGCCGTCCTCCGCGACCGGGAAGATGCCGAACGGCTTCAGCCCGTCGTGGTACTGCGGCACGAACCCCAGTCGGCGCGCCGGTGAGGTGCCGGAGTACCCCTTGAGGCAGTGTCCGGCCCCGAGCACGAGATCGCGGCCGGGGCTGCGGACCACCGAGCCGCTGCACGTGCGGCCGGTGCCGTTGGCGTCGGTCCAGAAGAATGCCCCGGCCTGCGGGATCCCGTCGAAGCTCCGGCTCGGCGGAATGTACTCGCCGGGCTGCGGCCCGTCCGCCGAAGGCTGTGTCTCCCCTTCGGCGTCGGCGGGCAGCGCGGCAGCCATCCGGGCGGCGGTCCAGTACGCCCCGAGCTCGGCCGCCGCCGGATGGCCTGCGGGCAGCGCTCCGGCGAACGCGGCCGGAGCGGCGAGCGCGACGCCCAGTGCCAGAGCGGCCGTGAACGCGGCGGCACGCCGGACGATCAATACCTGACGCATCGTCAATCTCCATCCAGCGAGGCGGATTGGCATGCCCATCATCGAGGATGAGGAGGAAATCACGAAGAGGAATCACCAACGGGACACCATGCCGTGCGACGCTCTGCCCGGTCGCCCGTTTGCATCCGTCCCTACCGTCCGCGAACCCGTCTCGCACGTGTTACGGGCGGGCCGGGCCGAGTGCCTCCGGGTGTCAAGGCAGTCGGGTGCCGGGTGGACCCGAGCGTGGCCGGCGGCGCGGGATCAGCGCCGGGACGCGGCTGCGGTAGGCCGCGTGGTCCGTGCCGAACTGCTCGGCCATCATGCCGTCTTCGGCGCGGACCCTCAGTAGCAGCCAGGGGACGGCGGCGAGGAGGTAGGCGATCCAGACGCCGAAGCCGATGGCCAGGTTGCCTCCGGCGAGCAGGCCGAGCAGGCCGGTGTAGATGGGGTGGCGGACCATGCGGTAGGGGCCGTCGGTGCGCAGCTCGTGGTGCTCCTGGACGGCGGGAACACTGGCCCACATCGTGCCCAGGACCCAACGGGCCCACAGGAGGAGGGCGGTGGAGGCGAGGGCCAGCAGGGAGCCCACGACGGCGAGTTCCGGTTGCCAGTACCGGAGGTGGTGCCAGAAGCCCTGCGTCCGGTCGAGCAGGGCGAACAGCGCGTAGACGGCGGCGGCCAGGAGGACGCGGCGGAGCATCGAGCGGCGCAGCCCGTGCAGCCAGCCGCGGATGCCGGAACCGCCCGCCACGGCGAAGTAGAGGACGCCCGCGATCCAGGCGGCGAAGAAGACCGCGACGCACGTGTCGGTGAGCCAGGTGGTTACCGAGCGTAGGGAATCCATGGGGCAAGGTTGCTCCGGCGGCGCAGTCACCCGCCACCACCCGCAGGTGGACGAACGGGGCCGTCATTCGTCCACCCACAGGTGGAGGGGTCGGGGAGGGGGTCTCGCCGACCCCTCCCCGCCCGGCGAAACAGCAGGTCAGCGCACGCGTCCGCGTGGCTTCAGGGGGATCGCGGGGAGCTCGGGGGCGGGCAGGCGGTCGCCGGGGTAGCCCTCGACGGCGCCGAAGCGGTCGGGGTCCGCGGAGCTCATCCACTCCTCGCGCGCTCGGGTAATGTCTTCGTGAGAGCGCCCGATGAAGTTCCACCACATGACGATCTCCTCCTCGAACGGCGTGCCGCCGATCAGGACCGTCCGGGCCGGCTCGTCACCGGTGTTGGCGAGGGTGATGGTGGTGGCTCCGGGGGCCAGGTAGCCGAGTTCGGCCGGGCGCACCGGCGTGCCCGCGAGCGTGACGTCGCCGCGGTCGACGAGCAGGGCGTGCTCGAAGGCGGGGTCGACGGCCAGGGTGAGGGTCGCGTGCGGGTGGATCGTGAGCTCGGCGCCGAGCAGCGGGGAGAAGGTGGGGACGGGGGAGGTGTCGCCGGCGAGGGTGCCGAGGAACACGCGGACCTCGCCGCCGTCCAGGGTGACGGGCCGCGGTGCGTGGTGGTGGAAGTCCCGTGCGGTGTGGCGGTGTTGCTCCGGGAGCGCCACCCACAGCTGGACGCCGTGCAGGACGGTGGTCGCGGGGGTCGAGACCTCGGAGTGGCTGATGCCGTGCCCGCCCGTCATCAGGTTGAGCTCGCCCGGGCGCACGTAGGCGTGGACGCCGAGGCTGTCCCGGTGCTCGATCTCGCCGCTGAACAGCCAGCTGACCGTCTGGAGGCCGGTGTGGGGGTGCGGGGCGACGTCCATCCCGCCGGTGTCGGAGACGTCGTCGGGGCCGTAGTGGTCGACGAAGCACCAGGCGCCGATGAGCGTGCGGGAGCGCTGGGGCAGGGTCCGGCGCACCGTCATCGCCCGCGGCCCGCCCAGCGGCACGTCCCGGGCGGGCAGGATCTCCACCCGGGGGCGGGTCTCCCCGGTTCCGGCGTGCGGCTCGGCAGGATTGGTGCCGGTGGTGGTCACGGTGTGCTCGCTTCCTAAGAAGTTCTACTTTCAACTATCTTCGACTATCATGCCATGGCGCAGTGCCGCCCGACAGTGAAAACGTCCAGGGAGTTCCCGTGAGCGATGTGACTACGACCGTGACCGCCGCCCCCGCACGCCGCCGGGTGTTCGTCGACAAGGAGAGCCCCGCGGCCTTCCGTGCCATGCGCGCCACGGCCGACGCGGCGGGCGAGGCCGCCGCGAGGGCCGGGCTGGACCGGCGGCTGGTGGAACTGGTCAACCTGCGCGTGTCCCAGATCAACGGCTGCGCCTACTGCCTCAACGTGCACACCGCGGCGGCCCTGCAGGTCGGCGAGACCACGCAGCGCCTGGGCACCCTCCCGGCCTGGCGCGACACCCAGCTCTTCAGCCCGCAGGAGCGTGCCGCACTCGCCCTCGCCGAGGCGACCACCACCCCGGCGGACGCGGCGCTCCAGGAGGAGGCCTACACCGCAGCGCGCGAGGCGCTGACGGACGAGCAGATCTCCGCGGTGATCTGGGTGGCCATCGCCATCAACGCCTTCAACCGGGTGTCGATCCTGAGCAAGCACCCGGTGCGCCCGGTGGCGGTGCGCTGACGGTGCGGCGGGGGCCTGGCGCGGCTCCCGCAACCCGCGCGGACCTCGGGCGATCCGTGTGCGTGGCAAACCCCAGGCCGGCCCGGCGGGTTGGCGGGTGGCCGCCAGTGGCGGCATGACGCCTGGTCAAGACCAGGTCATGGCGGTCAAAGCCTCGGTCATGGCATGGACACCCGCCTTGTCCACCGGTCCGGGCTTCGCTACCTTTCAGGCGCCGGAGCCATGACGGCTCCCGCAACTCACCCCCTGGCATGTCCTGGACATCCTCAGCTCGGAACGGCCTCCGTCACCCCGTCGGGCCGACGCCCCACGGCCGTACCGAACTTCCGGGCAGCCGTTTGCACGTGCGCGTTTCCCCTCATCCCGGGCCTGCACGCGACCCCGCCGCCTCACATCGGCGTGTCCGCACGCCCGGGGCCGACCCCCATCCGGGAGGGCTCCGTTGCACAAGCTCATCCACACCGCCCTGCGGCACGGCGGACTCCGCGCCACCACCGCGACGCTCGCCGTCGGTGCCGTGGTGGCCGCCGGCCTCGCCGTCGCGGCGCCGGCCGGCGCCACGGCCGCCACCTCCGGCGCGAACGTCAGGCACTCCTGCGCCCAGCCGGCCCAGCGTCACCAGAAGTCCTGCGACGCCCTGGTGCGCACCGACGTGGTGCAGCCGCACGCGTTCTCCCTCAGCGCGGTCTCGCCCGACGTGAACCCGTCCGGCCTCGGGCCGACCGACCTGCAGAGCGCCTACGGCCTGTCGACCAACGGCGGCGCCGGGCAGACCGTCGCCATCGTCGACGCCAACGACGACCCCAACGCCGAGTCCGACCTGGCGACCTACCGCGCGCAGTACGGGCTGCCTGCGTGCACCACCGCCAACGGCTGCTTCAAGAAGATCGACCAGAACGGCGGCACCAACTACCCGGCCGGCGACACCGGTTGGGCGGGCGAGATCTCCCTCGACGTCGACATGGTCTCCGCCGCCGCCCCGAACGCCCACATCCTGCTGGTCGAGGCGAGCTCGGCGAACATGGCCGACCTCGGTGCCGCCGTCAACCAGGCCGTCGCCCAGGGCGCGAAGTTCGTGTCCAACAGCTACGGCGGCCCCGAGGACTCCACCGACACCTCCTCGGACAGCCAGTACTTCAACCACCCCGGCGTCGCCATCACCGTGTCCTCGGGCGACTCCGGCTACGGCACCGAGTACCCGGCGGCCTCCCAGTACGTCACCGCCGTCGGCGGCACCTCGCTGACCCGCGACTCCAGCGCGCGGGGCTGGCACGAGACCGTCTGGGGCTCCAGCTCGGGCGGCAACGGCGCCGGCTCCGGCTGCTCGGCCTACGACCCCAAGCCGAGCTGGCAGAGCGACAGCGGCTGCTCCAACCGGACCGTCGCCGACGTGTCCGCGGTCGCCGACCCGGCCACCGGCGTCGCCGTCTACCAGACCTACGGCGGCAGCGGCTGGGCCGTCTACGGCGGCACCAGCGCCTCGTCGCCGATCATCGCCGCCGTCTACGCCGACGCCGGCACCCCGGGCGCGAGCGACTACCCGTCCCAGTACCCGTACCAGCACACGGGTGCGCTCAACGACGTGACCAGCGGCGCCAACGGCACCTGCTCCCCGTCCTACCTGTGCACCGCGGGCCCCGGCTACGACGGCCCGACCGGCCTCGGCACGCCGAACGGCCCGACCGCCTTCCGGGCCGGCAGCAGCACGGGCAACACCGTGACGGTCACCAACCCGGGCAGCCAGAGCACCACCACGGGCAGCGCCGCCTCCCTGCAGATCCGCGCGACGGACTCCGCCTCCGGCCAGAGCCTGACGTACAGCGCGAGCGGCCTGCCGACCGGGCTGTCCATCGACGCCTCCAGCGGCCTGATCAGCGGCACGGCGTCGACGGCGGGCACGTACAACGTGACGGTGACGGCGAAGGACGCCACCAACGCCTCCGGTTCGACGAGCTTCACCTGGGCCGTGTCCGCCCCGGGCGGCGGTTGCACCGGTGCGGGCCAGCTGCTCGGCAACCCGGGCTTCGAGACGGGTAGCGCCTCGCCCTGGACCGCGACCGCCGGCGTGATCGACAACTCCGCGAGCGAGGCCGCCCGCTCCGGCTCCTGGAAGGCGTGGCTCGACGGCTACGGCAGCAGCCACACCGACACCCTGAGCCAGACCGTCACGATCCCGGCCGGCTGCAAGGCGTCGCTCGGCTTCTGGCTGCACATCGACACCGCCGAGACCGGCACCACGGCCTACGACAAGCTCACCGTCCAGGCCAACTCCACCACCCTGGCCACCTTCTCCAACGTCAACGCGGCCAACGGCTACACCCTGCACACCTACGACCTCTCCTCCTTCGCCGGGCAGAGCGTCACCATCAAGTTCACCGGCACCGAGGACGCCTCGCTCCAGACCAGCTTCGTGATCGACGACACGGCCCTCAACGCCTCCTGACCGACCGAGCACCACAGGTACGACAGGTACGACCGATAGGACAGATAGGACCGGTGGGGCCGCGGCCGACTGCGGCCCCACCGGCACGTCCGCGGTGGCGCCGAATCCCGACGTCGTCTCCTGACGTCGTCTCAGCATCCGGACGAATGGCCGAATCCCCGACGAAGCGACCGCGGATAGGCCGTAGGCTGGCCGTGCAGCTGGTTCGCCCCGTCCGCCAGGCGGGGCGTCGCAAGAGGGAACCCGGTGACGCCATTCAACTGGCCAGTCCGGGACTGCCCCGCAGCGGTGAGTGGGAACGACCGCCGTCATACGCACTGGGCCCGGGCCGGGTCTGGGAAGCGACGGCCAGTAGGTGACCGCCCTTCAAGGGCCGGCCGTGCCCGCGAGTCCGAAGACCTGCCCGCTGCCCGCGTGCGACCGTTCGCGCGCGGCCATCCGGTGACCTCGAGGGCGGGTCGGCGACCACACCAGGCGGAGCTGCCCGCGCAGCGGTTCGCCCGGTGCGTCATCCCTTCGCGTCCTCGTCCCGTCGCCGGGTGCTTGAGAGACAGACTCGCGAAGGAGAGTCCCTTGACCACGAAGTCCGCAGCCGCGGCGACCCTCGCCACCGCGTACGGCTACCCCCGCCAGGGCCGGGGCCGGGAGCTCAAGAAGGCGATCGAGGGGTACTGGAAGGGCGCCGTCACCGCCGAGACGCTGCTCGCCACCGCCGCCGACCTGCGCCGGGGAAACTGGCAGCAGCTCGCCGACTCCGGCATCGAGGAGATCCCGACCGGGGACTTCTCGCTCTACGACCACGTGCTGGACACCACCGTCGCGGTCGGCGCCATCCCGTCCCGCCACCGCGACGCCGTCGATGCCGACCCGCTGGACGGGTACTTCGCCATGGCGCGCGGCACCCAGGACGTCGCTCCGCTGGAGATGACCAAGTGGTTCGACACCAACTACCACTACCTGGTACCCGAGTTGGGACCGGGCACGGCCTTCGCCGCCAATCCGGCCAAGGCGGTCGGCGAGCTGCGGGAGGCCCTCGCGCTCGGTCACGCCGCCCGCCCGGTGCTGGTCGGGCCGGTCACCTACCTGCTGCTGGCCAAGCCCGCCCCCGGCGTCGACGACGACTTCCGGCCGATCACCCTCCTCGACCGGCTGCTGCCCGTCTACGCGGAGCTGCTCGCCGCTCTGAAGGCCGCCGGCGCCGAGTGGGTGCAGCTGGACGAGCCCGCGCTCGTCCAGGACCGCACCCCCGCCGAGCTCAACGCCGCCACCCGCGCCTACCGCGAGCTGGGTGCGCTGGCCGACCGTCCGAAGCTGCTGGTCGCGAGCTACTTCGACCGTCTGGGCGAGGCGCTCCCGGTCCTCGCCAAGGCCCCGGTCGAGGGCCTGGCGCTGGACTTCACGGGACCTGCCGCCGCCAACCTGGACGACCTCGCCGCCGCCGGCGGGCTGCCGGGCAAGCGGCTGGTGGCCGGCGTGATCGACGGGCGCAACATCTGGATCAACGACCTGGAGCAGTCGCTCGCCACCCTGGCCACCCTGCTCGGGCTCGCCGACCGGATCGACGTCGCGCCGTCCTGCTCCCTCCTGCACGTGCCGATCGACGCCTCCGCCGAACGCGACGTCGACCCGCAGATCCTGCGCTGGCTCGCCTTCGCCAAGCAGAAGGCCGCGGAGGCGGCGCTGCTGGCCCGCGGCCTGCGCGAGGGCACCGCGGCGATCACCGCCGATCTCGCCGCCAACCGCGCCGACCTCGCCTCCCGGGCCGGCTCGCCGATCACCCGGGACCCGGCCGTCCGCGCCCGCTCCGCCGCCGTCACCCTCGACGACACCCGCCGCGCCCAGGCCTACCCGCAGCGCGCCGAGGCCCAGCGCGCCCGCCTCGGCCTGCCCCTGCTGCCGACCACCACCATCGGCTCCTTCCCGCAGACCACCGAACTGCGCCTCGCGCGCGCCGACCTGAGCGCGGGACGGATCGACGCCGCCGCCTACCGGGAGCGCATGGAGGCGGAGGTCCGCGAGGTCATCGCCTACCAGGAGAAGGCGGGCCTCGACGTCCTCGTCCACGGCGAGCCCGAGCGCAACGACATGGTCCAGTACTTCGCCGAGCAGCTCACCGGCTACCTCGCCACCCGGCACGGCTGGGTGCAGTCCTACGGCACCCGCTACGTCCGCCCGCCGGTCCTGGCCGGGGACATCTCCCGCCCGCACCCGATGACCGTCGGCTGGTTCCGCTACGCGCAAGGCCTGACGGACCGCCCGGTCAAGGGCATGCTGACCGGCCCGGTCACCATGCTCGCCTGGTCCTTCGTGCGCGACGACCAGCCGCTCGCCGAGACCGCCCGCCAGGTCGCCCTCGCCCTGCGCGACGAGGTCACCGACCTGGAGGCCGCCGGTGCGGCCGTCGTCCAGGTCGACGAGCCGGCCCTGCGCGAGACCCTCCCGCTGCGGGCCGCCGGCCGTCCGGCCTACCTGGACTGGGCGACGGAGTCCTTCCGCGTCGCCACTTCCGGGGTCCGCGCCGACACCCAGATCCACACCCACATGTGCTACGCCGAGTTCGGTGCGATCATGACGGCGATCGACGAGCTCGACGCGGACGTCATCTCCCTGGAGGCGACGCGCTCGCACATGGAGGTGGCCGGGGAACTGGCCGGGGCGGGCTACCCGCGCGAGGTCGGTCCGGGGGTGTGGGACATCCACTCCCCGCGCGTGCCGAGCACCGAGGAGGCCGTGGCGCTGCTGCGCGCGGGCCTCGCGGCGATCCCGGCCGAGCGCCTGTGGGTCAACCCCGACTGCGGCCTGAAGACCCGCGGCTGGGCGGAGACCCGCGCCTCCCTCGACAGCCTGGTCGCTGCCGCCCGCCACCTGCGCGAGGAACTGGCGGGCTGATCCGACCCCCTTCCCCGGGGACAGCACAAGGCCCCGCCGGTGTCCGGCCCTCCGCGACAGAGGCCTGGACACCGGCGGGGCCCGCTCGGTCACACCCCGCGGTGCGGGTGGAACCCCTGCCCGGTCTTTCGGCCGAGCAGGCCCGCCTCGACCATGCGGGAGAGCAGGGGCGGGGGTGCGAAGAGCGGCTCCTTGTACTCGTCGTACATCGACCGAGCGATCGCCTCGACGGTGTCGAGGCCGATGAGGTCGGCGAGTCGGAGCGGACCCATCGGGTGGGCGCAGCCGTGGACCATGCCGGCGTCGATGTCCTCGGGGGTGGCGTGGCCGGCTTCGGCCATCCGGATCGCGGACAGCAGGTAGGGCACGAGCAGGGCGTTGACGACGAAGCCGGCGCGGTCGCGGGAGTGGACGACGTGTTTGCCGAGGACGTCGCGCGCGAAGGCCTCGGCGCGGGCCAGGACGGGTGGGGAGGTGTGCAGGGAGGAGACGAGCTCGACGAGGGGCATCACCGGGGCCGGGTTGAAGAAGTGCAGCCCGAGGACGTGCGAGGCGCGGCCGGTGGTGTTGCCGAGGCGGGTGGCCGGGATGGACGAGGTGTTGGTGGCGAGGACCGCGTCGTCGTCGGCGAGGACCTTGTCGAGCGCGGTGAGCACGTCCGTCTTGACGCGTTCGTCCTCGATGACGGCCTCGACGACGAGCTGGCGGTCGGCGAGCGCTTCGAGGTCGTCGGCGAACAGCAGGTGGGCCCAGGTGTCCTCGCGGTCGGTCGGGCTGATCCGGCCGCGGTCGACGGCGCGGTGCAGGGAGCGGTCGATGCGGCCGCGGGCGGCCCGGAGGGCGGCCGGGTCCCTCTCGCAGACGATGGTGTCCAGGCCGGCGCGGGCGAAGACCTCGGCGATGCCGGAGCCCATCTGCCGAGTCCGCCCGCTACGACATCGAGCACCTCGCCGACCACTTCGGCGTCGGCTACGAGACGGTCTGCCACCGCCTCAGCACCCTGCAGCGCTCCGGCCTGCGCGGGGTGCCGTTCTCGTTCGTGCGGGTCGACCGCGCCGGGAACGTCTCCAGCGCCAGTCCGCCACGGCCTTCCACTTCTCCCGCACCGGCGGCACCTGCCCGCTGTGGAACGTCTACGACGCCTTCGCCTCCCCGGGCCGCGTCCACGTCCAGGTCGCCGCGATGCCCGACGGCCGCCGCTACCTCTGGACCGCCCGCGCCGTCACGCGCTCACCCGGCGGCTGGGGCCGGCCGGGCAAGACCTTCGCGATCGGCCTCGGCTGCGAGCTCCGGCACGCGGCCCGCCTCGTCTACTCCGCCGGCCTCGACCTGGCCGACGAGGCCGCCGCGACCCCCATCGGCCTCGGCTGCAAGGTCTGCGAGCGCCCCGCCTGCCCCCAGCGCTCCGCCCCGGCCATCGGCCGGCCGCTGGCCGTCGACGAGCACACGAGCACGTTCGTCCCGTACGCGGTGCGGGCCGACGCGGAACGCTGAAGCAGGACGGCCGCCCGTCAGGCGAAGCAGAACAGCGCCTCGTAGAGGGTGACGGGGCCGTCCGCGTCGGGGAGCCGGAGCGGGACGGTACGGGCCAGCTCCGGTGCGGAGAGCAGGGCGAAGCCGGCTGCGCGGGTGAGTGCGGCGAGCCGGTGCACCTCGGTGCCGGGCTCCGCGGCGGACGCCCGGGCGGCCGGGGCACCGGGGGCGGGGAAGAGGCACCGGTCGGTCTCGTACCCGTCGGGGTGCAGGGCGAAGGCCGTGGCGTACGGCCCGATGACGGACAGGCGCAGGACGGCTCCGCCGCCGGCCCAGCCGATCCGCCAGACCGAGCCGACGTCGCAGTTGTCGTCGGTGATGTCCTCGACCTGCCAGGACGACGGGAGGGACGCCCGGAACGGGCGGTACGGGTCCTGTTCGAGCAGCTTGCCGATCCGGTGGTAGGTCGGGTGGTCGAGGCTGCCGTAGGCGCGGCGGGCGAACTCTTCGAAGGCCGCGGTCATCACGGGTCTCCTCTCATCAGCGCGATGGTGTGGTGCGGTGCGGGCCGGGCCCGGCGCCTCGGGAG
>NZ_JBHYWI010000004.1:0-124986 GCF_042751525.1 Kitasatospora sp. NPDC059408
GGCCCAGACGTCGCCGCCGAGGCGTTCGAACGCCTCGGCGGCGACGTCTGGGCCAGGCCGTGCGTGGGCATGGGCGGCGACGACGTCTTCCACGTCACCACCCGCGCCCAACTCGACGTCGCCGCACGGCACTACGCGGCCCTCGGGGCGGACTGGCTGATCGCCGGGGACGCCCGGAACTTCACCGCCGACGGGCAGCGCCACCAGTACCGGGTGGTCGTCCTCGGCGGCCGGGTCCTGCGCGCGACGGAGCACGTCCAGGCCGACCCGGACGCGCCGTGCAACGAGGTCCAGGGCGCCGTCTCCACGCTCCTGGAGGTCGACGAACTCCCGCCGGGGATCGCCGATCTGGCGGTCTCGGCGACGAAGTCCCTCGGCCTCCCGTTCGCGGGCGTCGACCTCGCCGCCGAGAGCGGCGGCGTGGTCTTCGAGGTCAACGTCCACCCGGCCTTCGGGCGGAACCGGGGGGTCGACCAGGTCGCCGTCCCGTACGTCGCGGCCCACCTGGAAGGCTGAGTCCCCTCCGGAGCCGGCTCCGAAGGGGATCCCGGAGTCAGCCGCGCAGGATCGCGCCGAGGAGCGCCGGGCGGAACAGCACGGTCGGCGGCGAGACCAGGGACATCACCTCGTGGAAGGCCGCCGTGACCGCGGTGTTGCGGGTCGCGGCGGCCAGGACCTTGTCCAGGAAGGCGTGCTGCACCTTCATCATGGCCCCGGACGGCCCGCCGGTGGTCGCGGCGAAGCGGACGTCCTCGGTGCAGGACATCACCCAGGCGTTCTTCGACGCCGCCGCCACTCCGCGCCTGGCGTCGCGGGCGGCGGCGTGGCCGATGCCGCCGTGCCGCAGCACCGCGCGGCGCAGCTCCCGGGCGCTCAGCAGCGAGACCGTGATGCCCTGCCCGTACACCGGGTTGAACGTGCAGAGGGCGTCGCCGATCGCGACGAGGCCCTCCGGCGAGCGGCGCTCGTAGTGGCGGCGCACGCCCGGGCCGGGGACGAAGCCGCGGACCTCGCCGGCGGGTTCGGCCTCGCGCAGCGCGTCGCGGATGGCCGGGTCGCGGAGCCGGGCCAGCTGACCGTCGAACCCGGCCTCGCCCGGCTCGGGCTCGGCGCCGCGCATGCCGGCCAGGCTGACGATCCAGCGGTCCCCCTCGACCGGGAGCAGGACGCCGAGGCGGGGCGCGTCCGGGGCCTTGGTCTGCAGGTAGATCGCCTTGCAGCCGAGGTCGCCGGCGCCGGCCGGGCGGTGGAAGAGCCGCGAGGTGTACGTGACACCGGCGTCCACCCGCTCCTCGGGCACCGGCGCGCAGCCGAGCTCCGCCAGCCAGCCCGCGACCCCGGTGGAGCGGCCGGTCGCGTCGACGACCAGCTCGGCCGGGATCTCCTGGACCTCGCCGCGCTCCGGGCCGCGCTCGCGGACCTTGACGCCGGTCACCGCGTGCGCCGAGCCGAGCAGCCCGACCACCTCGGTGCCCTCCAGGAACTCGATCGACGGGGCGGCGCGGACGCGGTCCAGGATCAGCTTGTCCATCACCGGCCGGGTGCAGGACAGGAAGGCCACCTGCGCCGGGTAGTCGGCCATCCAGCCGGCCGAGCTGAGCCAGCGCAGATCACCCGAAGCGGCGACCCGGGTGGCGCCCGCGTCCGTCAACTCCTGTTTGATGCCGGGCATCATCTCCTCCAGCGCCCGGTGTCCGGCCTCCAGCACCAGGTGCGCGTGCCGCCCCTGCGGCACGCCCGCGCGGAACTGCGGCTCCGAGGGGTAGTGGTCCCGCTCCACCACCACGATCCGCTCGGCGTAGCCGCGCAGCGCCCAGGCCGCCACCGTTCCGGCGAGTCCGCCGCCGATCACCACCGCCGTGCCCCGCCCGGGGGCCGTCTCCGAAGAAGTCATGCGACGTAGCGTAGTTGGGCGGTGGTGCGCGCGTAACGGATCGGTGGTGTGAACGGGCGCTGCTGGGGCGCCTGTTGACGCGCGCGCCGGGTCGGCGCCGAGTGCCCCCGGGGCGAACCGCCACGGGGAAACGATCGTGCAGGTACCGGGCTCGTGCGGTTTCGTGCGGCTGCCCCGCTCGTTCGTGCAGCTGCCCCGCTCGTTCCTGCGGGCGGCTCCGACGGACGGGCGCTCCGCCTGGCCGGGACACCGCCGGATCGCAGACGTCGCCTGCACCCAAGGGCCGACGGCGCTAAGAGTTCGTCAAGATCGGCGTCCGGCGGTGCCAAGGAGGCGCCGGGAGGAGTCTCATCGTCGACGGCGCGGAAACAGCGTCGCTCGGCGGAGAGGAAACGGTTCCGCGCGGGCCCCGAAGGGGAGGTCCCGCGGACCGTACAACGGGGAAGAGGACGTACGGTCATGACGACGGCGGCTAAGGGCAGAACGGCCACATCCAAGGAGGCCGCCTCAGCGGGCGCCTCGACGGGTTCCGCAGCGGGCTCCGACCCCGGGGAGGGGAGCCCAGCGGCCGCGCCGCCGAAGCCCGCCGCCCCCCGCGTCCCGCACCACCTCCCGACCGGCCTCGGCCACCGACTCCGCCAGGGCGCCCGCCGGATGGGCGGCCGGGCCTACTGGACCACCCCGCGCCTCGTCCGCGGCCTCACCGCGCTGAGCCTCGCCGCCCTGCTCGGCCTCGGCGCCACCGCCACCGGCGTCCTCGGCGGCGCCCGCGACGGCACCGACACCATCGGCCACGGCGCCGCCCCGCAGGCGGCCCGCGCCGCCGACCTCTACTTCGCGCTCAGCGACATGGACGCCCAGGCCGCCAACCTGCTGCTGATCGGCGCCGACCCGGACTACACGGCGCTGCACCGGACCACCCTCGACACCTACGAGCAGCGCCGCGCCCAGGCCGACGACGACCTCCAGCAGGCCGCCCAGGCCGCCGCCGACGACTCGGCCTCGCAGCGCGCCGTCCAGCGCGTCCTCGGCGAACTCGGCAGCTACGAGGCCCTGGTGGCCCGCGCCCAGCTGCTGGAGGACCAGGCCAAGGCCCCGGCCGGCAAGCCCTCCGAGGAGGCCCTCACGGCCTACCGGCAGGCCACCGACCTGCTGCGGCAGCAGCTGCTCCCGGCCGCCGACCAGGTCACCGCCGCCAACGAGGCGGTCGTCGACCACGTCTACGCGCAGCAGCGCTCCGACCTGGACAGCGGCTGGTGGGAGCTGGCCGCCGTCGGCCTGTTCGCGCTCGTAGCGCTGTTCGCGCTCCAGCGGACGCTGGCCGTGCGCTACCACCGCGTCGTCAACCCGGCGCTGGCGGCCGTCACCCTGGTGACCGCCGTCGTGCTCGCGGCCGGCCTGCACCTCGTCTCCACGGCGGACGGCAACCTGGTGACGGCCAAGAGCAACGCCTATGACTCGGTGATCGCGCTCAGCCGGGCCCGCGCCGTCGCCTACGACATGAACGCCGACGAGAGCCGCTACCTCGCCGACCCGGTGCTCGCGGCCACGTACCAGCGGACCTACCTGGAGAAGAGCCAGGCGGTCGTCCGTCTCGACGGCGCGACCGTCACCGACTACGACGGCCGGCTGGAGACCGCCGCCGCCAAGCACCTGGCCGACCGCTCGGTGCCGTTCGGGGGCTACCTCGGGACGGAGCTCAACAACATCACCTTCCCCGGCGAGCGGGACGCGGCAGAGCGGGTGCTGGCGGCCTTCCGGTCCTACCAGCAGGTGGACCACAAGATCCGCGTCCTGCACGACGCCGGCCAGCTGAAGGACGCGGTGACGCTCAACACCGGCCTCTCGAAGGGCCAGTCCAACTACGAGTTCGACCAGCTGAGCAAGGCCATGGGCGACACCATCGACGTCAACTCCCGCGCCATGGACGCGGCCGTCGCCGCCACCGACGACGCCCTCGACGGCACCACCGCGACCCTGGCCGCGGTCGTCCTGGCGGCGGCGCTCGTCCTGGTCGCCGTCGGCGTCCGCCCCCGCCTGCGCGAGTACCGCTGACACGTCCGGACGAGGGCCCGGTGACGATCCGTCCGTCACCGGGCTCCTCGGCGTGGGCGCGGAGGAAGGATTCCGCCGCCGTCCCCGCTGTGCCGGTTTGACAAACCGGGTTGCCGTGGCGGCGAATGGCGGGTATGGCCGACGACGCGGATCTCGAGAACGTCCTGAACACGGTGGGCCCCCGGCTGCGGGCGTTGCGGCGGGAGCGGGGGACGACGCTGGCCAAGCTGGCGGCGGCCACCGGCATCTCGCTCAGCACGCTGTCCCGGCTGGAGTCGGGCCAGCGCAAGCCGACGCTGGAACTGCTGCTGCCGCTGGCGCGCGAGTACCGGGTGCCGCTGGACGAACTGGTCGGCGCGCCGGCCACCGGCGACCCGCGGATCCACCCGCGGCCGGTGACCAGGAACGGGCAGACCATCGTGCCGCTCACCCGCCACCTGGGCGGGCTGCACGCCTACAAGCACATCATGCCGCCGGGGCACGGCACCGGGCCCGGGCCGGAGTTGAAGGTGCACGAGGGCTACGAGTGGCTGTACGTGCTCTCCGGCCGGCTGCGGCTGCTGCTCGGTCCGCACGACATCGAGCTCGGCGCCGGGGAGGCCGCGGAGTTCGACACCCGCACCCCGCACGCCTTCGGCAACGCCGGCCCGCAGCCCGTGGAGTTCCTCAGCCTGTTCGGGCCGCAGGGCGAGCGCATCCACGTCAGGGCGCGCCCGGGAACCTCTGTTCGGTAGGTTCGTTTCCTGACAGCGGGGGCTTTCCGTTCCGGACTCCCGCAGGCCATCGGGAGGGGCCGAGGAGATGAGTGTCCAGCAGAGCACGGAGACCGGGGACAGCGGCGGAGCCGGAGAGCGGGCCGGGAGCGGGGGCGGGGGGCGGCGCAAGGAGCGCAAGAAGCGGCCCTTCTGGCAGGAGCTGCCGATCCTCCTGGTGATCGCCCTGCTGCTCTCGCTCGGCATCAAGACCTTCTTCGTCCAGGCCTTCTCGATCCCGTCCGGCTCGATGGAGCAGACCCTCGACATCGGCGACCGCGTGCTCGTCGACAAGTTCACCCCCTGGTTCGGGGCGAAGCCCGAACGCGGCGAGGTCGTCGTGTTCCGCGATCCGGGCGGCTGGCTGGAGGGCCCGCCGAAGCAGTCCGGCGACTCCGTGATGGGCACCGTCCAGAAGGTCCTGAGCACCGTCGGCCTGATGCCCTCGGCCGACGAGAAGGACCTGATCAAGCGGGTGATCGCGGTCGGCGGGGACACCGTCGAGTGCAAGAAGGGCG
The DNA here is from genome assembly GCF_042751525.1 of Kitasatospora sp. NPDC059408. Taxonomy (NCBI): domain Bacteria; kingdom Bacillati; phylum Actinomycetota; class Actinomycetes; order Kitasatosporales; family Streptomycetaceae; genus Kitasatospora; species Kitasatospora sp. NPDC059408. Next base: position 5,220 of record NZ_JBHYWI010000004.1, read on the forward strand.
GCCCGGTGAAGGTCAACGGCGTCGCGCTGGACGAGCCGTACGTCTTCCCCGGCTCCGCGCCCTGCGACAACGACCCGGTCGGCACCGTGACCGTCCCCAAGGACCACCTGTGGGTGATGGGCGACCACCGGAACAACTCGCGCGACTCCCGGCCGCACCACAACGAGACCGGCGACGGCTTCGTGCCGGTGGACGACGTCGTCGGCCGGGCCTTCGTCGTCGCCTGGCCCGTCTCGCACTGGAGCACCCTGCCGGTGCCCGACACCTTCGACCAGAAGGGCCTCGCCGCGCCGGCCGCCCCGCGGTCGCCGCTGGAGGCGCCGTCCGCCCCCGGTGCGGCGGCCCTGGTCGCCGCCGTGCCGCTGACGCTGTGGCGGCGCCGGCGCCGGGCGCGTCGCTAGTGCCGTGCCGGGCGTCGCAACACGGTGGACCTATCCGGCCACGGCACTACGGCCTGCCCGGGTCCGCGGAACCCCGCCCTCGCTGCTCTACACGCCTGTAGAGTTCGACGGGTGAGCTGCACGCCTGGTCGCGTGGCCGCCCGACCCGGGAGGCCGCCGGCCACGTCCGGGCCGGGAGGCGGAACCGTGGTGGAGAGTCGGCGCAGTCCTGCGGACGGCGGGGAGCCGGACGGGCCGGACGTCCAGTGGGTGTACCAGCCGGTCGAGGTGCACCTCCCGGACGGCTCCTGGCGGCTCGGCCGGATCAGCGGCTGGTGGCAGGACGCGGGCGGCGAGCGCTGGTGCCGCCTGCGGGTCACCCGCAGCGGCCGCCCGGCGGGCTGGGAGCGGTTCGACCCGTCGCGCGTGGTGCTGCTCCCGGCGGCGGGCTTGTGACCGCGGCCTGAGCAGGAGGTATCCCGGGGCCGGCGAATGTCACGGTTCGGCCCTGGTCGTGCTGCAACCGGTCTGCGGGACCTGGCGCAACCGCCCCGGTCCGTGCGAACGTCGCTTCGGGCGCGGTCGACGTGATGACCACCCACCTGCCACTCCACCAGTTTCCGGGGACGACGTGAGTTCCGAGATCTACTTCAGCAGCAACTACCGCGACATGTGCGAGCAGTACGGCACCGGCGCGGGCTTCCAGTTCGAATTCTCCTGCTACCGCTGCTCCGACACCTGGCGCTCGCCGTTCGAGGCGTTCACCACCGGCCAGGTGGCCGGGTGGATCGGCAAGGGCGTCAGCGCCGCCTGGAACCTCATCGGCGGCAACGCCAACACCATCAGCAACGCCGCCGACGGCCTGGCCGGGCACACCTGGGGCAGCGCGCGCGACGCCGCGTTCCAGCGCGCGATCACCAACGCCCAGACGCACTTCAACCGCTGCGCCCGCTGCACCACCTACGTGTGCGGCCGCTGCTTCGACCCGGGCCAGGGCCTGTGCCACAACTGCGCCCCGGACACCGCCGCCGAGGCCATGGTGGCGCAGCGGCGCGGCCTCAACGACATGGTGTCCGAGCGCGCCTACAGCGTCGGCCAGCAGTCCGGTGCGGAGTTCGACGTGAACGCGCGACGGCAGCTGGTGTGCCCGCAGTGCTCGGCGGAGACGCACGGCACGCCGTTCTGTCCGGGCTGCGGGTACCGGCTCGCGCAGCCGTCCGAGTGCGCGGGCTGCCACAAGGAGGTGCCGGACGGTTCGGCGTTCTGCCCGTCCTGCGGCACCAGGCGCTGACGCCGGGGCAGACGGGCAGGCGGGGGAGGCGGGGGAGGGGTGCGCTCCGGATTCCGTTCCGGGGCGCACGTCCGCGATTTCCGGCCGCCGGACGGGAACCCCGGGGCCCGGATGCGTCGTCGTTCTCCTTGGTTGACGCCCGGGCAGGACCCGGGCGCCGAAGTACGAGGAGCACGATGACTCAGCGGATCGCACGTTCGATGGCCGGCGCCCTGGTGGCGCTGCTGGCCGCCCTCGGCCTCGGTGCCGTGGCGTCGGGCGCGCCCGCGGCGGCGGCACCGCGCGCGGTGGCGGTCGCCCAGTCCACGGCCGGTCAGTCCACGGCTGGTCAGTCCACGGCCGGTTCGGCGGACGCGCACGCCGTGACGACCGTGACGGCCGCCGAGCGCTCGCAGTCGGCGGCTCGGCTCGCGGCGCCCCAGCCCCAGCAGAAGAAGAAGTCCGGGTTCTTCGCCAAGCTCGGCAAGTTCCTGCTGGTCGTGGTGATCCTGATCATCCTGCTCTTCGTGCTGCTGATCATCGGCATCATCTACTTCGTGAAGCGGATATTCAGCCGCCGCTGAGCGCCCCACCGCGCCGACAGCCCGCCGACACCCCGCCGCCCAGGGCCAATTGATCGCGATTGGCCCTGGGCGGCGCGGTCGTCCGGCCCCAGGATGGCGGCATGAGCGACTTCGACCGCACGCTGCGCCCCGAGAGCCGGATCGTCCACCCGCCCGTCGTGGAGGTGAACGGCAGCCGCCCGATGGGCGTGCCGCTCCACCAAGGCCACGTGTTCGCCTTCGACTCCAGCGACGCCCTCGTGGCGGCCTTCAGCGGCCCCGACGGCGGGTTCGTCTACAACCGCAACGGCAACCCGACGGTCCGTTCGCTGGAGGAGGCCGTCGCCGGCCTGGAGGGCGGCACCGGCGCGCTCGCCACCTCCTCCGGGATGGGCGCCATCAACACCGTCCTGCTCGCCCTGCTGCGCTCCGGGGACCACGTGATCGCCCAGCGCAGCCTCTACGGGGGGACGTTCGCGACGCTGGCCGACCTCGTCGAGCGCTGGGGCGTCGAGGTCACCCACGTCGGGGGCGACGACCCGGCCGAGGTGACGGCCGCCCTGCGGCCCAACACGCGGCTGCTGCACCTGGAGACGATCTCCAACCCGACGACGAGGGTCACCGACCTGCCCGGCCTGATCGCCGCGGCGAAGGCGGCCGGGGTCGTCACCGTCGTGGACAACACCTTCGCGACGCCGCTGCTGTGCCGGCCGATCGAGCACGGCGCGGACATCGTGATCCACTCGGCCACCAAGTACCTCGGCGGCCACTCGGACGTCCTGGCCGGGCTCGCCGTCTTCGCCGACCGGGAGCTGCACGAGAAGGTCTGGCACCACGCGCTCGAACTCGGCGCCACGGCCGACCCGTTCGCCGCCTGGCTCACCCTGCGCGGCCTGCAGACCCTCGCGCTGCGGGTCCGCCGCCACTGCGACACCGCCCTCGACCTGGCCGGCCGCCTCGCCGCGCACCCGGCGGTGACCGCCGTCCACTACCCGGGCCTGCCGGCGCACCCCGACCACGGGCTGGCACTGCGCCTGCTGCCCGAGGGGCACGGCGGCGTCCTCGCGTTCGACCTCGCGGGCGGGCGGGAGGCGGCCCGCGCGTTCACCGAGTCCGTCCGGCTGGCCTCGCTGGCGCCGTCGCTCGGCGGCGTGCACACGCTGGTGCTGCACCCGGCCAGCACGTCCCACCGGCAGCTGTCCGACGCCGAGTTGGCGGCGGCCGGGATCGGCGCGGGGACGGTCCGGGTCGCGGTGGGCATCGAGCACCCCGAGGACCTGTGGGCGGACCTGGAGCAGGCGCTCGCGAAGCTCTAGCGGGGCGGTCGGCTCAGCGCGGCCGGGGCCGGGCGGCCAGGAGCGCGATGTCGTCCTCGGCCGCCGCCGGCGCGATCGAGTGGAGGAGCGCGTCGAGGAGGTCGTCCAGCTCGCCCGCGGCGGGCAGGCGGAGGTCGGCGAGCCGCGCGAGCGAGACGTCGATGTCCTCGCCGCGGCGCTCGACCAGGCCGTCCGTGTAGAGGAGGAGGGTCTGGCCCGGGCTGAGCGGGTGGGTCGCCTGCTCGTAGCCGCCGAGTCCGGTGCCGAGCGGCGGGCCGGTGGGGATCCGCAGGAGCTCGGTGGCGCGGCCCGGGGCGATGAGGGCGGGCGGCAGGTGGCCCGCGCTGGAGAGCGTCCAACGGCCGCGGCTGGGGTCGGCGAGCACGAGGAGGCAGGTCGCCGGGCGGGCGGAGTCGTTGGCGGAGATGACGGTGTCGAGCTGGCGCAGGATGCGGTGCGGCGGCAGGTCCATCCCGGCCACGTCGCGCAGGGTGGAGCGGTAGTGGCTCATGTCCACCGCCGCCTCCACGCCGTGGCCCATGACGTCGCCCATCACCAGCAGCGTGCGCCCGAACGGCAGCCGGACGCTCTCGTACCAGTCGCCGCCGACCACCGAGGTGGTGCCGGAGGGCAGGTAGCGGGAGGCGAGGTCGAGGTTCTGGTGCGGGTTGCCGGGCTCGCTGAGCAGGGCGCGCTGGAGTTCGAGCGCGATGCCCTGCGAGCGGGTGTAGCGGCGGGCGTTGTCGATGCTCGTGGCGGCGCGGCCGGCCAGGTCCCCGAGCAGCTCCGTCTCGTCGGGGGTGAAGGCGGGCACGGCGTCGGTGCGGCCGAGGGTGAGCAGGCCGACGACGTGGCCGCGGGCGGTCAGCGGCAGCAGGAGCAGTGAGGTGAGGCCGGCGGCGGCGTCCGCTCCGTCGGTGAGCACGGCGACGCCGCCCGCGAGGCTGCGCGCGCCGGGGGAGCCCTCGCGGTGGCGGACGGACTCGCCCGGCCGGGGCAGTTCGTCGAGCGCGGCCTGGAGCCGCAGGACGGACTCGGCGGCGGCGCGGTGCAACCGCTGGGTGCCGCCCCGTCCGGTCCGGTCGGCGGTCGCCTCGGGCGGCAGGACGTCGACGGTGACGAACTCGGCGAGCCGGGGGACGGCGAAGGCGGCGAGCTCGGCGCAGGTGGTGTCGACGTCGAGGGTGGTGCCGATGCGCTCGGCGGCGGCGTCGAGGAGGGCGAGCCGCGCGCGGGCCCGTTCGAGCTCGTGCAGTTGCTCGCGGGCCGGTCCGGGGTCGTCGAGGACGACCACGACGACGCCGGCGGTCCGTCCGGCGCGCTCCAGCGGCCGGTAGCGCACGCGCAGGCCGGGCGGGACGGGCGCGCCCGGGGCGTCGGTGCCGCCGGTGACCTGTTCGCGGTCGCGGCCGTCGGCCAGCACGCGGCGCAGGGCGGCGGTGGCGCCCGCGAAGGCGGTGGCGTGGGCGGGGTGGCCGAGCAGGTCGGCGGGGTGCAGGCCGGTGACGGCGGTGAAGGCGGGGTTGGCGTACTCCCAGCGCAGGTCGGCGTCGAGCAGCGCGACCGCGACGGGGGCGGCGGCGAGGACGTCGCGGTGGAGGTCCGGCCCGTCGCTCCCGGTCACCGGGCCGGAGCGCGCGGCGTGGCCCGCCGTCGTCGCCGCTGCCGCCGTCGCGGACCGGCGCTCGGGCGTGACGGACGGGCCTTGGTCGCCCGGGGCGGGGTCCTCGGTTCGGTGGCCGTGCCGGAACTGCATACGCCCATGATCACGCCCCGCGGCCCGGCACGCCCGGAAGAGGGCGAAACCTTGACTGGGCGGAAGCGCGGTTGTGACCGACCCGATGGTATTCGTGCACGTATTTGCGTGTGCGCACACACAACGATAGAGTGCGTGCACACGCACACAGTCGTGGAGCCCGTCCCCGTCGGCGCACCAGCAGATGCAAGAGGTATCGATGAACACCACCACCGCCCCGATCGTCCTCATCACCGGCACCTCGTCCGGGATCGGCCTCGCCGCCGCCGTCTCCGCCGCCCGGGCCGGGTTCCACGTGGTCGCCACCATGCGCGACACCGGCCGCGCCGGTGCGCTGCGCGCCGCCGCCGAGGAGGCCGGCGTCGCGGGGCGCGTCGAGGTCGAGCGGCTGGACGTCACCGACCCGGCGTCCGTCGCGGCCTGCCTGGACGCCGTCGTCGCCCGGTACGGCCGGCTCGACGCCGTCGTCAACAACGCGGGTGCCGGGCGGGTCGGCACGATCGAGCAGGACGGGATGGAGCCGGTCCGGTTCACGATGGAGGTGAACTACTTCGGCGTCGTCGAGGTCACCCGGGCCGCCATGCCGCACCTGCGCGCCAGCGGCGGCCGGGTCGTCACCGTGACCAGCGTGGGCGGCGTCGTCGGCCAGCCGTTCAACGAGGCGTACTGCGCCTCGAAGTTCGCCGTCGAGGGCTTCATGGAGTCGCTGGCCCCGGCCGCCGCCTCGGTCGGCGTGCACGTCAGTGTGGTCGAACCGGGCGCGGTGGCCAGCGAGTTCATCGGCAACCAGGCCATCGACGTGCCCGCCCTGCTCGACGCGGCCGGCCCGTACGCCCCGGCGCTCGGCGCGTACGTCGACCGCACGCTCAAGGCCTTCGGGCAGGCGCAGACGCCGGAGGAGGCCGCCGCGCCGGTCGTCGAGGCGCTGACGGCCGAGCGGCCGGCGTTCCGGATCCAGACCTCGGCGGCGGCGCGGGCGTTCGCCGGCACCAAGCTGGCGGACCTCGACGGCTCGGCGGTGCAGACGATGACGGGCGGCTGGGTCGCGGGCTGATCCCGGCCGCGACCGGTGCCGCCGCCCTCCCGTCGCGCTTGCGGCGGGAGGGCGGCGCACTGGTGGACGGTCGGACGGTCAGGCGGTGGCCAGGGTCAGGCCGTAGGTCTGCAGGATCGGGTTGACCGGCTGGAAGTAGGTGGTGCCGCCGGAGGTGCAGTCGCCCGAGCCGCCGGAGGTGACGCCCTGCGCCTGGCTGCCCGAGATGAACGAGCCGCCGGAGTCGCCGGGTTCGGCGCACACGTCGGTGCGGGTCAGGCCGTAGACCGTGCCCTCGGCGTAGTTGACGGTCGCGTTGAACTCCTGGACGGTCCCGCAGTGCCAGCCGGTGGTGGAGCCGGAGCGGCAGATCGAGCCACCGATCGGGGTCTCGGTGGAGCCGGAAACCGTCACCGCGCCGCCGGCGTAGTCGCTGACCTGCGGCTGCGCCGTCCAGCTCGAATCGGCCTGGACCCACGAGTAGTCGTTGCCCGGGAACGTCGAGCCCTGGAAGGTCCCGATCGAACTGCCGTCGGAGGCCGTCGCGTTGGAGCCGGGCTGGCCGCAGTGGCCGGCGCTGACGAAGCCCGGCTGGCCGTTCGAGGTGACCGGGAAGCCGATCGAGCAACGGGCCGCGCCGTCGATGTAGTACGCGTCGCCGCCGTGCAGGTCGGCCAGCGGCCGCGGGGCCTCGGCGGCGCGCTCGACCCGGACGAGGCCCCGGTCGACGCCCGCCTGCCGGAGGAACGCCTCGGTGCGGCCGGTGTCGGTGGACTGGACGACGACGGTGTTCCCGGTGACGTCCACGTACCAGAGCGGCGTGGCCTCGGGCGTGGTGGCGGCGACGGCGTGGTCCAGCGCGTCCTTCGCGCCGTCGAGGGCGGCGAGGCTGTGCCGGACGACGGTGGCGGTGCCGCCGTGGGCGGTGATCTCGCGGGCGGCGGAGGCGTCGGTGGTGGCGACGGTGAGGGTGGCGTCGGGCCCGCTGACCCAGGCGCCCGCCCAGCGGTCGCCGAGCGCCTGACGCAGCGCCGACTGCACGGCGGTGGCCCGGCCCTCCTCTGCGAGCCGGTCGGTCGCGGCCCGCGGGGACAGGCCGAGGTCGCGCTGCATCGCGTGCAGGAGGGCGGGCGATGCGGCGACCGGCCGGGTGGGGGCGGCCAGGGCGGCGGCGATCGACGGTTCGTCGGCACCGGTACCGGTGGTGGCGCCGGAGGCGGGGGCGGCGGCGAGCGCGACGGCGGCGAGCGCGCAGGCTGCGGCGAGCGCACGGATTCGGAGCATGGGGGAATCTCCTTGGTTCGCGTGGGGGTTGGAGCGACCGTAGCGATCGTGACGTGACCTCAGGAACATGCCGGAACCCCCCGTGCTCCGGCGTTATACCCCCGCGCCGTCACCGCTCGGGCGCGATGGGGTGTTCGAATGGCGGACGCGTGGGGGGTGCGGAGGCGTGGAGGGGCGTGCGCGCATGCGCGAGGCGCTCAGGGGCGCGCGGCTGATGGGAGGCCGGGATGGTCAACGCTCGGTAGTCGGCAGGTCTCGATCCGCCAACGAGTGTGCGATCCGTGCCCGGCCGGTGAGGGAGTTCTGCTTGACTCGCTCACCTCTCCCACCTCACCCGAATCGGAACGGAGCGTTCTCCCCTCATGCCTTCACGGATACGCGTGGGCCGCAGCGGCGCCCGCCGGGGCGCGGGTCTGGCGGCCTTCGCCGGACTCGTCCTCACCGTCGGCCTGGCGCTGACGGGTTGCGACCCCTCGGCGGCGGACGCCGGCGCCAAGGCCTCGGCCTCGCCCACCCCGACGGCCGCGCCCGCCACTTCCGCACCCTCGGCTCCTCCCGGTCCTTCCGCTCCGCCCGCGGTCACCACGCCGGCGGCCGAACCGACGACGACCGTCGCGCAGCCGCCGGCCCCGCCCGCCACGCACGCACCGGTGTCCGCGCCCGCTCCTGCTCCCGCTCCGGCGAGCAAGCCGCCGGTGACCAAGGCGCCGCAGCCGCAACCGCAGCCCAAGGTGACGACGGCCCAGCCGCCGACCGACCCGCAGCCCCAGCCGCCCGCGGCCGCCGGTGGCGGCGGCTGCGAGATCCGTTCCAACGCGGGCAACTGCTACGCGGCCGGCCAGTTCTGCCGCGACGCCGACCTCGGCCTGAGCACCCACGACGCCAACGGCCGGATGATCACCTGCCGGATCGTGAGCGGCAAGCCGCACTGGCAGGCCTGAGAGAGCGGCCGTACCTGCCGCGCAGGAAGTCGGCCCGGCCGACTTCCTGCGCTACGGAGGCTCCCTGACGCTCAGCTCCACCGGACGTGGAAATCGGTGGGCAGCAGGCGCAGGGCGTCCAGTTCCTCCGCGAGTTCGGGGGCGGCGGTCTCGATCCGTTCGCCGTCCACCAGCGGTGCGGAGCTGTAGATCTTGCGCAGGGAGAAGTCCCACCCGGTGCCGTCGTCGTCGGGGGCGTTCCCGATCGTGACCTTCAGCCGGTGCGGCTCGTACCGGATCCTGCCGCTGTCCGTCCGGGTGGCGGCGCAGGCGTCGAGCGCGGACCAGAACCGGTGGTCGGTCATCCGGGCGAGCCGGGCCGGGTCGAGCCCGGTGTCGTCGAGCAGCCGGCCCGCCAGCCGTCGGACCACCGAGACCGGCCCCACGTTGTCCCACGAGGTGTGGAGCCGCGCCTCCGCGGCGACCAGCCCGACGAGTACGGCAGCGTCCTCGCGGCCGGCCGACACCGCCGAGTCCACCAGCCCGAGCCGCCCCAGCAGCGCGGCCGGATCGACGTCGAGCCGCCCGGCGGCGCGACCGCTGCGCGCGTAGGAGTCGAGGTGGTCGAGGTTCAGCAGCCCCGAGCGCCCGGTCAGCGGCGAGAGCGGATTCCCGTCGAGCAGGGAGACGACGGCCTCGGCATCGACCCCGTGCTTCTCCAGCACGCCCCGGATCGGCTCGGCCCGCAGCAACTGCGAGCCGATCGCATGGTGATCGAGCCCATCGAGGCCTTCGAAGGTGTGGCTCAACGGCAGGTGCCCGATGTCGTGCAACAGCGCCGCGACCCGCAGGAGCTCGTCCCGGGGCCGGAAGCGCACGACGAGCGCGAGCACCCCGAGGGTGTGCTCAAGCCTGGAGTACGACTGCAGCGTACTGATCGTCGAGGCTCCGCCGTGCACGACGAAGTGCAGCCGCCGCAGTGGCTCGCTCCGAAGCAACTCGACTTCCACGGGCCTGAGTTCGACGGGAACCCGCCAGAGCGGATCGGTGAACACCGGGGCCGCCCCCACGACGTTGGTCGGCGCGGCCGGTGCGGTCTGGTCCATGTGAGCAGGCATCGGGCAACTCTAGGAACCGCTCGCCCGCCCGCACCACTCCATAATGGTGGAGAAGACCCGGAGGAGCGTGTCGGGTCTGCAGTGGGGCGTCTCGGGGGGAACCGCATGCAGGTGGAGTTGGTGTACAGGCGCATGGGCGGTCTGTTGACGGCGATCGGGGACCGGGAGCTCGGGTACCGGCGGTTCGGGGCGAAGCCGCGGACGCTCGGGGCCTGGGAGCTCCGCTACGACCGGCTCGGGAACCGGCTGGCGGGGGTCGGGCACGTGGAGCTCACGTACGACCGGATGGGGAACCGGCTGCGCACCGCGGGGGGCTGGACGCTCGAGTACGACCGGATGGGCAACCGGCTCCACCGGATCGGCCCGTACGACCTCGAAGCCGACCACATGGGAAACCGCGTGCGCGCGGTGGGTCCGATGAGGCTCGACTACGACCGGCTCGGCGCGCGCCCGCGCTGGGTGCAGCTGCCGGACGGGTACGGACCGTTGTCGGACGACCTGGTCCTCGCGCTGTTCCTCGTCCTGCACCTGCAGAAGGAGGAATCGGACTGAGAGGTCCGGTCATGCATGATGACGGGATGATATCCAGCGACCAGCGCTTCCACGTCATCGTGCTGTCGAACTTCGCGAGGGGCTTCGACAAGTACGCGTTCGCCTACGGCAAGGCGGGGATCCCGGAGAGCACCTACCCGGACCGGTTCCACCTGCTGACCCGGGCGGAGCTGGGCATCGGCGTCGGCAAGGCGCGGCGCCTGCTGGAGCGGCTGGCCGTTCCGGGCGACCGGCTGCTGGTGCTGGAGACTTCGGTGGATCCCGACGCGCTGGTGCCCAACACGAGGACCGGCCTCGGCATGGAGCTGCACGAGGCGAGCATCCGGCTGTCGGCCGTCCACGAGCTCGACCACGCGGACGACGAGGTCACCCTGCGCCCGACGACCGTCGAGGACGCGATGGCGGCCTCCCTGCACCTGCAGGAGGCGGCCCGCAGACCCTACGCCGAGCTGCGGCCGCGCTCGGTCTCGGTCCTGCCGGTCGCCTCCGCCTGCCAGGCCCGGTGCTCGTTCTGCTTCTCCGCGGCCTCGATCTCCAGCGACCAGGCGCCGGCCCGGGTGCCGTGGGACACCGTCACCTCCTGGCTGGAGCGCGCCCGTGCGGCGGGTGCCGAGCGCGCGGTGATCACCGGGGGCGGCGAGCCCACGCTGCTGCCGTTCGACCAGCAGCTTCGGCTGGTGTCGGCCTGCTCGGCGGCCTTCCCGAAGGTCGTCCTGATCACCAACGCGCACAACCTGGCGCAGGGCGAGCACGCCGATCGGGCCGACCGGCTGGCCGCCCTGAGCTCGGCGGGCCTGAGCGTGCTGGCCGTCTCCCGGCACCACCAGGACGACGCCGTCAGCGAGCGGCTGATGTCGCTGCGCACGCCGGTGGGCTCCGTCGTCGAGACCTGGCGCGCGGAGCGCGAGCGTTGGCCGGAGCTGCGGATGCGGCTGATCTGCGTGCTGCAACACGGCGGTGTGGCCGACGCGAGCGGCGTCGCCGACTACCTCTCGTGGGCCGCGGACCTCGGCGTCGAGGAGGTCTGCTTCAAGGAGCTCTACGTCTCCACCAGTACCGAGTCCCTCTACTTCGAGCGCGCGGCCAACGTCTGGAGCCGGCAGCACCAGGTCCCGCTGTCCGTCGTCACCCGGTTCGCCGAGCAGCATGGCTTCGCGCTGTCGAGCCGGCTGCCCTGGGGCGCGCCGGTCTACGACGGCACCTGGGAGGGCCGGCCCATGCGGATCGCCGCCTACACCGAGCCCAGCCTGCTCTGGGAACGCACCAGCGGGACCGCGCGGAGCTGGAACGTCCTGGCGGACGGACGTTGCTACGTCTCCCTGGAGGACCGGGCGAGCGAGATCGTGCGGGAAGGAGCACCCGCATGAGGTTCGACGAGTTCCAGCAGTTCCGGCAGCGGCAACTCGGCGCCGATCCCTCGCTGCTGGACGCGGCCGAGGCCAATGTGTACCGGGCGCTCGCGGCACTGCGACCGGAGCCACCGGCCGAGCCGCACACGGTGTACCGGTGCGATCTCGCCCGTGCCTGGCTGCGGCGGTACGGGCTGCCGGAGGAGTGGTCCCGCCGGGCTATGGTCTCCCGCGGGGTCCGGCACGGCCTCGGGGTGGTGTTCGCGCGGCTGCGCGCCGAGCGGGCGCGGTTGTGGCTGCCCGGCGACGTGTACCCGGTGTACTTCGAGCTGGCCCGCGCCGCGGGTCTGGAGCCAGGGTCCTACCCGACGCTTCCGGCGCCGGTCCTGCCGGCGCCGCCGGCGGACGACCGGCCCGAGTACCTGCTGCTCGCCAACCCCAGCAAGCCGCTCGGCCGGTACCTGACCGACACCGAGTGCGCCGCGGTGATCTCGTGGCTGCGGGAGTCGCCGCACCGCCGTCTGCTGATCGACGCCGTCTACGACCTGGGAGCCCCGTTCGCGGCCGGCACGCGGCGACTGCTGGAGACCGGCCGTGCGGTCCTGCTGCATTCGGTGACCAAGGGCTGGCTGTGGCCGCGCACGTTCGGCGTGGTCCTGCTGGGTCCGGAGCAGCCCGAACTGGCCGAGGCGTTCCGGGCGGACCCGCCGACACCGGCTCAACTGAGCCTCGCCGAGCGCCTGCTGACCGAGCACGGCGACGTGCCCCGGCAGGTCGCCGACGAACTGGCCGCGCGGGCCGAGCGGTTGTTCGCGCGGCTGCCGGCCGACGTCCTCGGGGCGATTCCCACGGAGAGCCGGACGTCGCCCGGCAACTACTTCTTCCCGGTCGGGATCCCGGCGGAGACGCTCCGGCGCGAGTACGGCGTGCTCGCCCTGCCGGCCGGCGTGTTCGGGGAGAGCGACTGGTCCGGTTCCGTCCTGACCAGCCTCGCGGGCGCCTTCGGCCCGTAGCGCTGGGCCGTAGCGCTAGGAGGGCGTGGCCAGCGTGTTCCAGAAGAGGTGTTCGTAGGCCTGGAGCAGGAGGGCGTGTTCGCGGGCCGCGGCGAGGGTGTGGTCGTCGAGGGGGTGCGGGCCGAGGGATTCGGCGGCCTGTTCTTCGAGGGCGGTCGCGGGCTGGGCGAAGAAGTCGAAGAACGCGCAGGCCTCGTCCGGGAAACCGTAGTGGCGGCGCAGGGCCTCGGCGATCGTGGCGCAATAGCCGCCCCAGGCCGCGAAGTTCGCGACGAGGGCGACGGCCGCCGCGGGCGGCTGCGCGTTGAGGGCGAGCCAGGCGAGGTACGCGGGGTAGGCCTGGCAGCCGGCGAGGGGCGGGTGGTGCGCGAGTCCGTCGGGGTCGAGACCGCAGGCCGAGGCGAGGGCGGGGAGGGTGCGGAGCGCGGCGCTCTCGCCGTCGGCCAGGGTGGCGAACCAGGCGCCCGCCGGGCGGTCGGCGCACCGGGTGGCGAGGAGGAGCAGGCTGCGCCGGTCGGAGGTGATGATCCGGTGCTGCTGGGCGGCGAGTTCGGCGAGGGTGGTGAGCGGGGCCCGGCCGTCGGCGAGGGCCGTGACGAGGGCGGGGGCGGTGTCGCCGGGCGCCAGTTCGGCGCGCAACCGCTGGATCTGGGCGAGGATCGGGTGGTTCACCTGGTGCCTCCGTGGACAGGCGCTGCGGGTGGGGCGCTGGGCGGTGCGGCCCCGGTGTCCCTTCCTACCGCCTCGCCGGGGGCCGGGTGCGGCGACAGGCCGGGTGGGCGGCGGGCTGCCGCCGCACCCGGCGTGTTCGTCGGCGCGGGTCGTCAGGACGAGCCGCAGGCCGTCGTGACGTCGGCGGCGGCGCTCACGATGGCGCCGACGTCGGGCTGCTTGCCGTCGTTCACGGCCTTCTGGGCGTCGTCGATGGTCTTGGACAGCTTGTCGGTGGCTTTGTCGAGCTTGCCGTCGCTGCCGCTCTCGCGGACCTTCTTGACGTCGTCCCTGATCTTCTTCAGGGCGTCGAGCGTGTGCTGCCGCTTGCTGTCGTCGGTGATCTGCCCGACGTTGACCGCCGAGTCGGCCAGGTCCTGGACGTCGCCGGTGACGCTGATGGCCCGCTTCCCGCAGTCGAGCGCCTGGTCGGCGTTCTTGCACGCGGTGAACAGCGGGGCGGCGGCGAGCAGTGCGACCGCGGCGATGGTGATCCGGTACGGCTTCCTTGTCATGTCGATTCCCTCCCGTCCTCACCAACGCCGAAACGGGCTGCGGCGGTTCCGTCGTCCTTCCGGCCGGCGAGGGTGGCGGATCGGGCGTCGCCCGTCGTGCCGGAGCGGGTGAGGTCGAGGGGGTTGGGGACGGTTGCCCGGGGGCGGACGGTTCCGGTGGGCAAACTGTGCAGCAAAACTGTGCAGCAAAACTGCGCAGTGAAACTGTACAGCAAGGCTGGACAGTCAAGGCTGATGGACCTACCGTGGACGGAGTGAACGAGATACCTGCCGACGTCGGCGAGTCCGCCGAGCGCGTCACCGTGCCGGAGGCGCCGGCCCTGCTCGCCCGGATCCGGTCGCTACCCCGCGGTGGACAACGGCCGGGCCGGGAGGGGGAGTTCGACCGGCGGTTGATCGCCCCGATGGTCCTCGGTTCGGTGCTGAACCCGGTCAACTCCTCGATGATCGCCGTCGCCCTGGTGCCCATCGGCACCGCCTTCGGAGCCCCGCCCGCGGAGACGGCCTGGCTCGTCTCGGCGCTCTACCTCGCGACCGCCGTCGGCCAGCCCGTGATCGGGCGACTGGTCGACACCCACGGGCCCCGTCGCCTCTACCTCGCCGGGACGGCACTGGTCGGCGTCGCGGGCCTGCTGGGCGCGCTCGCCCCCTCACTCGGGCTGCTGATCGCCGCCCGCGTGCTGCTGGGCCTCGGCACGTCGGCCGCCTATCCCGCCGCGATGCACCTCACCCGCAGCGAGGCCGCGCGGACCGGGCGGGACAGCCCGGCGGGCGTGCTCACCGCGCTGGCCGTCGCCAACCAGACGGTCGCCGTCATCGGCCCCACCCTCGGCGGGCTGCTGATCGGCGCCGGCGGCTGGCGGGCCGTCTTCGCCGTCAACGTGCCGCTGTCGCTGGCCTGCCTGGTGCTCGGCGCGGCCCGCCTGCCGAGGCGGCCGGCCCGCGCGCGGCGCACCTCCGCCCGCCTGGACGGCACCGGGATCGCGCTCTTCGCCGCCATGCTCGTCGCCCTGATGCTCTTCCTCATGAAGCCGCAGGCCGCCCACTGGTACCTGCCGGCGGCCGCCGTCGCCATCGCCTGTGCCTTCGCCGCACGGGAGTTGCGTGTCCGCGACCCCTTCATCGATCTGCGGACGCTCGCCGGGAACCGCCCGCTGATCGTCACCTACCTGCGCCAACTCCTCGGCTACACCGCCTCCTACGCCTTCCTCTACGGCTACACCCAGTGGCTGGAGGAAGGCCGCCGCCTCACGCCCTCGGCCGCCGGACTGGTCCTGCTGCCGCTCTCCGGCGCCGCCCTCGCCGTCTCCGCCGCCACCGGCCGCAGCACGGCCGTCCGGGGCAAGCTGGTCGTCGGCTCCTTCCTCCAACTCGCCGCGTGTTCGGCGATGTTGTCGGTCGGAACCGGGAGCGGAATCTGGCTGCTGGTCGCCGTCGGGATACTCGCCGGGATCCCGCAGGGGCTCATCGGCCTGGCCAACCAGGCCGCCCTCTACCACCAGGCCGACCCGGCCCGGATCGGCTCCGCGGCGGGCCTGCTCCGCACGTTCACGTACCTCGGCGCGATGGCGGCCTCCGCGGCCAATGCCGCGTTCTTCCCCCACGGCGCCACCACTGCGGGGCTGCACCACCTCGCGCTGTTCATGCTCGGCGGTGCCGCCCTCCTGCTCGCGCTCGTCCTGCCCGACCGATCGCTGCGCAGGCTCGCGCCGGCCGCGCACAACTGAGGACGAGGAAACGGGAGTTGCTCTCCTACTGCGCGTCGTTGTCGTCGGGGGAGTGCACGACGGCCTCGACGGGGCAGCCCTCCCGGAGGATCTTCAGGAGGGCGTGCTGCTCCTCCAGCCAGCCGGGGGCTAGGGAGAGGATGAAGCGCAGGGTCACGCCGGAGTCCTCTGCGTCGGAGACGGTGACCCAGACCCCGCCGGGCCGGCCGGGCTCGACCCGCAGCTCCGGTCCGTGCTCCTCGTCGAGCCAGCGGACCGCCTCCCGGCGGGAGAGCCGCTCCAGGGCGGCTTCCCAGTCGATGAGGTGTTGTTCCGTCAGGACCGTCGCGAACCGGGCGGTCAGCGCCTCGGCGGTGGCGACGATCTCGCAGTCCAGCCGGCCGTGTCCGAGCGGCGTGACCGGGGCGCGCCGGCCGAGGACGAGGACCCGCAGGCTCTTCCCGGCGCCGCCCGGGCGGTCGGCGAGTCTGATCAACTCGTTCTGCTGCGAAGCGACTTCACTCATCGTGCACTCCCGGTGACAGCCTTCCAAAGGGTGCTCATCCTCGCGTAGGTGTTCGCCCGATGCCAATCCCGGTGGTGGGACCGGTCGTTGTCACGATGTGGACGTCCCGCCCGGCGGATGGGCCGGACGGGCCGTGGCTCGCCCGAGCCTCACCCGTGTTCCGGGCGGCCGGTGATGACCGTGGTGAAGATCGGGGCGCCGTACTGGTGGCCGGTCACGACGGTGGTGAGTGCGTCGGGGTCCTCGGCGCGGCTGAGGCACGCGGTGACGGTGGTCGGCGCGTCGTGCTCGGCGTAGCGGTGGTAGGTGGTGGTCATGGCGGTCGGCGCGATCGTGACCGGGGAGGTGAGGGCGTTGGCGGCCTGGCGGGCGGCCTCCAGCAGGACCATGCCGGGGATGTGGTCGATGGCGTGGTCGAAGAGGATCGGGTGCCACGGGTCGGGCGTGAGGTGCCAGGTGTCGGGCTCGTCGGACGGGGTGAGCACGACGTCGGCGGGGCGCAGTCGGCCGACCCGGGCGGGCGGCAGTGGCGGGCCGGCCGGGGCTTGTGCGGGGACGAGCCGCTCGGACGTGCTCGCGCCGTCGGGGCTGCCGGGCCCGTCGGTGCGGTCGGTGCTGTTAGTGCCGTCCGCGCGGTTCGTGTCGGGGTTGCGGCAGGCGCCGCGCAGGCGACGGTAGGTCGCGTCGGAGACGGTGGTGAAGCGGGTGAGGCCGGTCGCGGCGACGTGGGGGCCTCGGCGCATGGTGATGGTCAGGGTGAAGTCGATCGTCGTGCGGGTTCTGGGCTGCGGCTCCAGTCTGGCCTCGATGGTGAGGTCGGTGGGCGTGCCGCCGATGGTGAGTCGCCGGGGGTGGGTGGTGCAGTCGAGGTTCCACATCATGAACCGGTGGTCGAGCGGCACGCCGAAGCGGGTGTGGGCGAGGTAGAGCCCGGTCTGGCGGATCGTCTCGGCGGCCTGCATCGGGTCGTGCCGGGTGCCGTCCGGCGTACTGAAGAAGGTGTGGGCGCGCGGCCACTGCGCGGTGACGGTGAACGTGGTGTCGCTCGACTGCTCACTGCCGGTCAGGAAGACCTCGGCGTGACAGGCGCGGTGGACGTACTCCTTGGGGACGGTGGTGGTCAGTCGGGGCTTCGCGCCGATCGGGCGGTCGGCGAGCCCGGCGGCGGAGTCGGCATGCGCGGGCCCGAAACCGGGGATGCCGGTGGAGAGGTCGTCCGGAAGGTCGTCGGAGAAGCCGGCGAAGAGCCCGGTGGAGAGGCCGCGGGGAAGGCCGGTGGCGGCGCGCGAGGGCGCGGGGGCACGATAGGCAAGCTGGGTCACGGGAGCGCTCCGAAGGGCCGTGGCGGGCGGGTAGGGCTGCTCAGGGCTCGTAAGATACGTACCTTCCGGTTTGGTTTTCAAGGAGTCCGGACCACGGTTCGTCGGCGACCGAGCGTTGCGATCTCGTCGCTCCGGGTGCGCACCGAGGGGTTCGGGAGGCCGTCGGCGCTTGCGGACGGGTGCCTGACCTGCGGTCAATTCGACGGTGGAAGAACACTTGGGCGTGATTTGACCACGCTTTGGCCGGCGGGACGGCGGCGGGAAGTGGGAGGCGGCGTTCCGTACCGGCCGATCGCGGGCGAATCGTGCGTCGCCTGTCCGACCCATACCGTCCACACGGTTTTCACCGCGTTCCCGAGCGGACTGGACACCGCCGGGGAGGGGGACCGGCCCGTTCCTGTACGGCTAAGATACAGGGTGTTTGGTTTGGTTCTCCGAACGGTTCAGGGGTGGTGGCGTTGGTGCGGCAGGAGAGGGCGGTCCAGACCCGGCGGTCGATCCTGGAGGCCGCGGCGACGGTCTTCGACGAGTTCGGCTACGAGGGTGCGACCATCGGCGAGGTGGTCGCGCGCGCGGGCGTGACGCGCGGGGCGCTGTACTTCCACTTCGCCTCGAAGCGCGACCTCGCGCTCGGCGTCGTGGAGGAGCAGTTCGTCCAAGGGCCGCTGCCCGAACGGAGCTGCAAGCTCCAGGAGTTCGTCGACACCGGGATGGTGGTGGCGCACCTGATGCCGCGGGATGCGCTCCTGAGCGCCGGCGCGCGGCTCTCGCTGGGCCAGGACGTCTTCGGCGATCTCCGTGGCGGCGCCTTCCAGGGCTGGATCAGCCGGCTGGAGGAGGTGCTCGTGGCAGCGAAGGAGCAGGGTGAACTGCTGCCGCACGTGGTGCCGGCCGAGACCGCCTGGCTGCTGACCGGAGCGTGGACCGGCGTGCAGATCCAGTCCCAGAAGCTCACCGGGCGGGCGGACTTGGAGCGTCGGGTGTCCGGGCTCTACCGGCTCGTCATGCCGAGCATCGCGATGCCCGGCGTGCTGGCCACGCTCGACCTCGCGCCCGACCGCGGCGCCAGGGTGGCGGCCGAGGTGGCGGCGCGGGCGGCGGCCGGTGCGGATGCGGCCGATGCGACGTCAGGAGCGCCGGAGGGGACGGACGCCGCGGGCGGCGCGGACGCCGGCTGAGGCCTCCGCCCGTCGGGTTCGGTCGGTCCCCGCCGGTCCCTGTTGGTCTCCGTCGATCTTCGGGTGGCGAATTGTTCGGCATAAAACAAACAGCTTGGTCGGTTTTCCATTGACAAACCGTCCGCCCTGTTTTTGGATGGTGGTGGGTGCCCTGCCGTCCGGCTGACGGGTGCTCGGCCGACCGGTGGCCGTCGGGGCCGCCGACGCGTCTGGATGTGGGGTGGTCATCGTGGAGATCCGGGTGCTGGGGGCTTTGGGGGTCCGGGTGTGCGGGGAGTCGGTGGTGCCCTCTGCGCCCAAACCGCGGCAGGTGCTCGCGCTGCTGGCCTTACGGGCCGACCAGGTCGTCCCGGCGGGCGTCCTCGCCGAGGAGTTGTGGTCCGGCCGCCCGCCGCGCAGCGCGCGCACGACCGTCCAGACCTACGTGCTGCAACTGCGCGACCTGATCGACAAGGCGCTCGCCCAGGCCGACGAGCCGTGCGCCGCCACGTGCGCGAAGGACGTCCTGGTGACGTCGCCCGGCGGCTACATGCTCAACACCGGCGGCGGCACCGTCGACCTCCACGAGTTCGAGCGCCTGGCCGGCCTCGGCTACCGCGCCATGGACGGCGGCGACCACGCGCTCGCGGCCCGGCAGTTGGCCGACGCCCTCGCCCTGTGGCGCGGCCCGGCCCTCGCGGACGTCCCGCTCGGCGGCCAGCTCGCCGTCGAGGCCAAACGCCTGGAGGAGACCCGGCTCTGCGCCCTGGACCAGCGCATCGAGGCCGACCTGCGGCTCGGCCGCCACCGCGTCCTGCTCGCCGAGCTGACCGTCCTGGTCGACCGCTACCGCACCCACGAGAGCCTGCACGGCCAGTACATGCTCGCCCTGCACCGCTCCGGGCGGCGCGGCGAGGCGCTGGAGGCGTACCAGCGGCTGCGGAACACCCTGGTGCGGGAGCTGGGCATGGAGCCCTCGGCCGGCCTGCGGCGGCTGCAGCGCACGATCCTGCTCGCCGGGCCGGAGCGGGTCGAGGCGGACCGCCCGGCCGCGGTCCCGTCCGTCGGGGGCGATCCGGCGACGCGGGCCCGGCTCAGCCGGATCGGGTGATCGGGCTCCGGAGCCTTCGTGGCGGGCGCGGAACCGAGCGGCGCCAAACCCGCTGGTGGGCGCGAACGGGGCACCCGTAGACTCCCGTGCTCGTGACCGACGCCACCGACGCCACCGACACCGCTGATGCCACGGACGCCGCCGACGCCTTGACGTCCCGTCCCGCCCCGACCCGCTATGCCCCCGGGGCATCCCGGGCCACTTCGACGCCCGATTCCGACATCGCGTCCGGTTTCGCCGGTGACGGGCGGGGCGGCCCGGGAGCGTCCGCCGCCGCCGGGTCGACCGCGGCGGACGCCGAACTGGTCGCCGCCGCGGCGGCCGCCGCCGGGCAAGGGCTGGTCGGCCGGGGGACGGTCGCCGAGGTCGTGACGCTGTGCGCCGTCGCCGGGGAGCACGTGCTGGTGATCGGCGAGCCCGGGACGGCGAAGTCCGAGGCGGTGCGGCGGGTCGCCGGGCAGCTGGGCGGGCGGTACTTCGAGTACCTGCTCGGCCGGTTCACCGAGCCCAACGAGCTGTTCGGCCCGGTCGACCTGCGCCGGCTGCGCGAGGGCCACGTCGAGTTCGCGACCGAAGGGATGCTCCCCGAGGCCGAGTTCGCGTTCCTCGACGAGGTCTTCCTCGGCTCGACGGCCGTGCTCAACACCCTGCTCGGCCTGCTCAACGACCGGGTGTTCCGGCGCGGCCGGACGGTGCTGGCGAGCCCGCTGCGGGTGTGTGTCGGCGCCGCCAACCACCTGCCCGAGGACCCGGCCCTCGCCGCCTTCGCGGACCGGTTCCTCGCGCGCGTCTTCGTCGAGCCCGTCCCCGACGGGCAGTTGGAGGACCTGCTGACCGCCGGCCGACGGCCCTACACCGCACCCGAACGGCCGGCGAGGCTGCTCGGCGCGCTCGACCGGCTCGCCGCCGCGGCCCGGTCCTGCGACCTGGACGCCGTCACCCCGCTGCTCGGCACGGCGCTGCGGCGCCTGCGGGCGGCGGGAGTCCCGATCAGCGACCGCCGGGCGGTCCGCTCGCAGAACCTCGTCGCGGCGGCCGCCGTCCTCGACGGGCGCACCACGGCCTCCGCGCGCGACCTGTGGGTGCTGCCGCTGGTCGCGCCCACCGCCGACACCCAGGCGCTCGCCCGCGAGACCCTCGCCGACCTGATCGACGGCGCCGCCAACCGCAGCCTGGCGCACACCGCCGAGGAGCTCTCCCGCAGCACCGCCGCGCGCGCCGAACGGCTCGTGCGCACGGGCGCCGCTTTGCTCGCCGAGCACGCCGGACTGTCCGACGGTCGGGACTCGCGGCTACGGCTGGAGGCCGTGTTGCGTGAGATCGACGCCGGCTTCGCTGCGGCCGACCTGCCCGGAGCGCTGGCCGGCATACGCGCCGGCCTGGTCGCCGCGGTCGCCCCCGCATGACGGGCGACGTTCGCATGACGAGTGACGACCGCCGCATGACGGGCGGCGACCGTCGCATGACGAGTGACGACCCCCGCCTGACGGGCGACGACCGCCACGTGCCGGCTGACGCTTCTCGTCCGACGCCCGTCCCACTCCGCTGGGAGCGCCGTGAGCCGCCGCTGCCGGCCGCCGCCGTGCTCGCGCTCGGCGAGGACGTCCCCGCACTCGCCGCCGCCACCCGCGAACGCCTCCTGGCCGGCACCCGTCTCGGTGTCGCCGCGGACGCCACCGCCCTGCTCGTGCTCGGCGCCACCGAGGACCTGCCGTGGGCCCCCGGCGCCCGCTACCTCGGGCTCGACGGTGACCTGCTGGTACCGACCACGGCGCGGCCGCAGCCCGCCGCCGCCCTGTGGCGCGCCGCCCTCGGGGCGGGTGAGGGGCAGCTGTGCGTCCTGGTGCCGGGGCACGCGCTGGTGGCCGACCGGCCACCGCCCGGGACGGACCCGGCGGCGCTGGAGTCCGTCGCGCGCGGGGAGGGGGAGCGATGACCGTCCGACCGTCCGTCGAGTCCGTGGGCCGGGCCGCTTGGCTCGGCGCCATCAGTTCTCAAGCGGCGCTGGAGTCCGTCGCGCGCGGGGAGGGGGAGCGATGACCGCCCGTCCGTCCGTCGAGTCCGTGGGCCGGGCCGCTTGGCTCGGCGCCATCAGTTCTCAAGCGGCGCTGGAGTCCGTCGCGCGCGGTGAGGGGGAGCGATGACCGTCCGACCGTCCGCCGAGTCCGTGGGCCGGGCTGCCTCGCTCGGCGCCATCAGCCCCCAACTCGCCGATGCCCTCGATCCGTTGCTGCGCCGCCTGGACGCCATCATCGGCGGGTACGAGAGCACCGTCGGCGTCCTCGGCACGCCCGAAGGCCACGGCGGCCTCGCACGCACCGGGCGCCCGGACCAGCTGCTGCCCTCCGAGTGGCTGCTCGCCGACGAGGCCCCGGACGAGTTCCTGCGCCGGTACGCGGACCGCGAACTGCTGCACCTCGCGCCCGAGTCGACCACGGACACCGTTCGCGGCCGGGTCGTCGCCCTGGTCGACACCGGCCCCGCCCAGGCGGGCGCCGGCCGGCTGGTCCAGCTCGCCGTCCTGCTGGTGCTGCACCGGCGGGCCGTCGCCCGCGGCACCGAACTGCTGGTCGGCGTGCTCGGCGACCCGTCCGGCCGGCTGCTGGGCGGCGACCTCGCCGAGGTGCTGCCACGCTGGCTCGTCGCCCGTCGGCACGCCGACCCGACGCCCGAGGACGTCCGCCGCGCCGAGGAGTCGCTGGCCGACGGCGACCGCGCCTGGCTGCTCGCCTCGCCGCGCCTGGCCGAGCAACTGCCGTCGCGCAAGAGCGTGCTGAGTACCGAGGAGACCGGCTGGACCGCCGACGGCGCCACCCGCGTCGCGATCCGGGTGGACGGCGGACCGAAGGCCGAACTCCTGCTGCCCACCGGGGCCGTCGCCGTCCGGGCGCTGCGCGGCTCCGAGTTCCGTCGGGGCGGCGTGGTCTTCGCGCCGCTCCCCGGCGGCACCGGGGCGCTGCCCGCCTTCACCACGGACTCCGCGACGCTGCTCGCGCGCGGCCGGGACGCCTCCGTGCTGCTCGCGGTGCGGCTGCCGCCGAGCACGGCGCACTTCGCCGGGAGCGCCCGGCCGCGCCGCCACCAACTGCGCGGACAGGTGGTCGCCGCCGGACGGACCGGTCGGCGCCTGCTCGTCTACTACGTCGACCGGAGCCGCCTCCTCCTCCACGTCAGCGGCAGTCGCCTCGGTGAACCGGGCCGCTACGACGTCGACTTGGCCGACCTCGGGCTCGACGCCACCGCACTCCCCGCGCTCGCGCACCAGCCCGTCCTGCCGCTCGTGCGCGACGGCGAGGACCTCGTCGTCCCCCTGGCCGGGCACTGGCGACGGATCGCGCCCGGCGGCCGGGTCACCCTCGACGGGCCGGTGGTGTCGACCGCCGGCGGCCGGCCCTTCGTCCGGGCCCGGGAACCGCGGCTGTTCGACGGCGAGCTCCCGCCCGGCGTGGCCGAGTGCGAGTACCTCGTGCACGGCGCGGGCGGGCTGCTCGCGTGGTCCGAGGACGACTTCGGGTGGGACATCCGCACCCGGAAGGGCGAGCGCCGCTACCTCGAACTCCCCGGCGGCGGCGATGTCATCGCGATCATCGAGGACGAGTCCGGTGCGCCCGTGCTCCTCACGTGCACCCGCGACGCCCACCTGGTCCGCGCCGTCCGCGAAGGCCAGGTCCGCACGCTCACGGACTTCTCCGGCGGGCCCGCGGTGCCCGCCGTCCACCCGCGCTGGCCGATGATCGCGGCCGAGCCCCGGCCGGGCCGGCTGAGGGCCGGCAATGCGGCGACCGGCAAGACCCTCCTCTCGATCGAGAACGACGAATGAGCCCTGTCATCCACGCGTCCGGCTTCGTGCTCGACGCCCCCGTGATCGGTGCGGCCGAGGCCGCCGACCGCGTCCTCACGGCCTGGCGGCCGGGCGCCGAGCTGCGCGAACTTCCGGACGGCCGCTGGCTCTTCACGCTTCCCGAGCCGACGCCGATCCGGGTCGACGGCGCTCCGGGGGAGCCGCTTCGCGCGGTCGGCGGCGGGCTGGAGGCCGTCGGGCTGCGAGGTGACGAGAACGCGGCTCCCGGTGAACTCCTGCTCCATGCTGCCGGTGTGATTGAGCGTCATATCATCAATTCACTACCGCAGTTGAGGCCAGAGGACTGGCTCGATCTGTCCGGACTCACCCTCCACCGGCTCGGCGTGGTCGGTGCCCCGGTCGTGCCCGAGACCGTCCGGGAGGACGTCCCGCAGGCGCCCGGCGTGGACCTTCGCACGGCCGCCGGGATCTCCGAGTCGACCGACCGCGCGCGCCGCCGTACGGCGCCGGGCCCGGACCGCTCCAACGAGGGGTGGGTCGCCGCTGCCGCGGTGTTCCTGGTCGCCGCGATCGCCGCGATCCCCTTCTCGAACCTGATCGCCCGCAGGGGCTTCCACCTCGGCGCGTTCCTGCTCGCCGTCGGCGGCGCCGCCGCGGTCCTCCTGGGCTTCGTCCTGCACGACCGGCGCCAGGCGCGGTCGGCCGGTGCCGCCCACGCTGCGGCCGGCGGTGCTGCCGCCCGCAGCACGGCCAGGCCGCGCGGCGCCCGCCGCACGCCGTCCACCTCCGGCGCGCTCCACCGCCGCCACCTGCGCTACCTCCGCGACCTCACCCGGGCATTCGAGCAGCGCCGCTGGGAAGACGCCCTGCGCGACGCCATCCGGCTCGCCGCCGCGGGCTCCCGCGACCAGCCGGTCTGGTTCGGCCGCCGCCTGCCCCGCCGCTTCACCGGCGCCCTCAGGCCGACCCCGCGGCTCGCCGACGGCCCGCTCGTCGCCAGTCCGATCAGCGGCCCGACGGTCCACCAGTACCTCACCGACCTCTACCGCGAGGCCGCCCGCGCCCTCGAAGGCGAAGGGCGGATCGACGAGGCCGCGTTCGTCCTCGCCGACCTCCTCGACGCCCCCGCCGAAGCCGTCGCCCTGCTCGCCCGGCGCGACCGCGCCGCCCAGGCCGCCGAACTCGCCGAGGGCCGCCGCCTCGCCGCCCACCTGATCGTCCGCCTCTGGTGGCGGGCCGGCGACCGCGACCGCGCCGTCCGCACCGCCCACCGCCGCGGCGCCTTCGCCCGCGCCGTCGAGCGCCTCGCCGACACCGACCGGGCCGCCGCCCGCGACCTGCGCACCGCCTGGGTCGAGCACTGCCGCTCCCGCGGCGACCGGCTCGGCGCCGTCGCCGCCGCCTGGCCCGACCCCGTCCTGCGCCCGACCGTTGCCGCCGACCTGCGCGACGCCGTCGCCCTCGGCGGGCCCGTCCGCGGCCGGGCCCTCGCCCACCTGCTCGCCCTCGGCGCGGGAGACGCCACCCGTCGACTCGCCCGCGCCCTCCTCGACGGCGGCGACGAGGCCGCCGGGAGCCTCGCCCTCGCCGCCGCCCTCGCCGACCTCCCAGCCGCAGACCCGGCCGTCGACCGCGAGCTCACCACCGCCGCGCTCCGCGCCGTCATCCGGGCCGGCGGCTTCGGCCGGCCGGACGGCACGCGCGACGCGCACACCGAACACCTGCTCCACGAGCGGCTGTTGAAGCGCGCAGACCCGTTCGCCGCCGTCGACCTGCCCCGCCTGCGCCGCGCCGAGCGCAGCGTGGCCGGCGTACCGCACCTGACCGCCCCCGACCGCCCCGGCACGCTCCCCGTCCTCGACGCCGTCCGGCTCGGCTCGGGCTCGGTCCTGGTCGCCTGCGGGCACGCGGGCGTCCGGCTGCTCGCCCCCGACGGCCGCACCCGGGCCCGCTGGGACGTGCCCGCCGACCAGCTCGTGGTCGCCGACCACGGCGGCACCGCGCTCCTGGTCGCCCATTACGGCGACGTCCACGAACTCGTCCGCCTCGACCTCGCCACCCGCACCCTCCACCGGTGGACGACGCTGCGGACCCGCCAGATCGTCCCGTCCTTCGACGGCCGCCACCTGCTCACGGCGGACGACGACGGCATCACCGTCCTGGACACCCACACCCCGCGTCCCACCGTCGTGTGGCGCGAACTCGGCCACGACCAGCGGCTGTCGGGCCCAGTGGTGCGCTCGGCGACCAGCTGCGCCGCGCTGGTGCGCACCCGCTCCGACGGCCGCACGCCGGGCCGGGCCGAACTCTGGCGCTGGGACCAGCCCGGCTGGGAACTGCGCCGTCGCCTGGGACTGGAGGAGGACGACCGGGTCGCGGCGCAGCCGCTGGCCAACGGCCGTCTGCTGAGCGTCGGGCCGGGCGCGCTCCGCTGGACCGGCGAGAGTGGATCGGTCTCCCTGGAGGTGGACGGCGAGGGCGAGGCGCGTACCGACGGCGCGTGGTGGGCGTACACCGCGACGGACGCGACGGGCGCCCACGTCCGCGCCGGTGCCGGCTCCGGCGCGACGCCCGCCTTCACGGCCAGGTTCCCGGGCGCGGCCGGTACCCCGGTGGGCATCCGCCACCACGCGGGGGCGGTCACCCTGTGGCACCGCAGCGGCCGCGTCCTGGCCGTGACCCCCGACGGCGGCACGCTGCTCGCGGGTCTGCGCGTGACGGCCTCCTGAAGTCGGCTGCGGATCCGTCCTTTTTCGGCCCACGCCGAAGGACGGCGACAGCGCCGCGGCACTCTCGGGACGATGGGAGCACCGGGGCGGGGCCGCGCCGGTCGGAGGCCGACGGGGGTGGTCTCCGGCCGCCGCCGCCCCGGGCACCCGTGCGGCGTCAGGTGTCAGGCGTCAGGCGGCGCCCGCGCCGAGGAGGGTGAGGCCGGCCGTCGTGGGGGAGTGGATCGCCGTGGTCCGGTCCCGCAGGGTCGAGATCAGCCCCGCCGCCCGCAGCACCGTCGCGTGCTCGCTCGCGCTGGCCGCCGAGATCCGGACGGCGGAGGCGATCGCGCCCGTCGTGCAGCCGTCCTGCTCCGCGATGGCGAGCAGGACGGCCGCGCGGGTACGGCCCAGCAGCGCCGTGAGCGCCGCGGACGTCGGCGCCGACGCGGATCCCAACGGCCGTACGGCGTCCGGCTGGTGAGCCGGGTAGAGCAGCACGGGCTGCGGCCTCCCCTCCGGGAACACCACGGCCGCCCCCGTGACGAACGCGGAGGGGATCAGCAGCAGCCCCCGGCCGTCCAGGTGCATGTCCTCGTCCAACCCCGAGAACATCTTGACGCTCAACACCGGCGCCTCCCACCGGATGCGCGACGGAAGCAGCTGGTTGAACAGCCGCTGGACCCCGCCCTCCAGCAGGTCGCGCCCACGGGCCGCCCGGTCGGCCGCGAGCAGGTCCTCCGCCGGCGCCCGGTACGGCGCGAGCAGCACGTCGTGGACGTGGCCGAGCGCCCCGACCAGCCGGCCCAGCAACTCCCGGTCCTCGCCCAGCGCCCGGGCCCACCCGGGGACCGGCTGCACGGCCGCCACCTCGGCGAGGTCCTCCCGGATCCGCCGGCCAGGTGTGGCCGCGACGGCCTCCAGCAGCTCCGCGACGCTCCGGGTGCCCGTCGGGTTGAGGAACCCCGGCGACAGCCCGTGCGACGGCACCAGGTCCAGGAGCATCCGCGCCTGCGGCCCCAGCCGGCCCCGGACCTCGCGGCGCCACGCCCCGAACCGCACGTCCTGGCCACGGTCCTGCAGGACGCGCAGGGCCGCGTTCAGCTCCATCATCGGAGCCACGCTCCCGGCCACGCGCGTCCGGGCCAGGTCCTCGCCCGTGAAGTGGAACCGAAACGGCATCCCGTCCCCTGCCCTTCCCTCCCCGAACCGGCCGACCGCCACCGGGCGTTCATGATGCCAGTGGACCTGCGGGCCGAGGACCGCCGGGCCCCGCCGGCGTCGCATTCGGGCCACGGCCCCGGCGCTCCCGCCGGTCGACCGGCAGCACGGCCCGCGCCGCCGCATCCACGAGAGTCTCACGTAGGTTGGGGAGCCGGCCGCCCTCGTGACGGTCAGGCGACCGATCGGCCGCTGAACCACACCTCAACTCTCGGGAGAACACAGATGCGTTGGCGTACCTTGGCGACGGCCGTCCTGCTCGCCGCAGTCTCCGTGGCAGGACTGGGCACACCCGCCGCGACCGCGGCCGACCGCGGCGGGCTCGTCCCCGCCGCCGACCACGAGATCCGCTTCACCGCCGACGGCACGACTGCCTACGGCACCCTCCACGTCCCCGCCCACCGCGCCGGACACCGTCTCGCCGCCGCCCTGCTGCTCCCCGGCAGCGGGCCGACCGACCGCAACGGCGACGAGCCGCCCGCACTGACCCCGGGCACCCTCGCCCAACTCGCCGACACCCTCGGCGGCGACGGCGTCATGACGCTGCGCTTCGACAAGTACTTCACCGGCCGCACCGGCCCCGGCGCCTACCAGGGCGACCCCGGCCGGCTCGACCTCGACGCCTTCACCCGCCAGGCCGCGGCCGCCTACACCACCCTGCGCGACCAGCCCGAGGCCGACCCGCACGCCCTCCTGCTCGTCGGCCACAGCGAGGGCGGCCTGCAGGCCCTCCTCGTCGCCCGGACGGTCCGGCCCGCGCCGGCCGGTCTCGCACTGCTGGCCCCGCAGGACGCTCGCCTGCTCGACCTCCTCGCCGCCCAGGTCGCCGGCCAGCTCGACCAGGCCGTGGCCGCCGGCCAGGTGACCGCGGCGCAGGCCGAGGCGAACAAGACGGGCGTGAGCGCCGCGATCGCGGACTTCCGGGCCGGCCGCCCGGCCGACACGAGCACGCTGCTGCCCCCGCTCGCCGCCCTCCTGAACGCGCTGTTCGGCCCGAACAACGCCCGCTTCGTGCGCAGCGACGACGCCGTCTACCCGCCCGACGTCGCCCGCGCCCTTCGCCCCGGCACCCGGGTCACCGTCACGTGCGGCACCGCCGACACCAACGTCCCCTGCGCGACCACCCCGCCCCTGCTCGCCGCCCTCGCCCGTGCCCGCACCACCGGCCCCGGCCTGCGCACCCTCGACGGCGTCGACCACTTCCTCCACCCGGCCGGCACGCCGGTGAACGACCACACCCTGGCACCCGCGGCCGTGGCAGCCCTGCACGAGTTCGCCCGCCCCTGGAAGCGGTAGCCCTCACCGGGCCGGACACAGGACCGGCGGACGCACGGAACGCATCCCGTGGCACGGGACGGGCGCGGAGGGGTGGGGAAGCGGCCCGGTCGAGTTCGCCGACGACGAATCGGACGGCGCCGACTGGCTGTTCGGCCTGGTGGCGGACGGCACGGCGGAGGCGTACACCGACTGGGCCGGGGACTACTACGAACGCGACATCGACCACGAAGCCGTCCAGGCCGTCCTGACCGGCGCCCCGCTCACCCGCCGAACGGTGGCCGCCCTGTCGGCGACCGCGGACTTCACCGCCGTCGCCGAGCAGGCCCGGAGCCTGGGCTACGCCGTCGACGAGCGCTGACCGCCGGGCCGTCACAGAATCGGCTCATCACATCCAGGCGGGCGACTCGATGCCCCCGAAGTCGTTCCAGGCACGGCAGTAGGCGCGTGATTCCGGCCCGACGGCCGGCCGGACCGATGCGAGGCCGAACCCGTCGTCCCAGGCGTTCAGCAGTGATTCGAAGAACCCTGTGGCAACGGCGATTCGGTCCGCCTCGTCGCCGTTCATCGCGACGCGCAGGCCGGTCGTGATCCCCGCTACGGGATTGTTCCGTTGAAGAGGGGCAGCCCCTTGGGGGTCGCCCACAGCCGCACCGAAGGGGGCCCGCCGGGTGGGCTCGTCGAGTCGTGGGGTGGAATGACGCTCTGGCCATGGTCTCGCCGTGAGTGGAGACCTTCGAGAAGTTCGGGTGGATGACGTGGAATTCCAAAGGGTCGTCGGCTCCGGCGACTGGCGCGACCCCGCCAAGGAGCGGCGCCTCTATGCGCGCGCCCGGAGCCCGTTGGGGGAGGTGCTCCTGCACCGGGCGCGGGCGACGCGGGGTGGTGTCGAGGGCCAGTGGGAGGGTTGGGAGGAGTGGACCGTCGGCATCGGCGGGAACGACGTCCTCGTCCTCCACGACATGGGCAATCCGGGCGGCCCGGCGCTGCGCCGGGTGGCGAAGACCGTCCACGGGGAGTTCGCCGGGGCCGGCATGACGGTGAGGGGGCAGCGCTCGCTGCTGCCGTCCGGCCGGTCCGTCGTGTTGTCGATGGCGGGCGGGGCGATCCGGTTCCGGACGCAGGGGTTCAGGATCCAGGCGGTGTCCGCGCGCGGCGATGTGGTGGGGGAGCGGCGCGGCGGCGTGTGGGATGGGGTGAGGGCGGAGGCGGACGTCGTGGCCGCGGTCTGCGTGTTCGAGTGGGCGGGCCTCGACGGCTTCCTGGGTTTCCCGCTGCTCCAGTACGTCTGAGACGAACGGTCACCCGGTCGTCCCTGGACGAACGGCAGCTCGCACTGCATGATCGTCCGATGACCACTCCGGAGATCGTCGTCGAACGCCAGCTCGCCGCCTACAACAGCCATGACCTGGACGCCTTCCTGGCGACCTACGCCCCCGACGTCACCGTCAACCGCCGCGACGGCAGCCGTCTCGACGGGCGCGAGGCGCTGCGCGAGGTGTACGCGGGCATGTTCGCGAAGGCGCAGTGCCGGGCCGAGATCGTCGGGCGGCTGACCGAGGGGGAGTGGGTCGTGGATCGGGAGATCGCCCACGGCATCAAGGACGACCCGGTCCGGGTGCTGGTCGGCTACCGGGTCCGCGAGGGCCTGATCGACCGGGTGGACTTCCTCGGTTGATCGCTGTTCGGAGCCGCCGGGAGCCCCGCGTCCGTATGATGATCATTCATGGGGGATGGCAGAGCGGTTGACAGGTCATCAGGCGTGATCATGGTGCAGGGTCGGGCCCGGCTGTGGGTGGCCGACGGCGCGGTGCACTGGCAGCGGGGGCGGGAGCTGATCGTCGTCCCGGGCGTCTGGGTGCGCAGGGTCGGCGTGGACGGCGGGACGCTGACGGTCGAGCTCTTCGACGACACCTCGCTGACGCTCCGGCACCGGCTGCCGGAGGTCGCCCGGGCGCTCGCGGACGAGATCGAGCCGCTGATCGGCGACAGCCCCGGACCGGGCGACCGCCCGCCGATCCGGGACGTCACGCCGCCGCCCGCCGTGGTCAGGGCGATGCGGCGGACGGCCCGGGCCCTGCGCGCCTCGTCACCGCTCGTCCGCGTGCAGATCGGGCACGCGGCGCTCGCCGTGCCGGTCGCCCTGTTGGCCGGAGGCTGGGTCACGCTCGTGGCCTGGGCGATGGCGGCGGCCGGCCTCTGGCTGATCGGGCTGTCCCTCCGGGTGGTCCAGCCGGTCAAGCGCTGGCGGGTGTGGCGGCGCGGGGTGACGGTGCGGGCGGAGTTCAAGCCCGATTTCGCCACGTACGCCAAGGCCGGTGACCTCCGCGCACTGTTCCGCGCGCTCGACGGCTCCGCGCACGACGAGTCCGTCCGCTGGGGCAACCGGCGCAACGAGGTCCGCTACGACCTGCGCGACCCGTCGCGCGTGATCGCGCCGACGCGCGTGATGTGGCTGGCCGACCTGCTCTTCGGGCTGGCGTTCGGCGCGGGCCTCGGCGGGGCGCTGGCCACGCCGTACCTGACGCTGCTGCTCTGGCTGCTTCTGGGCGGTTCCTAGCCGTTCCGTCGCAGCCCCGGCACGAGTGCGCCGGCCGTCCGTACGACCTGCTCGAAGGGTGCGAGGTCGCCGGCCGCCCGGCACAGCACGTGCGCGCGCTGCAGCAGCGTGATCAGGGTCGCGGCCAGTCCGCTCGCGGTGTCGGCGTCGAGTCCGGCGGTGGACAGCCGCTCGGCGAGGCGGCCCACCCATGCCGTGAACGCCGTCGAGGCGATCCGGCGCAGCGCCACGTCGTCGTCCTCCGAGCCGGTGCCGATGGTGACGGCGGCGACGGCGCAGCCGCTGCCCGTCGCCGAATCCGCGACCACCGGCCTGACCAGCTCGAAGAAGGCCTCGACGTCTACGCGGGCGGCGTGAACCGCCCCGTCGTGGGTCAACATCCTCAACGCCCGCGACGGTGCCGGGGGCATCGGAGGCCGCGCCCTCACCAACGCCGACCTCGCCGAGGCCCTCGCCGCCGGCGCCTGACAGGTCGGCCCTGGCTGGTCGGCCCTGACCGGTCGGCGCGGCCGGCCTCGGCGGCACTGGAGCCCGGCCGGGGCGGGGTCGCGTTGGAAGCGGCGTGAGCGCGCCGGGCGGCATAGGCTCGGAGCCATGCTGATCTACTCGATGGGCGTCTCGGTGGACGGGTTCATTTCCGACCGTGAGGGCAAGTTCGGCTGGTCGGTCCCGAGCGAGGAGCAGTTCCGCTTCCACGTCGAACAGATCAGGGAGCTCGGCGGGTTGCTGTGCGGCCGCAGGCTGTACGAGACCATGCTGCCGTGGGAGACGGACCCGTCGATGCGCGGCACCGAGCTGTGGGCCGAGTTCGCCGACGTGTGGAGCGGGATCCCGAAGGTCGTCTTCAGCCGCACGCTCGACCGCGTCGAGGGCAACGCGCGGCTCGCCCGGGCACCGCTGGCCGAGGAGGCCGCCGCGGCGCTCGCCGCCACCGACCTGGACGTCGAGGTCGGTGGCGCCGACCTGGCGGCACAGGCGGTCGTGCAAGGGCTCGTCGACGAACTGCGCATGTTCCGCCACCCGATCGTCGTCGGTGGCGGCACGCCCTTCCTGCCGCCCGTCACGGAGGACGTCCGGCTGGACCTGATCGACACCAGGACGTTCGGTTCCCGCGTGGTCTACGAGCGCTACCGGCGCGCGCCCGAATCGTCGGACTGACGCGGACGACAGTGACCGCGAAGGATGTCGCTCCTGTGTGGTCTCACCGCCGGGGCATGCCCCCGTGCGGGCTGTTGACCACCAGCGCCAGTGATCCCTCCGCGAGGTAGAAGTGGTCGGGGAAGTACTCGATGTGGAGGTGGCCGCCGTCGTCGAGCTCGGCCATCTCCCGCAGGTTGTCGGCCAGCACCGCCCGCGCCGGGCCGTCGCCGCTGATCACCAGTACCCGGCGCGAGGCGTCCAGGTGAAGCAGCACGCCGGGGCCGGGTGTGTCCCTGACCTCGACCCCCGTGAGGTCGTGGCGGCCCGTCGCGGCCGAGGACGGGAGGTCGATCACCCCTTCCCCCTCGGCCACCATGCGGGCCAGAAGGTTCAGGTCCTCGGCGGAGCCGGAGACGTCCCCCAGGGCGTACGAGGGGTCGAATTCGATCTTCACGGGCGGTGGCGCTCCTTCACTCTCCGGCCTGCGGGTGGGTGGTGACCACGTCGGGCCATTGCTCAGGGCTGCTGCACGGCCCGCTGCTGGAGGTGCGCGATGCGGGTCAGCGAGCGCATGAACCGCGTGTACTCCTCGGCCCCGATCGCGTCGGCGTGGCGGCGGCCGATCGCGGCGAGGACGCGGCGCGCGGCGGCGATCTCGGCGGTGCCGCGCTCCGTGGGCACGACGAGCTTGGCGCGGCGGTCGGCGGGGTCGGGCCGGCGTTCGACGTAGCCGAGGGCTTCGAGCTCGTCGACGGTGTTGCCGATGATCTGCTTGTGCAGGCCTGCCAGTTGGGACAGCTCACTGGGGCGCACGCCGTCGGGACGCAGGTGTGCGAGGAGGGCGCCGTGCCGGGGGGTGAGGTCGTCGAACCCCTCGTGGGCCATGGTGTGCCAGAGCTCGTCCTGGAGGGCGCGGAAGAGGATGCCGGTCAGCACCCCGAGGTCCGGTTCCGGTGCGGCGCTCGTCGCACGGGCGTCGTTCTCCGGCATGGCGGTCCCCCTTCGGATCGGCAGCGGGTCGCTGGTCTGGTCCGTGCACGATATCGCCCGGCCGGCCGGCGGTCCGCGCCGGCCGGGTCGGCCACCGCAGGACGGTGCCCAGCGATTGCTTCGTCTCAAGCCCCTCGGCATCAGGCCAGTTCGGCGTGGGCCTGTTCGATCAGGCCTGCTTGGCGTAGGCCTCGCGGAGCTGGCCGTTCAGGATGCCGAAGTCCATGCCCACGGCCTCGTACAGCGCGGGGGCCAGCGGGCTCGCGTTGTCGGCGAGCATCTCCACGGCGACCGACGCGTAGTCGACGGCGATGACCCCGGCCTGCTGCATCCGCAGGATGCCGGTGGTGCGCTTGGTGTCGTTGAACGTGCCCGAGGCGTCGACGACGCCGTACACGTCGTAGCCGGCACCGGTGGCCGAGAGGGCGGGCAGGGTCAGGCAGACCTCGGTGGAGACGCCGGCGACGATCAGCTTCTTCCGCCCGGTGGCCTCGACCGCCGCCCGGACTCGGGGGTCGTCCCACGCGTTCACCGTGCTCCGGTCGATGACCTCCAGCTCCGGCGGCAGGGCCGCGGCCAGTTCGGGCGCCAGTGGCCCCCACAGGGACTCCGCCGCCGTGGTCGTCACCACGATCGGGACCCCGAGCACGCGCGCGGCCCGCGCCAGCGCGACCACGTTGTGCTTGAGCTCGGCGACAGTGTAGTCGCGCACGGCGGCGAGCAGCCCGATCTGGTGGTCGACGAGCAGCAGGGTGGCGTTGTCCGCGGTGAGCTGCTCGGTGAAGCGCGACGATCCGTCAGTGGTCGTTCCGTGCATGGCTGTTACTCCTTCACGAGTGCGTGCCGCGGTGCGGTCGCTGGTCCCAGTGAAGCAGTCACAAACTTTGATAGTCAAGAATTTTGACTACTCGGTCCGACGGAGGAGCGGTTGGGAGAGCGCGTGGCCGGGCGCGGGCCGAACCTCCGCCAGCGGGCCCCGGCGGGTCCCCCGTCAGGGCCAGACGAGCAGGACCTGGCAGGGGGCGTGGTCGACGACGTGACGGGTGGCCGGGCCGAGGCTGCGCGGGCCGGGGTGGGTGCGGTCGCCGTCGCGGCCGAGGACCAGGAGGTCGGCGGCCTCGGACGCGGTGACGACCTCCCGTTCGACGCGGCCGGTGCGCACCTGGGCGGTGCAGGGGAGGTCGAGGCGCTCGGCGGCGGCGCGCACGAGGTGTTCGCCGGAGGCGGCCGCGAGGTGTTCCAGGCGGCTGCCGGGGTCGCCGCCCCAGCCGTCGCCCGGGAGAAGATCGGAGTCTTCCCGCCGATGGCCGCGGCCGAGGAGGCCGGCGAAGGCGCCGTGCGCGGCCCCGGGGACCTCGGGGTCGCGCACGTACAGCAGGACGATGTCGGCGCCGGGCGGGGAATGCTCGCGCGCGGCGTCGACACAGGCGGGCCAGGTGCCCTCGGTCAGCCAGACGACGGTCGTCACGTGTCACGCTCCGATCGTGCGGAGTCACCCCCACGGTGCCACCACGGCCACGGTCAGGGAAGCAGGGCGGCCACCACCGGCAACCCGATGGTCGACGGCCCCCGCGGCCGGGGTGCCCGGGCCGACTCCACAGCATGGACGAATTGCCGTCCTTTCCAACCAAGTTGGGTCCGTCCTGGTCACGCCGAGGGCGCCGGGTGTTGACGCGGTCCGGAGAGCCGGGCCCCGTCAGGGGATCACTCCGCGAGCGCCTGGATCGCCGCGTAGCCGGGGACGTTCGGCATCGCCGGGAGGACGCCGTCCGTGCGCAGGGCGACGGCGGCGTCCACGGCCGCGCCGAGGGCGATGCGGAAGAGCAGGCCGCCCAGGCTGACGCGGCGGACGCCGAGGTCGGCGAGGGCCTTGAGGGACGGGCCGCCGGTCGGGGCGAGGAGGTTGAGCGGGAGCGGGATCGCGGCCACCACTGAGGCGATGTCCGCCGGGTCGGTCAGGCCGGGGACGAACACGCCGTCCGCGCCCGCGTCCCGGTAGGCCGCCAGGCGGGACACCGTCTCGGCGGTGTCCGGCTCGCGCTGCCAGTGGGTGTCGGTACGGGCGTTGACGAAGAGCAGGGGGACGGCCGCCTTGATCGCGGCGATCTTCGCGGCGTGCACGTGCGGCGGGGTGAGGCCGCCGTCGGCGCGGCCGTCCTCCAGGTTGACGCCGACCGCGCCGGTCTCGGCGAGCTCGGCGGCGAGGTCGGCGACCTCGGCCGGGTCGTCGCTGTAGCCGTTCTCGATGTCGACGGTGAACAGGAACCTGCCGTGGCCGAACCTGCGGGCGAGCCGGAGCATTTCGGCGCGCGTCCCGCCGGTGCCGTCCGGCAGTCCGGCCGCGGCGGAGACGCCCAGGCTCGTGGTGGCAATGGCGGGGAACCCGGCGGCGGCCAGGGCGGCGGCGGAGGCGTGGTCCCAGGCGTTCGGCAGCAGCAGGGGCTCACCGGGGCGGTGGTGCAGCTCGCGGAAGGCAGTGGCGTTGGCGGCGGCGGTGTTGGTGTTGGTCATTGAGACTCCTGAGAGAACGAGGTGGTGGGCTGCGTGCGGGGCGTTGGCCGCCCCAGTTTCCCGGGTCAGGCGCCAGGCGCCGTGGCGACGTGCCCGGCCCGGCCGTTCCGTTCCAGCAGCCCGGCGGCGAGCGCCAGCGCGTGGGCCCGGCCGGGGCAGCGGTGCGGGCCGGCGCCGAAGACGAGGAGGTCCGGCGCGTCCCGCTGGGCGGTGGCCACGTCGATCAACACGGCCTCACCGGACCGGACTTCACGCTCCCCGACACGGACGTCCGCGACCGCCCGGCGGCGCAGCGCCGGCACCGGCGGGTCGTACCGCAGCACCTCGCCGAGGACGCCCGCCGCGCCGCCGGCCGGCAGCCCGTCCGGCGTCGCGCGGCGGGCGTGTTCGACCAGGCGGGCCGTCGCGTCGCACGCCTGGACCAGCAGCCCGATCCGCTGCGCCGCGGCCTCCGGGCTTCCGTTGTCGCCGACGTGGGCCAGCAGCAGGGCGACGGCCTCGTCGGCGGCCTTCGCCTCGACGGGCGTCAGCGGGCCGCCGAAGTACCCCGCCGAGACGGCGACGACCGCCTCGGCCACCACGTCCGGCCCCGGCAGCCCGAGCGCCTCCGCCAGGGTGCGGACGACCGCGTGCCGGTCGGCGGCATGCCAGTCGTCCGCGTGCCGGGGGTCTGCGGGCCGGCCGTCCGCGCCCGCCGCCGAACCGGCTGCGGCCGGCCGGAGTTGCTCCGGGTCCAGCCCGGCCAGTCCGGCCTCGGCGTGGGCGCGCCGACGCGCGTGCACCTGCTCGTCGCCGGTGAACCGGGCGACGGTCGCGCGCAGCCAGGCCAGGGAGCCGACGGGAGAGTCCGCCGCGCCGGCGGCGGGTTCGGGGACCAGCAGGGGCTGTTCGAGCACTGCGCGGGCGTCGGCGTACGAGCTGACGCCGTGGACGCCGTGGACGTCATGAACGCCGTGGACGCCGTGGACGGACGGTTCGGAGATCGTCATGGGGCCACGCTAGGCGCGGAACAGTTCGGCGACGGCCGAACCGTGCCGCGAGCTGATGGGTGGTCACCCTGACACGGCGGCGCGGTGGGTCGGGGGTCGTTCAGGGTTCTTCCCGATACCCGTCCGGGCGAGGGCCGAGCACGATCGATCTCGTAGCCAAGCGACCAGAGCTCAACCCGAATCACTCCATGGAGTGCCACATGAATCCCCTCGTCCGCCGCGCCGCCGCCCTCGGCCTGGCCTGTTCCGTCCTGACCGGCGTCACCGTCGTGTCGGGGGCCCAGGCCTTCGCCGAGGCGGGTCCGGGCACCACGACGGCGTTCCCGCCGCTGAACCCCGCCGCGCTGGAGGCCGCCATCCAGACCCGGCCCGGTGACGGCGCCGCCGGTGCGGTCGTCCGGGTCGCCGAGCCGGGTCGGCTGTGGACGGGCTCCACCGTCGACTCCCAGACCGGCCGCAAGATCCCGGAGAACGCGCACTTCCACGCCGGCAGCATCTCCAAGGTGTTCGAGACGACCGTCATCCTCCAGCTCGCCGCCGAGGGCCGGCTCGACCTGGACCAGACCGTCCAGCACTACCTGCCCGGCCTGCTCCCCGACACCTTCGCCCCGGTCACCGTCCGCGAGTTGGTCGACTACACCAGCGGCCTGCCGGACGTGGACGAGGGCAAGCCCGCCGACGGCGTCGACGACACGATCGCCGACCGCTACTCCTACCGGACCTTCGACGAGGTCATCCAGGACACCCTGCGCCCCGCCGACCGCCCGTGGCCCGGCCCGCACTTCGACCCCGGCACCAAGCAGGAGTACAACTCCCTCGCCTTCCGGATCGGGGGCAAGCTGATCGAGCAGATCACCGGCGACTCCTTCAGGGACGAGATCACCGGCCGGATCCTGGAACCGCTGCACCTCGACCAGACCTCGGTGCCCGAGGACGACCCCGAGATGCCCCGCCCCTACCTCCACGGCTACATGACCGACAGCCAGGGCGACGCGGTGGACGTCAGCGAGCAGGGCGGCACCCCGTCCAACATGATCTCCACCACGGCCGACCTGGACCACTTCATCACCGCCCTCCTCCAGGGCCGTCTGCTGCCCGCCGCACAGCAGAACGAGCTGTTCGCCGTGCCCAAGGACACCGAGGGCAAGCCCGTCCCGTTCGTCGGCGGCACCTCCTGCGACAAGGTGGCCTGCTTCGGCGCCGGCCTGATGTCCACCCCGCTGCCGAACGGCACCGTGCTCTGGGGCAAGACCGGCCACGACGACGGCTACGCCAACGGCATGTTCGCCACCCGCGACCTGTCGATCCGCGCCGTCTACTCCATTTCCAACCTCAGCCCCGACTTCTCCGCCCCGAGCCCGCTGTCCAACCGCCTCCTGGGCGCGGTCCTCAACCCGTCCGCCCCGCAGGGGCACTGATGACGCGCAGGCGGCGCTGCCCGGGGCTCCCCGGGCAACGCCGCCGACCCACGTGTCGTCAGCGCACCGCCTGCGGCACCCGCTGCGCCGGGACGGCCGCCGTGCCCGCCGGCGTCGGCGTGGCGCCCAGCGCCGTCCCGCGCGTCTCCTCGGCCCACAGCACGCACACCAGGAGCCCGAGCGCCGTGGTCCCGGCCGCGATCAGCATGGTCGGGCCGGTGCCGAGCCCGGTCAGCGACAGCGGCAGCAGGTAGGTGCCCACGGCCGCGCCGATCCGGCTCACCGAGGTGGCCACGCCCACGGCGGTGGCCCGGATCTCGGTCGGGAAGAGCTCGTTGGGGTAGGTCCAGTCGAGCACGTTGGGCCCGCCGCACAGGAAGGCGTACGCGCACAGCGCGGTGAGCGCGACGGCGGCCGGCGCGGTGGGCCACACGCCCAGCAGCGCGAGCGGGACGGTCATGAGCGCGAACGACCAGATGATGACGGGGCGTCGGCCCTTGGTGTCGATCAGCCGCAGGGCGGGGTAGCAGCCGAGCAGGAACACGAGGCTGATCAGCCCGGTGCCGAGGGTCTCCATCACGGTGCCGCCCGGCATGCCGAACGAGGAGAGGATCTGCGGGCCGAAGGTCAGCATCGCGAACAGCGGGCCCACCTGGCAGAGGAAGAACAGGCCGCAGAACAGGGTACGGCGGCGGTACGGCGGGGTCATCAGCAGCCGCAGCCCGCCGGGACGCCGTCCGGCGCCGACGGCCTCGGGCATCAGCTCCCGGCCGTCCACCCGCACGCCGAGGTGCTTCTCGACCACGCGGACGGCGTCGCCGACCCGCCCGTTGGCGGCCAGCCAGCGCGGAGACTCGGGGGAGCCGCGGCGGATCCCGAGGAAGACCACGCACAGCGCTGTCGAACTCGCCAGCATCCACCGCCAGCTGCCGGGACCGGCCAGCTCCAGGAACAGGTAGCCCACCACGTAGGCGAGGACCGAACCGGCGTACCACGCGACGATCTGCTGGCCGAGGAGGCGCCCGCGGTGCTTGGCGGGCAGCCACTCGGCCAGCAGGGAGGTGGCGATGGGGTAGTCGGCGGCCACGGCCATGCCGAGCACGAAGCGCAGCACGGCGATCGCCCACACCGCGTCGACCCAGAAGGAGAGCACCGAGCAGGCGACCATGACCAGCAGGTCGGCGGTGTACATCACCTCCCGGCCGATCTTGTCGGTCAGCACGCCGAACAGGGCGCCGCCGACGAACATGCCCACCAGGGCGGCGGCGCCGATCAGGCTGACCTCCGCGGTGGACAGGCCGAGGTCGGGCCGCATCCCGATGAGGGCGACGCCGACGATGCTCAGGATGTAGCCGTCGAGCAGCGGCCCACCGGAACAGGCGAGGGCCAGCCTGCGGTGGAAGGCGGTATAGGGGGCGTTGTCGATGGTCCGGGACATGGTCTCGGGGATCCTCCGGAGCGTACGGCGGCGCTGTTCGCGCGCCGTGCGCCGGGTAGACGACAGGACGGACGCCGCCCGGTCGGACGGCGCCGCCGCCCGAAGGCGACCGTCCACGGTTGCCCCGCTGGACCGGGCCCGCCACCGGGCCGAAGGTCGGCCGGATTCCCGACGAAGGTCCCGAAGCGGACGGGCCTTCCGGCCGTGCCGCCGGGCCGACCGCCCGTGTCGCACGGGGCCTGGAGCCGTCCCGTCGGCCCGGACGCCCGGCGGAGGTGACGCTCGTCACTCCGCCGGGGCCCATAGCACGGGCCGGTCCGCCTACCTCGTCGGGCCCGCCCCACCCGCTTCCTCGGCGTCGTAGGAGGACGTGCCCGAGTCCAGCAGCGGCTCCTGCGTCTTGAGGTGCGCCGGCGCCAGCGCCC
Organism: Kitasatospora sp. NPDC059408; assembly: GCF_042751525.1. Lineage (NCBI taxonomy): Bacteria > Bacillati > Actinomycetota > Actinomycetes > Kitasatosporales > Streptomycetaceae > Kitasatospora > Kitasatospora sp. NPDC059408. Next base: position 45,299 of record NZ_JBHYWI010000004.1, read on the forward strand.
GCAGCGCGTGGTAGCCGGTGATGACGACGATGGTGCCCAGCGCGATGCCGCTGAGGCTGAAGGTGTCGGTGAACTTCATGGAGACGTTGCCGATGCCGATGATGATGCCCGCGGCGGCCGGCACCAGGTTCAGCGGGTTGCGCAGGTCCACCTTGGCGGTGATCCAGATCTGCGCGCCGAGCAGGCCGATCATGCCGTACAGGATGACGGTGATGCCGCCGAGCACCCCGCCCGGGATCGCGGCCACGACGGCACCGAACTTCGGGCAGACGCCGAACAGCAGCGCGAAGCCGGCCGCGGCCCAGTAGGCGGCGGTGGAGTAGACCCGGGTGGCGGCCATGACGCCGATGTTCTCGGAGTAGGTGGTGTTGGGCGGGCCGCCGAGCGCGGTCGAGAGCATCGAGCCGACGCCGTCCGCCGAGATGGCGGTGCCCAGCTTGTCGTCCAGGTTCGTGCCGGTCATCTCGCCGACGGCCTTGACGTGCCCGGCGTTCTCGGCGACGAGCGCGATCACCACGGGCAGCGCGACGAGGACCGCGGACCACTGGAAGCTCGGCCCGTGGAAGGCCGGCAGGCCGATCCAGTCCGCCTTGCCGACGCCCGAGAGGTCCAGGCGCCAGTGGTCGGTGAGCTGCCCGCCCGGGCCCGCCGAGTGGATCTTCCCGAAGACGCGGTCGAACAGCCAGGAGATCCCGTACCCGAAGACCAGCCCGAGGAAGATCGCCACCCGCGACCAGAAGCCGCGCAGGCACACCACGGCCAGACCGGTGAACAGCATCACCAGCAGCGCCGTCCACTGGTCCTGAGGCCAGTACGTGGAGGCGGTCACCGGTGCCAGGTTGAACCCGATCAGCATGACGACCGCGCCGGTGACGATCGGCGGCATCGCCGCGTGGATGATCCGCGCCCCGAACCGCTGCACCGCGAGCCCCACCAGGAACAGCACCGCACCGACGACGAGCACCGCCCCGGTGACCGTCGCACTGGTGCCGCCCTGCGCCCGGATCACCGCGGCCACGCCCACGAAGGACAGCGAACACCCGAGGTAGCTCGGCACCCGGCCACGGGTGGCCAGCAGGAAGATCACGGTCGCGACGCCCGACATCATGATCGCCAGGTTGGGGTCGAGCCCCATCAGCACCGGCGCCACGAAGCTCGCGCCGAACATGGCCACCACGTGCTGGGCGCCGAGCCCTACCGTGCGGGGCCAGGAGAGCCGTTCGTCGGGGCGGACGACCGCCCCCGGCGCGGGCGTCCGCCCGTCACCGTGCAGCTTCCAGCGCACGCCGAGATCCATGGTGGGGTTTCGCTTTCTCTGTACGTAAAGCCCTGGTCACAGGACAACCAACCGCACCATTCTCGTCGCCGCCCGCCGGCCTCATCGACCGCTACCACCTCCTCGTCTTCCCGCTGCTCCTCGGCGCCGGAAAGCGCCTGTTCAGCGCCACCGACAAGGACACCCAGAAGCTCAAGCTCGTCGAGCACGAGACCTACGCCAACGGCCTGCAGAAGAACGTGTTCGACGTCGTCCGCCGACGAGGCTCCCGTGGGAGGACCGGACATGGATCTTCGGGACTGTGGATCGCCTCGATCCGGATCGAGGCAGATCGTTCGCTCGGCCATCCGCTCTGCTCGTTGTCCGCGGCGTTGTCTCTTCGCGGAAGTCTGGATCGGCAGTGCCCCGGCCGTCACTGCCACCGTTGCCTCTGAGTCGATCCTGGCCGGCTATCAGCGCGGTGCCGGCGAGCTGCCACGGCCTCCCCCGTCGTCACATCGGCGACGCCGGACGTTCCCGTCCAGTGCCCGGCCGGCCCGCTGACCCGGGCCAGCACCGCTGTCGTGGTGGCAGGGGCACTTGCGACCGCCGCCCGGAGCGCAGCCACGTTCAGCTCGGGAAGAGAGGCCTCGGAGGCCGCCGCGACGGCTGCGGGGCGCCCGGCCGGCGCGGCGAGAGCTGGGGCAGCGGTGCTCAGGACCACTGCGGTGAGAGCGGTGCAGGCCAGCCCCGCAAGCGGCAGCCGCCTCCTGCGGCCCTTCATGGTGGCGGTCGCGCGGTCGGTCGGCAAGGTTTCGGAAGTCATGCCTCGAACCTGCCGGAGGCTGACTGTCCAACCATCGGGGATCAGCCCCCAGCCGCCCCGGAGCCATCCCTGATACGTACCGGTCTCGGGGGAGTTCGAGCTTCCGGAGGCGCCGGCCCGGCGGCTTGGCCGGCGGGTGATCAGCGGGCGGTGTCGCGGACGAGGACGAGTTCGTTGCTCATCCGGCGCTGGCTTGCCCGGTTCGCTTCGGTGTGCTGGTGAAGGCGCGCCGGTAGGAGCGGGGAGGCACCCCTCGGCGCCGCACGAACTGCTCGCGCAGCACGGCCGCGCTGCCGTAGCCGACCCGGCGGGCGACCTCTTCGACCGGGAGGTCCGTGGTTTCGAGGAGTTCCTCGGCCCGGCTGAGTCGCAGGCTGCGCAGCCAGGCGTGCGGGGTGGTGCCGGTCGCGGCGGTGAAGCGGCGGGCGAAGGAGCGTTTGCTCATCATGGCGCGGCGGGCCAGTTCCGTGACGGGCAGCGGCTCGTGGAGGTGCTCGCGGGCCCAGCCGAGGACCTCGGCGAGCCGCTCGTCCCGGCCGTCCCCGGGGACGGGCGCGGCCAGGTACTGGGCCTGACCGCCGTCGCGGTGGGACGGCAGCACCATGTCCCGGGCGACGGCGTTGGCGAGCGCGGCGCCGTACTCGCGCCTCAGCAGGTGGAGGCACAGGTCGAAGCCCGCGGCTGCTCCGGCACCCGTGACGACGCTCCCTTCGTCGATGTAGAGCGCGCCGGCTTCCACGGTGACCTGCGGGTGGCGGTCGGCGAGGAGTTCGGCGAACCGCCAGTGGGTGGTCGCCCGACGGCCGTCGAGCAGTCCGGCGGCGGCGAGCGCGAACGTGCCGACGCAGTGGGCCGCGACTGTGGCGCCGCGCTCGTGCGCGGCCCTCAGCACGTCGAGCACAGCCGGGGCCGGTGGTGCGCGGAATTCGGTCCCGGGCAGGGCGATGAGCAGATCGGCGCCGGCGAGCCGGTCCAGCCCGTGCGCGACGGACAGCGGCACGCCGCAGTCCGTCGGCACCGGTCCGGGCCGGTCGGCGCACAGGGCGAAGTCGAACCCGGACAGCTCCGCCCCATGGGGACCGAACACCTCGGTGACGATGCCGGCGGCGAGCAGGCCGACACCAGGAGGGGCGTACGCGGCGACGGTCTTGAAAGGCGGCACCGTCGCAGTCTGGCACACCTGGCACGAATCCTGCGATCAAGGGCATCAGTGCCACTCGTGAACCACCGCCGCACCCGGAAGGATTGAGGCCATGACAGACGCACCGCTCGGCCGCAGCGCCAACTACAAGGTCCTGACCACCGGCTACGTGGGATCCACCGGCCCCGGAGTCGCCGCAACCGTCTCCTACGTCTCCGACGCAGGACGACACGTGATCTTCGACCCGGGCATGGTGGCAAGCCCCGACCACATCCTCGCCCCGCTCGCGGAACTGGGCCTGACCCCCGAAGACATCACCGACGTGGTACTCAGCCACCACCACCCGGACAACACCATGAACGTCGGCCTCTTCCGCCGCGCCCGGGTACACGACCACAAGGTGGAGTACCAGGGCGACCGGTGGAAGAACCGGGACGCAGAAGGCTACGAACTCACCCCCTCGCTGCGCCTGATCCGCACCCCAGGCCACAGCCCCGAGGACATCACGCTGCTGGCGGGCACGGACTCGGGCGTCGTCGCCTTCGCCGGCGACCTGTGGTGGCACGCGCACGGCCCGGCGGACGATCCGGTAGCCCCGGACCGCGAACTGCTGCGCGCCTCACGGCTGCGGGTGCTGGCTGCGGCGGACCTGATCGTGCCCGGCCACGGCGGCCCGTTCGAGGCCGACGACACGACTCCGCGCTGAGGCGCGTTCGGTAACCGGTCGGGCTGTGGCCGTTCGTCGGCGTGGCGGTGATCGTGAGCATGCGTCGCGGGCACCGCACGAGATCCGCTGCCAGGCGTCGGCCGGGGCCTGGGAGAACAGCCAGTCGATGCGTGGACAGCCCACTAGGACCAGGGCCTTGGCGAGCCGGCCCTTGGCGTGGAACTCCCGCTCGTCGGGGATCTTCGCCGCGCGGCAGCGGTCCCGATCCTCGGTCCAGGAGCTGGGCGGGTAGAGCTCGCGGTCGACAGGGGCCCGCAGGCAGAAAGCCCCCGCTACCCGCCTCCCGTGCGCGCCGTGACCAGGCCGGACTCGTAGGCCGCGATGACCGCCTGGGCGCGGTCCCGGACGTCGAGCTTGCCGAAGATGCTGGTGATGTAGTTCTTCACCGTCGACAGGCTGATGTCCAGGGCCCGGGCGATCTCGGTGTTGTCGAGGCCGGTGGCCATCAGCCGCCACACCTCGACCTCCCGGGGCGTCAGCCCGCCCGTGTCGGCGACCGGCGGCAAGGCGCCGACCGGGGCCCGGACGTAGGTGGAGATCAGCCGGGTGAGCAGGCGCGGGGCGACCACCGCCTCGCCGGCGTGGACGGTGCGGATCGCCGCGCCCAGTTCCTCCGGCGAAACGTCCTTGGGCAGGAACCCGTGGGCGCCGGCGCGCAGCGCGGCCACCACGTACTCGTCCATGTCGAAGGTGCTGAGGGCGAGGACTCGGCAGGAGGGGAGGGTGCGGGCCAGCTCCCGGGTCGCGCCGACCCCGTCGAGCACGGGCATCCTGATGTCCATCACCACGACGTCGGGGCGCAGCAGGCGGGCGGCGGTGACGGCCTGCTCCCCGTTCTCGGCCTCGCCCACCACCTCGAAGGACGGGTCGGGGGAGAGGATCAGGGACAGGCCGCGCCGCACCAGCGGCTGGTCGTCCGCGATGAGGACCCGGATGCCCGGTGCCGCCGCCACCGGGCCGTCGCCGTGCGGGCTCACCGGGCCGTCGTCGTTCGGGCTCGCCGGGCCGCTGTCGTTCGACCGAACCGGGCCGTCGCCGTGCGCGCTCACCGGGCCGTCGCCGTTCCGTGCTGGACGGCCGCGTCGGCCGTTTCCTCCGGGGCCAGTGGCAGGTCGGCCAGGACGGCGAAGCCGCCCTCCGGACGTGGTCCGGTCCGCAGGGTGCCGCCGTGCAGGGCGACGCGCTCGCGCATGCCGATCAGGCCGTACCCGCTCCGGCCGCCGGCCGGCACCGCCTCCTGCGGTGCGGCGCCGCCCGTGCCCGCCGCGCCCGCCGTGCCCCCGTCGTCGCGCACCTCGACGGTGACCCGGTCCGGACCGTACGTCAGGGTGACGGTCGCGCGGGCGGGCCCGGCGTGCTTGCGGGCGTTGGTGAGGCCCTCCTGGACGATCCGGAACACGGTCAGGCCGACAGTGGGCGGCAGCGGGCGACGGGGCCCCTGGATGCCGAAGTCGGTCGGCAGGCCGGCCACCCGGGACTCGTCCACCAGCCGGCCCAGGTCCTCGGCCCCGGGCTGGGGCGAGGGCGGGGCGGTGTCCGGTTCGTCGCCGGCCCGCAGGACGTCCAGGAGCTGGCGCATCTCCCGCAGGGCCAGTCGCCCGGAGGACTCCAGGGTGACCAGGGCGTCCCGGACCACCTCCGGGTGGGCGAGGTTGGCCCGGGCGCCGCCGGCCATCAGCTGCATGGTGGTGATGTGGTGCGCCACGATGTCGTGCAACTCCCGTGCGATGCGGCGGCGTTCGTCGGCCACAGCGCGGTCGGCCAGCAGCTTGCGGTTGGCCGCGACCTCCCGCTGCCAGCGCGCCACGGCGAGGCCGGCGCCGACCACGAGCAGGGCGGAGACGGGGGCGCTGACGACCGCCTGCCAGGCGGGCATCCGCAGGTGGCTCTGGCTCAGCACTGTCAGCACCGACGTCACCACCGAGGCCGCCGCCGTCTCCAGGGCGGTGCGGGCCCTGGCCACCGAATACAGGGCGACCACCAGCGCGGCGCCGAAGTGGGGGCTCGCCGGCGCGGACAGGTCGGCCGCCGACTGGAGCACCAGGACGCCGGCCAGCGTCGCGACCGGGCGGCTGCGCCGGGCGAGCAGCGGCAGGGCCGACAGCGTGACCAGGAGGAAACCCGTCAGGCTCGCCCCGTGGTCACCGGCATCCCCGTTGAACACCAGGTAGCCGAGCAGGTCGATGGTGCAGGCACCGACGGCCAGCAGCGCGTCGGCGCGCGTCCACGGTGCACTGTCGGAGTCCGCCGGGTCCGCCGGGTCCGCCCGCTCCGCCCCGAGTGCCGCCTCCGCCACGTGACGCTGACGCCCGCCCATGTCCGTTCCCCTCCGCGCCCGGTCCGCGCCGCGCCCTACCGTTGAGCCCCGTTGAGCTCCGACCAGGCCCTGACCGGGCTCCGACCGGGCTCCGATGAGCCCCGGCCAGGCCCCGATCAGGCCCCGACCAACCGTCATCGGCCCTGATCAGGCCCGATGGCCCCATTCTGGCATCGACCCACCCCGCCCCGGCATGGTCCCCATGGCCGATCACGGGACCCGGACCAGGACCACGGTCCCGGGTCCGGGCCCGGCCGAGGAGCAGGGGCCCCGGTGCGGATCGTCCGTCGCAGGGACGTCCGCGGCCCACCCCGGGTGATGGTCTGGAACCCGGCCGGGAACCCCCGCAGCCGAGACCGACCTTGCGGACGCTCGCGTCCACCGCCGGAGGAAACCGTGATCCGCGCACTGACCGGATACTCAACCAGGAACCCGTGGAAGGTGATCGCCCTCTGGGTGGTGCTGGGAATCTCCCTGGCCCTGCTGAGCCCGATGCTGCTCGCCCGGGTCACCCAGTCCCAGACCGGGGACTTCCTGCCCAAGAGCTACGACTCGGCCGCCGCACTGCGGATCGCCGAGGACGACTTCGGGATGAAACCCGACGCCACCACGGTCACGGTTCTGGTCGCCAGGACCGACGGCCAGGCGCTCACCGCCGCCGACCAGCAGCGGGTCGAGGCCGAGGCGGCGAAGCTCGCCCAGCGCCGGGTCGTCATGCCCAGGAAGGACGACGAGCCGGCCTTCCTCGTCCCCGACCGGTCCCAGACCCCACGGGTCGCCCCGGCCATGGTGGCGCCCGACCGCAGCTTCGAACTGCTCTCCGCCGAACTGACCGGCAACGCCGCGGACGAGGGCGTCCGGGGCGTCTACCGTGCGTTCCGGGACGCCACCTTGGCCCAGTTCGCCGACGCCGGGATGCGCACCGGGTTCACCGGGGGACTGGCCGACGCCGTGGACACCGCCGACTCCCACCGCACCGCCGCGACGGTCGGCAGCGCGCTCGTCATGGGGCTGATCGTCCTGCTCAACGTGCTGGTGTTCCGCAGCGTGGCGGCGGCCCTGCTGCCGCTGCTCGCCGTCGCCATGATCGGCAGCGTGGCCGGCGGAGCCGTGGCCGTCGCCGCGACGCTGACCGGCCTCAAGCTCGACGCCGGCACCCCCGGGCTGGTCTCCGTGGTCCTGCTCGGCATCGGCGTCGACTACCTGCTCTTCCTGCTCTTCCGCTTCCGCGAGCACCTGCGGGCCCGGCCCGAGCAGCCCGCCCGCGAAGCCGCCGCCCAGGTGACCGCCCGGGTGGGTACCGCGATCACCTCGGCCGCGCTGACCATCGTCGCCGCCTTCGCCACCCTCGGCGTGGCCAGCTTCGGCCAGTTCCGCTCGCTCGGCCCGGCCATCGCCGTCGCCGTCCTGGTCATGCTGCTGGGCAGCCTCACCATGATGCCCGCCCTGCTCGCCGCCTGCGGCCGCGGCATGTTCTGGCCCTCCCGCAGCCTGCGCCGCCAGCCGGGCGAGGGCTTCGCCGCCCGCTTCGGCGCGCTCGTTGCCCGGCGGCCACTGCCGATGCTGCTCGCCGCCCTCGCCCTGCTCGGCGCACTGGCCGCCGGGATGACCGGGATCCGGATGGACTACGGCCTCGGCGGCGCCGGCGACCGGACCCCGGCCGCCGCCACCGCCGCCGAGATCTCCCGCACCCTGCCGGCCGGCGTCTCCGACCCGACGAGCGTCTACGTCGTCACCACGGACGGCACCACCCTCACCCCCGGCCGGCTCGACGCCCTCTCCCACGCCCTCACCCAGGTCGAGGGCGTCGGCAAGACGGGCGGCACCGTCCTCAACGGGGACCGGCGCGCCGCCCGGATCGACCTCTACCTGACCGCAGACCCGCAGAGCCGACGCGCCCGCGACCTGGCCTCCGGCCCGGTCCGCGCCGCGGTCGCCGCCCACACACCCGCCGGAACCAGCGCCCACGTGGGCGGCACGGCGGCGATCTTCGCCGACATCTCCACCGCCGTCGACCACGACCTGACGATCGTCTTCCCGGTCGCGGCCGCCCTGATCGCCCTGATCCTGCTGCTGCTCCTGCGCAGCCTGCTCGCCCCGCTGGTCCTGATGGTCTCCGTTGGGCTCGGCTTCGCCGCCACCCTCGGCGCCGCGACCCTGCTGTTCCAGCACGGGCTGGGCGAACCGGGCGTCAGCTTCACCCTCCCGCTGGTGCTGTTCCTGTTCGTCGTGGCACTGGGCACCGACTACAACATCCTCATCACCGACCGGATCCGCGAGGAGATGCAGCGCCCCGGCCCGCCCCGCGCCGCCGTCGCCCGCGCCGTACGGCACACCACGCCCGCCATCGCCACGGCCGGCCTGGTCCTGGCCGGTTCCTTCGCGACCCTCGCCGCCACCCCGGGCAGCGAACAGGTCGCCTTCGCGCTGACGCTCGGCATCCTGCTCTCCGCCGCCGTCCTGTCCCTGGTCCTGGTGCCCGCCGTCGCCGCCCTGCTCGGCCGCGCCCTCTGGTGGCCGCTCCGCCCGGCCCACCACCACCGGGCCGAGCCGGCCCCGGAGCCGTACCGCGTCCCGGTGCCCTGACCGGCGAGCCGTCGGTACTCCAGCAGGACTTCTCCATCTCCGCTATCTCCGCTGGTAAACGGCCTGGGAGTGGGAATCGCGGTCGGCGGGTGCGGGACAGTCGGTCGAGTCCCGCCTCACGCCGGACGAGCTGCGAAGGGGCCACGGACCAGGCAACTCCCGGTGATCTTGATGGTTCTGATGCCCGGCTATGGTCCGGACCCGTGACGGACGGGGTGCAGAAGCCGTATGAGGCGATGCGCGGGCACTTCCACCGGGCCGCCGGGCAGCACGGATTCACGCTCGACCCCGCCCAGGAGCTCCCGGTCGAACGACCCGGCCGGCTGGCCGGCGAGCCGGCCCACCCGGCCTGGCGGCTGCGCCGCAGTCCGCGGCGGCCCGCGTGGTGGGAACGGCGGCCGCGGCCGGAACCTCCGGGCCGCACCGATGCCAACGGCTTCCGGCGAGCGCACGGCTCGCCGGAGGCCGGGATGGTCTTCTCGGGACCGGACGGCACCCTGCCCGTCCCCACCGACAGTGCGTACGCGCGGCCGTGCGTCCCGCCCGGCCGCGCGCCGTCGCACGACGGTGCCCGGCCCGCCGCGACGGCGGCGGACCGGACACCGTGGGGAAGGACCAGGGGTCAGCCCTTCTGGGCGATGTCCTTCATGTCCTCGTATCCGAGGCCGAGCTTGGTGTGGACCTCCTGCTCCGCCGGGCTCATCCCGAGGCGCTGCAGCTCCTCGGACTGGGCGCCGGTGAGCGGCTTTCCGGGGGCCGGCGCCGCGCCGGGCCCGGTGGATCCGCCCCGGCCCTTGCCGAGCCCGTCGGCGCGGGCGAGGTTCGGTACGACCCGCCGCAGGTCGTCGCCGGTGAGCGCGACGGCGCCGGCGGGGGCCTCGACGGTCGGGGTGCTCTGGCTGAAGGGGAGCTTCACGGGGAAGTTGACGCCCGGTCCGGCCTTCTTCTCCAGCTGGGCGAGGTCGAAGGTCGCGGAGGCCGGCTTGCCGTCCTTCAGGTAGAGGTCGGCGCCGACGGCGGTCTCGCGCACGCCGGCCGGCGCGGCGTCGGGCAGCTTGCCGAACTTCTCGGGGAGCTTGGCGGCCAGCGGCCTGACGGCCTTCAGGAGCTCGTCGGCCAGCCGGCGGCCCGGGGCGCTCACCCAGACGTGCTCGGTGCCGTCCTTCTCGCCCTTGTCCTCGAAGGTGACGGTGCGGGTGAGCACGTCCTTGACGGAGTTGGTGAGCTGCTTGGCGGTCTCCGGGTCCAGCGACGGCTCGGCGCTGGGGGAGGCCGTCTTGGCGCCGTCGGACTTCTTGGCCTCGTCGGCGGCCGCCTGCAGGTCGAAGGTGATCCACTTGCCGGCCAGGACGTCCCGGACCGGGGCCGGTTCGGCGGGCAGGTCCTTGCCGGCGGCGTCGACCTCGGACGGATCCTCGCCGGCCAGCACGCCGAGCGGGCCGGAGGGCCTCCTGGGATCCGCCGTTGACCTGCGTTGATCAGTTGTATACGGGCGGTCTGTAGCTTCGGCGGGCCCGCGCTCGCCGAGCGTGGGGCTTGATCGGCATGCCAGTACGAAGGTGAGGTCGCCGACGCTCATGCGCCGCGATTTCTTCAGATCCACAATCCGGTCCTTGGCGACCGTGGTGACCGCGGGGGTGCTGATGGTTCCCCTGTTGGGGGCCGTCGCACCGGTCGCGGAGGCGGCCGAGGAGCCGCCGTACCTGCACCCGTGTTTGGACACGAGCAGGAAGCTGCCCACGTTCGTCTACCGTGGGGTCGGCCTCAATCGCGGCAACCCGGGGGACGACAACCAGGGCACGGTGGGTCCCCTCGTCGAGGGTATGGACCCGGACACGATCTTCCGTGACGGATTCAGGTCCAGGGGCTCGGTGGCGGGTTTGTCGTCCTTTGACCTGTACACCCACGTGGACGGAGATAAGGCCACCGGCCACAGCACCGCGGACTCGGGCTACGTCAGCACGAGTGACGAACAAGGGACGGCGAACGCGTTCGCCGCGCGCAACACCGGCTTCAGCGAGGTGGAACGCGCCCCCGACGGCACGGTGGTGAGGGCGTGGAAGGAGGGCTGGGTCTACAAGATCAGGCCGGATAAACGCTTCTTCTACGTTCCGGACCAGTTCCCCCCGGAGGACCTTCCCACGAGTGCCAAGGGCGAGTACGAGTGGGCGGCGATCGGGGCCATCCCCGGCGAGTTCGTGGAATCGGCAGTGCATGTACGCCAGGCGTACAACAGGGTCCTCGGGGGGGCGATTCTGCCCAGCAACGTCTTCGATGTGCTGGACGAGAAGCACAGGACCATCCCGCAGCCGGATCAGACGGCGATACCGGATCTCGGGAAATTCGGCTGGAACTCGCGGCTTTGGGTGGCCGAAGCACCGAACATGGCGAACGAGAAGGAGTGCTTGGACAGCCCCGCCGACGAAGACCCCGAGTGCAAGAAGCCCGACGCGACGACGGGCAGCACACCCGCGACGCTGAGGTCCGCCGCGCTGCGGTCGACCGCGACCACGGTCGCCGCCGCCGGCGCTGCGCCGAAGGTGTCGACGGCGGCGCTGACGGCCTCCGCCGACGCGCCGGTCGCCGCCCCGGCCACCCCGGCCGCCACCGACGCGGGCCGTGCGCGGCCGTTCGACGGTGCGACGTACCAGCTCACGGCGGCGGCGTCGGCCTACGGTCCGACCTTCAACCTGGACGTGCGCGGCGGTGTGAAGGCCGACGGCACGGTGGTCCAGGCGTACGCCCGCAACTGCACCGCCTCGCAGAACTGGCGGCTGCGCGAGGTGGCGAACGGCCGGTACGTGGTGGAGAGCGCCCTGGCCCAGGGCACCCTCCTCCAGCAGGACGCCGACAGCCACAACACCGTCATCCGGCCGGTGCAGAACGACGCGGCGGGCCGGCCCAACGGCAGCACCGGCCAGCAGTGGACGTTCAAGGACACCGGTGACGGCACGTTCAACCTCGTCAGCGCGGCCGACCAGTCCTGCCTGACCATGGCCGGGCAGCAGTCCGCCGGGCTGAGCGTCCGGCCGTGCGACGGCGGGATCCCGCAGAAGTGGAAGCTCGCCGCGCCGTGCGTGCCCGCCGACCCGGGCTCGCCGAGTGGTGCCGGGCGCACGGTGCCCGGCTACCAGGGCCTGCCGTGGCCGGCCGTCAAGGGACACCCCGAGCTGACCTGGCCCGCACTGCCCGGCGCGCCGGGCATCCCGTGGCCGTCGGTGCCCGGCTACCCGGACGTGCCGATGCCGGGCCGACCGGACCTTCCGGCCGTCGACTGGCCGGGCGCGCCGCAGCTGCCGGCCGTCCTCCTGCCGACCCAGCAGGGCAGCACCGGCTGGCCGACGGTGCCCGGATTCCCCGGGGTCGCCTGGCCGACGATGCCGGGCACCAAGAACGTGCCGTGGCCGATCCTGCCTCTGCCGGTCGCTCCTGGCGCCGACCCCGGCAGCGAGGTGATCATTCCCGGCCGGCCCGTACCGGCCACCCCCGGCGTCGCCGGTCATCCGGAGCTGAAGTGGCCGACCGTGCCCGGCTTCCCGGACGTCAAGTGGCCGTCGGTGCCCGGCGCGCCGGACGTCCCGTGGCCGGGGCACCCGGACCTGCCCGCCATCTCCTGGCCGGGCGCGCCGAACCTGCCCACGGGCGGCCGGCCCTCGCTGCCCGGCTTCCCCGCCTGGTCGTGGCCGTCGATCCCGAACTTCCCGAACGTGCCCTGGCCGTCCCTGCCGGGTCTGCCGACGACTCCGTGGCCCGCCGCCTCGGGGTTCCCCAACCTGCCGGACAAGCCGCTCCCGGCGGACCCGCCGGTCCGAGCGTGCAGGAATCCCCACAAGCCCGACCCGGGCAAGCCTGACCCGGGCAAGCCTGACCCGGGCAAGCCCGACCCCGGCAAGCCCGACCCGGGCACCCCCGGTGGCGACAACGGTGGGACCAACCCCGGGACCAACCCCGGGACCGGGACCAAGCCGGCGCCCTCGCTGCCCGGGATCACGCTACCCGGCTTTCCGTTCCTGCCGCTGCTGCCGCCGTTCGGCTGGGGCCCCGGCGGGCCCGGCGGGCCGAGCCTGCCGGGGGGCGGTCCCTCCGGTGGCGGGCAGCAGCCCGATCCGACGCAGGGGATCCGCGTCGTCTCCGCGGCCGATCCGCAGCTCGTGCCGGACGTGCGCGACGGGGTGGCGAACGCCGGCACCCCCGTGCAGGCCTGGCAGCCGAACACCACCGACTCGCAGCGCTGGGCGTTCTGGGACCGCGGCAACGGCAACTGGCTGATCGAGACGCGGCTCACCTACGGCCGGAGCCGGCCGGAGGAGCGGCTGGTGCTCGGCCACGACACCGCCACCCACCGCACGGCGCTGCAGCCGGTGGCGGCCGGCCGGAACGACCTGCTGTGGCGGTTCGCCGACGCGGGGGACGGCCGGAGCACGATCGCCAACGGCGACGGCGGCGGTTGCCTCACCCTCGCCGCCAAGGGCCAGCCGCTGACCGTCGCGCCCTGTGACGGCTCCGACCGCCAGAAGTGGCGACTGAACGGCGTGGTCGCGGACGGCGGCGGGAACGGCCCCGCCCCCGTCACCGTGTACTCGGCCTTCCCCGGCAAGTGCCTGGACGTCGCCGGCGGCAAGACCGCCGACCGGACCCCGACCGACCTGTACGACTGCAACGCGAGCCCGTCCCAGCAGTGGACCCCGTCCGCGCGCAGCGGCGTGCTCACCCTGAAGGCGTTCGGCAAGTGCCTGGACGTCGCCGACGGCAAGACCGCCGGCGGCACCCGGGTCGGCCTGTACACCTGCAACGACAGCCCCGCGCAGAACTGGCAGCAGGGCCCCGGCTACTCGCTGGTCAACCCCGCCTCCGGTCGCTGCCTGGACGTGACCGACGGCAAGGCCGTCAACGAGACCCCGCTCCAGCTCTGGGACTGCAACCAGAGCGACTCCCAGCGCTGGGGCCTGGGCACCGTCCCGCCCCGGCAGGAGAAGCAGCCGGCCCCGCAGCCGGCCCCGCAGCCGGGCACCACGCCGGTGGTGAGTCCCGGCATCGGCTCCTCGCAGGTCGCCACCCTGCGCTCGGCGAACGCCGGCCTGGTGGCGGACCTGGACCGCGCGAACACCGCCGCCGGGACGCCGGTCAAGGCGCTCGGCGCCAACGGCAACGACGCGCAGCGCTGGGCGTTCTGGCCGACGGCCGACGGGCGGTGGATCATCGAGACCCTGCTCACCGACGGGAAGACGGCGGCCGGTCAGGGCATGGTGATGGACCACGACCCGGGCAGCCACCGCGCCCACCTCATCCGGGTCTCGGACGGCAACGCCAACCAGCACTGGGCGTTCCGCGACGCCGGCGGCGGCTGGTACTGGATCACCAGCGACACCGACAACGGCTGCCTGACCGCCGCCAACAGCGGTGAACAGCTGGGCATCTGGGCCTGCGACGGCTCGGACCGGCAGCGCTGGCGACTCGACAACATCCAGAACGGGCCTACCCAGGGCGGCGACAGCGGCTCCGGCGGCGGTAGCACGGGCGGTTCGACCGGTGGTGGTTCGACCGGTGGTGGTTCGACCGGTGGTGGGGGCTCGACCGGCGGCGGCACCGCTGGTGGTGCGGTTCCCGGTGGCAGTGCCGGGAGTCCGGGTTCTCCGCAGGCTCCGGGGGGCAGTGATCCCCGGCACGGTGTGACGGGGTCCTTGGTGTCCGGGAACAACTGGATGGTCGCCGACCTCGACCGTGGTTCCAATGCCTCGGGTACGCGGATCAAGTCGCTTGGTGCCAACGGTGCCCTCGCTCAGCAGTGGACGCTCTGGCAGAAGCCGAACAGCCAGTGGCTGATCGAGACCAAGGTTGGTGGGGGGATGGTCATGGACCACGACCCCAGTACTCACCGCACCCATCTCATCGGTTCGCAGGAGGGCAATGCCAATCAGCTGTGGCGTTTCCAGGAGGGTGCGCGTGGTTGGTACCGGATCATCTCGGCCACGGACGGTGGTTGCCTCACTGCCGTGAACAATGATCAGGACCTGGCCATTTGGCAGTGCCGTGACACCACCGCTCAGTGGTGGAAGCTCGACACGTCGCCCTTCGACGGCGGCGGTGGCAGCACGGGCGGTTCCACTGGTGGCAGCACGGGAGGTGGCAGCACCGGCGGGGGTTCGACCGGCGGCGGCACCGGTGGTGGTGCGGTTCCCGGTGGCAGTGCCGGGAGTCCTGGTTCTCCGCAGGCTCCGGGGGGCAGTGATCCGCGGCATGGTGTGACGGGGTCCTTGGTCTCTGGCAACAACTGGATGGTTGCCGACCTCGATCGCGGTTCCAATGCCTCGGGTACGCGGATCAAGTCGCTCGGTGCCAACGGTGCCCTCGCTCAGCAGTGGACGCTCTGGCAGAAGCCGAACAGCCAGTGGCTGATCGAGACCAAGGTTGGTGGGGGGATGGTCATGGACCACGACCCCAGTACTCACCGCACCCATCTCATCGGCTCGCAGGAGGGCAATGCCAATCAGCTGTGGCGCTTCCAGGAGGGTGCGCGTGGCTGGTACCGGGTCATCTCGGCCACGGACGGCGGTTGCCTCACCGCTGTGAACAACGATCAGGACCTGGTCATTTGGCAGTGCCGTGACACCACCGCTCAGTGGTGGAAGTTCGACACGTTTCCCTTCGACGGCGGCGGTGGCAGCACGGGAGGTGGCGGCACCGGCGGTGGTTCGACCGGCGGCGGCACCGGCGGTGGTGGCAGCACGGGAGGTGGCGGCACTGGCGGTGGCTCGGGCGGCGGGTTCCGCGGCCCCGACTCCCTGCCCCTTCCCCTCCCGCTCCCCAACTGCCAGGACCTGCCGAACGGTCCCAGGGACACCTGGGACGGCACGGTCGACCACCTGGACAGCGGCCGCTGCCTGCGCCCCGGCCAGCACATCGACACGTCCATCAAGTACGGCAGCTCCGGCCTGTTCGGCATCAACACCACGGAGGAGGGCTGGAAGCTGGAGTACCAGACCGACGGCAACCTCGTGCTGTCCCACTGGGAGGCGGACATCCCGTTCTGCGGCGGCCCCGGCTGCCAGCAGGGCACGACCACGACCGAGGTGATCTGGAACTCGGGCACCGCCGGCACCCGCCCCGGTGTGGCGATCATGCAGGAGGACGGCAACTTCGTCGTCTACGGTGCCGACGGCCGGGCCGCCTGGAACTCCGGCACCGGACCGTCCTGCGGCGGCCGGAACGTCTGGCTGCGCGTCCAGCAGGACGGCAACCTCGTCCTCTACAAGGGCCACGCCGCCGGCGAGGGCGCGGACCGGTGGAAGGCGATCTGGTCCACCAAGTTCGGCCGCACCGCCGAGCCCTGCTGACCCGAACGACCCCGCCCCACCCCGCCCCACCCCGCACGACCCACGGGCGCCCCGGCGCCGGCCACCCGCCGGCGCCGGGGCGTCCGTGGCACCACCGGGCGTCCGAGGTGATGCCTGCTGGCGGGCTACGGGCGGGCGTCCTTGACCGTGGGCTGGGTCTTCTGGTTGTAGATCTCCTTGCCGTCGGCGTTGTAGGCGTGGACGTAGGGGAACGGGGGGAAGGAGTCGCGGGTGAGCTCGGTGGAGATGGCGGCGCTGTAGACGAATGCGCCGTCTGCCATGACGGCCGGGTACTGGGTCGGGTCGTCGCCGTAGCTGATGGTGACCTTGGCGACGCCGGGTTCGTAGTGCCCGGCGCCCAGCGAGAGGATCTGTCCGGTGCCGGCCGGCGAGCTGACGGCGTCGAAGAACTCGATCAGGTGGCCGGTGCCCCACAGGCGGTCATTGATGAACGTCGGAGGGGTGGACATGCTGGTGCCCTTGTTGCCCTTCGACTCGCACTGCACGTACTGGTGGGCGGAGTTGACGGCGAGGACCACACCGTCCTTGGTCGCCGAGGCGACGGGAGTGCGGACCGCGATCACCGCGTGGTACTGCGACGCGTCAGAGCCCAGGCAGGAGGCCAGGATCTCGGCAACGGCCCCGGCATCGATCGGGACCGTCCTCGTACTGGTGACCGTGAAAGCGGCCGGGGGGTGGGGGGAAGCCGACGCGGAGGAGGCGGCCGTGGTGGCTGCTCCTTGTTGTGGCTCCGGTGAGTTCAGCGCGGATCCTTGGTGTGGTCCCGGTGAGTGCAGCACGGACGGGACAGCCAGGCACAGGGCTGCTGCGGTGCAGGCCGCGGTCGCGCCCAGGGCGTGCCGCCGGCGGCGGCGCCGGTCGGCGCGTCGGCGGATCTCCGCAGCGGGCAGGGTCGGTGCGGGCATCTGCGTGCCGAGCAGCCGCAGCCGGTCGCCGAGGGTGTCGTGGACGGGGTCAGACACGGATTTTTCCTTCCTCGCTGGTCGGGGTTCGGTCGGCGAGTCTGGCCGCGAGCGCGGTCCGGCCGCGGGCGAGACGGCTCTTGACGGCGCTGACGCTGGCGCCGGTCTCGACCGCGACCTGCTCGACGGAGAGGTCGCACATGTGGTGCAGGACCAGGGCGCTCCGCTGCGCCTCGGGCAGGTCGCGGAGCGCGGTGACCACCAGCAGGTGCTCCTCGGTGGGCGGCTCGACGGTGGGTGGTTCCTGGCCGTGGTGGCGTCCGGCCAAGTGCAGGCCCCGGGCCAGACGCCGCCAGCGGGAGAGGGCCAGCCGCCGGGCCGTGGTCCGGATCCACGCCTCCGGGGCATCGTCCGGGTTGAAGGTGAGCCTTCGGTCCCACGCGCGGATGAAGGCCTCCTGGACCACGTCCTGCGCCTCGGACCAGTTGCCGGTCATCGCGTAGAGCTGCCCGGTCAGGCGGGAGAAGGACGCCGCGTAGAACGCGTCGAACTCCTGGGGCGTCATCAAGGGCCTCTCTTCCGGGACTGTCCGTCGGCTCGCGGCACAGGCGGCTCGCGAGGAAGCACTCCTCGGCCGCGGCGGTGGAGCCGTGCGTCCTGGGCGGAGCCTCCCGGCCTGTACGCACGAGAACCGTCCCCGGGTTGCGCCCAGGGCCTATGACCTGGATCACGTGTGCGGGGTGCGACCTGCCGGGCGCAGGGAGGCGTACAGGGGCGCGGGCTTCAACCGGACGCCCCGCAGGAAAGGACACGGATTCATGCGCATCCGCCCGATCATGCTCATCGCCGCCTCCGCCGCGGTCATCGCGACCGCGGGGGGAGCGGCCACCGCCGCGACCAGCACCTCCACGCCCACCCCCGCGGCCCACGGCAAGCCCTCCGAAGCGCCCACCCTCACGGCCGGCGGCAAGCCCTCCGAAGCGCCCACCGCCACGCCCACCCCCGCGGCCGGCGGCACCGGCTCGGCCGGCGCCCCGGCGGTCCCCAGCAGCGGCTCATCCGATGCCCGCGTCACTGTCACCCAGGCTCCTTTCACCGTCACCAGCGCGAAGACGGTCCCGATCGATGCCGGGGCCGTTGCCGAGATCCTGGCCTCCTGCCTGGGCTCTGACGCGTCGCAGTACCACGCGGTGATCGCGGTCCGCACTCCCGTCGCCTCGGCGACCAAGGACGGCGTGGTCCTCGCCGTCAACTCCGCCCACCAGTACGTGCAGTGCGAGTCGAAGGGCAACAAGGGCACCAGCATGTCCACCCCTCCGACGTTCATCAACGACCGCCTGTGGGGCACCGGCCACCTGATCGAGTTCTTCGACGCCGTCAGCTCGCCGGCCGGCACCGGACAGATCCTCTCGCTGGGCGCTGGGCACTACGAGCCCGGCGTCGCCAAGGTCACCATCAGCTACGGCGACGACCCGACCCAGTACCCGGCCGTCATGGCAGACGGCGCGTTCGTCTACAGCGCGGCCATCTCCACCGAGCTCACCCGGGACTCCTTCCCCCCGTTCCCCTACGTCCACGCCTACAACGCCGACGGCAAGGAGATCTACAACCAGAAGACCCAGCCCACGGTCAAGGGCACCCGCCCGTAGCCCGCCAGTAGCCATCACCTCAAACCGGCCCGGATCGGGGCGGGCAACCGGTTGACGGCGTGGCGAGCCGTCACTCGGGGCCCTGGCTACTCTGGGTGACAGTCTGGTCGGTGTGACAGTTAGATCGTTTGAACTCGGATCATTTTCTGATGGAGCGTCGGCGAATCGTTGCACGTCAGAGCGGTTAACCGTCCCATCGACGGCTCGGCGAAGACCTCGGACCCCGCCACCACCTCGGTGACCGGCGCGGCGATCAGCGGCTACGCCGCCGACGCCGACACCCGCACCGTCCGGACCGTCTACGACTGGACCGTCGGGAAGCCGACCAGGAAGGTCGTCGACCCGGCAGGTCTGGCGATCACCACGGTGACCGCCTACAACCAGGCCGGCCAGACCACCGCCGTCTCCCAGCCCGCCTCCAACGGGACGGACGCCGGGACCAGCACGACCGCCTACTCGTCTACCGGCTTCCCGCGCCGATCTCGCTCGGCGCTGTCCTCGGGATCCTGGCCTCCGCGGTCACCCTCGCGTTGTACCGACGGCGAGGTTGGTCGGGCTGATGCTCCGGTCGGCGGGAGTGCCCGGCTTCGGGGGCGGGGTGGCCGCGCCCGAAGCCGGGGGTGGCGGTCAGGCCCGGGTGGCCGCCAGTCTGGTGTGGCGGCGGGCGGTGGCCTCGGTCGGGTCGAGGACCGGGGCGGCGGCCAGCAGGGATTTGGTGTACTCGTGCTGCGGGGATTCGTACACCGCCGTCGCGTCGCCCTGTTCCACGATCCGGCCGGCCCGCATCACCGCGACCCGGTCGCTCACCTGCCGGACCACGGCGAGGTCATGGGCGATGAAGACCAGGGCGAGGCCGAGGTCCCGCTGCAACTCGGCGAGCAGACGGACCACTTGGGCCTGTGTGGTGACGTCCAGTGCGGAGACCGGTTCGTCGCAGACGAGCAGGCGCGGCCGGGGTGCCAGGGCCCGGGCGATGCCGACGCGCTGGCGCTGGCCGCCGCTGAACTCGTGCGGGTAGCGGTGGTACCAGTCGGCGTCGAGGCCCACGCGTTCGAGGAGGTCGCCGACCCGGGCGCGGATGCGGCGTTCGTCGCGCTCGCCGGCGATGCGCAGCGGGTCGGCGACGGACTCGCCGATGGTGCGGCGCGGGTTGAGGGAGGACACCGGGTCCTGGAAGACCATCTGCAGTTCCTGCCGGAACGGGCGCAGGTCCTTGTCGCCGAGCGTCCCGATGTCCCGGCCGCGGTAGTGGAGCCGGCCGCCCGTCGGGTCCAGGAGGCGGACGAGCATCCTGCCGAGGGTGGTCTTCCCGGAGCCGGACTCGCCGACGACGCCCAGCGTCTCGCCGGCCCGCACGGTGAGCGAGACGCCGTCCACGGCGACCACGGGGGCGGCGCGCCGCCCGAGGGGGCCGCGGGTGGCGAACTCCTTCCGGAGGCCGGTGGCTTCGAGCAGGACCTCGCCCCCGGATGCGGCCGCCGGGCCGGGCGCCTCGGCGGCGTCGACCCGGGGCACCGCCGACAGCAGCGCGCGGGTGTACGGCTCGCGCGGAGCGCCGAGCACCTCGGTGACCGGGCCGTGTTCCACCGCCCGGCCGTCCTTCATCACGAGCACCCGGTCGACGCTCCCGGCGACGACGCCCAGGTCGTGGGTCACCAGGACCAGCCCGGCCCCGGTCTCGGTGCGCAACTCGTGCAGCAGGTCGAGGACCTGGGCCTGGACGGTGACGTCCAGCGCGGTCGTCGGCTCGTCGGCGACCAGCAGGCGCGGTTCGCAGGCGAGGGCCATCGCGATCAGCACCCGCTGGCGCATGCCGCCGCTGAACTCGTGCGGGCGCGAGCGCGAGCGGCGCGCCGCGTCGGCGATGCCGACCCGGTCGAGCACCTCGACGGCCCGGGCCCGGGCGTCCCGGCGCGAGACGTCCCGGTGCACCCGCACGACCTCGGCGATCTGGTCCCCGACGGCGTGGTACGGGTCGAGCGCGGAGAGCGGGTCCTGGAACACCATGGCCGCCAACCCGCCGCGCAGGAGGCGGAGTTCGTCGCGCCCGGCGGTGACGGCGTCGACGCCCGCGACCCGGACCGAGCCGCCGGTGCGGGCGCCCGTCCCGCGGTGCAGGCCGAGCAGGGCGTGGGCGACGGTGCTCTTGCCGGAGCCGGACTCGCCGACGATGCCGAGCGCCTGCCCGGCCGCCAGGGTGAAGCCCACGCGGTCGACGGCGCGGACGCGGCCGTCGCCGACCGGGAAGTCGACGACCAGGTCCCGGACGTTCACCAGCGGTTCGGCGCTCACGCCAGGACCACCCTTCGGTCGGCCACCGCGTAGAGCACGTCCGCGACGACGTTGGCGAGGACGACGGCGAACCCGGTGACGAGGGTGAGGCCGACGACGGTGGGCAGGTCGATCAGGCTCACCGAGCCGACGAGCAGCTTGCCGAGGCCCGGGAGGCCGAACAGCGACTCGGTCAGCACGGCGGACCCGAACATCGTCCCGAGGTCCAGGGCGGTGAGCGCGATCACCGGGGTGAGCGCGCCGCGCAACGCGTGCCTGGTCACCAGGTGCCGTTCGCCGACGCCGTACGCCCGGAAGGTCCGGATGTGGTCCTCCGCGAGGGTCTCCAGCATGGACGCGCGCGTCAGCCGGGCGTACTTGGCGGACTCGATGAGCGCGAGCGAGATCCAGGGCAGGAGCAGGCCCCAGAACCACTGCTGCGGGTCCTCGGTGAGCGGCACGTAGCTCGGGAACGGCAGCCACTGGAGCTGGGCGCAGAGGACGATGAGCAGCACCAGTCCGATGACGAACACCGGGACGGCGGTGCCGGCCAGGGTCAGCGCGGTGAGCAGGCGCTCGGTCGGCCCGCCCCGGCGCAGCGCGGAGAGCAGCCCGGTGCCGACGCCGAGGACCAGCCAGAGCACCATCGCGCCGAGGGCCAGCGAGGCCGTCACCGGGAGCCGGGCGGCGATCATGTCGGTGACCTGCTCGCCGCTGCGGTAGGAGACGCCCAGGCAGGGCGCCGGGCAGTGCAGCGGGCCCGTGCCGGCGCTGAAGTCGCGCCCGGCGACGACACCCTGGAGGAAGTGGGCGTACTGCAGGTACACGGGAGCGTCGAGGCCCAGCCGTTCGCGCACCTGGTGGACCTGGGCGGGGCTGCACTTCTCGCCGCAGGCCAGCTGGGCGGGGTCGCCGGGGGCGATGTAGAACACCGCGTAGACGATCAGGGAGAGGACGATCAGGACGCCGATCATGCCGACGGCCCTGCGGAGCAGGAAGCGGGTCATGCGGCGGCCTCCTCGGTCTTCGGGGCAGCCGGGGAGCCGGCCCGCAGCCGGGAGGCCGCGCGGGGGTCGAGCGCGGTGCGGACGCCGTCGCCGACCACGGTGAAGGCGAGCACGGTGGTGAACAGCAGCGCGGACGGGAGCAGTACGTACATCGGGTCCGCGCGGAACCAGGTGGTCGCGCCGGAGAGCATCTGGCCCCACGACGAGGTGGGCGGCTTGACGCCCACGCCGAGGAAGGACAGCCCGGCCTCGGAGACCACGTTGGACGGCAGCAGGACGGCCGCGTAGGTGATGACCGGCGCGGCCAGGGCCGGCAGCAGCTCCCGGCGGGCGATCCGCCACCGGGAGGCGCCGGCCAGTCGCGCCGCGGCGACGTGGTCGAGCTGCCGGAGGCTCAGCGTCTGCGCCCGGACCAGCCGGGCGGTGCCGGCCCAGCCCAGCAGCCCGATGACGAGCGTGAGCAGGACCGGGCGGGGGAAGCCGGAGGGGACGACGGCCATCAGGGAGATGGCGAAGACCAGCGAGGGCAGGGCGAGCATCACCTCGGAGGTGTTGCCGATCAGCTGGTCGAGCAGGCGGTTGCCGAGGCCGGCGGCGAGGCCGAGCAGGACGCCGGTCGCGACCTGGACGAGCGTGGCGCCGACGGCGACGAGCAGCGAGATGCGGGCGCCGTACACGAGCCGGGCGAACACGTCCCGCCCGGTGCCCGGTTCGACGCCGAGCCAGTGCTCGGCGGTGATGCCGCCGAACGAGCCGGTGGGCACGCCGCCGGCCGCGGAGTCGAGCAGGCCGTCGTGGTAACTCGTGGGGTCCTGGCCCTCGATCGCGGCGAGCAGCGGTGCCGCGGCCGCGGTCAGGGCGAGCAGGAGGATGACGAGGCCGCCGGCGAGGACGGCGCGCCGCGCGAGCAGCCGCCGCCACACCGGCCGTCCCCCGGCAGCGGGATTCCGTGGAGCCATGGTGGTCCGATTTCCGTCCGATCCGTTCCGTCCGGTCCCGTCCGCTACTTGACCGCGACCTGGGAGATGTCGAGCACGCCGGTCCAGTCGCTGATGACGATGTTGCGCACGTCCTTGCCGGACAGCCGCTTGTAGACGGGGTGGAACAGCGGGACGGTGAGGGCCTGTTCGCCGAGCCGCTTGTCGAGGGCGCCCCACAGCTTGGCGGCCTCGGCGTGGTCGGTGATCTTGTTGATCCGGTCGATCTCCTCGTTCACCGAAGGGTCGTCCAGCTGCGCGGAGTTGAAGTTGTAGCCGTCGGTGACGATCTGCCGGCCGTCGAAGACCGGTGCGAGGAACGGGCCGCCGGAGGGCCAGTCGGCGCCCCAGCCGGAGAGGAACAGGCCGGGCTCGGTGGCGACGGTGTGGATCGTCTTGGAGTACCGGCTGGACTCCAGGGCGTCCAGCCGGACGGTGATCCCGGCCGCCTTCAGGCCGTCCTGGACGGCGGCGGCCAGGTCCGGGCCGTAGCCCCGGCCGGTGGCGGTGGAGTGGGTGAGCGTGATGGTCAGGCCGTCGGGGTAACCGGCGTCCTTCAGCAGCTCCCTGGCCTTCTGCGGGTTGCCGGTGGGGCCGGCTGGGAACGGGTCGTAGGGCGTGTACCCGAAGGTCTCCTGGGCGGGCAGGTAGGTGGTCGCGGCCTCGGCGAGCGAGGAGCCGCCGGCGGCGTTGACGACCGAGGTGCGGTTGAGCGCGTAGGCGACGGCCTGGCGGACCTTCGGGTCGTCGAACGGCTTCACCTTGGGGTTGAAGGCGAGGTAGTCGACGTAGCCGAAGTGCCCGGTGCCGACCCGGGCGGCGAGGGCCTTGTCGTCCTTCACCTGCGCGAGTTCGGAGGGGCCGAGGTTGGTGTCGGTGGTGACGGCGGCCGCGTCGGCGCCGGTGCCCGCGGAGAGCCGCTGGTTGATCACCGCCGGGTCGAGCCCGGACTGCACGTCGATGGTGTCCGGGTACGCCTTGCGCTGGTCGTCCGTCGCCGCGGACCAGTGGGGGTTCCGCGCGAGGACGAGGTGCGTCCCGTCGTTCTCGTTCTTGACGACCTGGTAGGGGCCGGACGAGACGGGGTGGTCCTGGTACTTCGTCCCGGTGTCCTTGGCCTTCGGCACGGGCGCGAACTGGGTCTGGGTGGCCAGGTACGGGAAGTCGCCCTCGGGCTTGTTCAGGCGGAAGACGATGGTCTTGTCATCGGGGGTCTGGACGGCGTCCAGGCCGCGGCCGTCCTTGTACGGGCCCTGGTAGTCCGCCGCGCCGACCAGCCAGTCCCTCAAGTACGGCGCCCCGCCCGAGAGTTCAGGGGCGAACGACCTCTCGATGCCGTACTTGATGTCGGCGGTGGTGATCGGCGAGCCGTCCTCGTACGTGAGGCCGTCCTTGAGGTGGTACGTCCACACCGCCGCGCCCTCCGACGGGGTGCCGGTGTCGGTGGCGAGGTCCGGGATCACCTTCGTGCCGGCCGCGCCGTCGGCCCGGTTGCGGGTGGTGAGGGTGCGGAAGACCAGCGAGGGCACGTTGCCGCCGCCGGAGGTGTAGAGCCGCGCGGGGTCGAACTGGTCCTCCGGGTTCTGGTTGAGGACGGTGAGGGTGCCGCCCTGCCGCGGCGCGGCGTCCTTGCCGGTGCTCCCACCGCCGTCGGCCTTCGGGCCGCACGCCGCCAGTCCGGCGACCAGGGCGACGGTGACGGCCGCCGCGGCGAGGCGGCGAGGGGTGAAGGTGGTTCGAGACATCGGAAAGGGAGCCTTTCGCTACCGATGGTGCACGGAGGAAGGCGGGCGGCAGTGCGGCCTGGGGAGGAGTGAGGCCTGGGGAAGGGTGAGCGGCACCGCGCCCGCGGGAAGGGGCGACGCCCCGGCGCGGCGGTCACCGCAACGCGTCGGGGCAGGCGGGTTCAGCGACAGAGGTTGTCGGCGACGCAGTGCGCGGCCACGCCGATCAGCGCCAGCTCGATGGCGGCGCACTCGATCGGGTGACGGGCAGACATGTCGAGAAGACTGTATGACGATAGGCGGATTGTCAAAGGTCCCGAGGTGCCGTCCTGGCGGGGCGGAGCCGACCGGCTCCGCCCCCGCCGACGGCCTCAGTGCTGCGCCGACGGCGCGGAGTCGGTGGCCTCCCGGTTCTCCGGCCCGTCCGGCGCCGAGGTCACGAACGTCCGCTCGGTGAGTGCGGCGGTCGGCCGAAGCACCAGGACCGCCGCGCAGCAGGCGGTGACCGCCGCCATCACGACCAGCAGCGACCGGTAGTCGAACCGGTCGATGAGGACCGTGCCGGCGGCGAGCGAGAGCGACTGCGGTACCAGCACCAGCATCGTGCACATGGCGTTGACGCGGCCCTGGAGCCGTGGCGGCGTGTGGAGTTGGGCCGCCGACGACAGCACCACCATGAGCCAGGTGATGGCGATGCCGTCGGCGACCTCGCCCGCGACGACGAACGCCATGTGCGGCACGCAGTAGGCGAGCGCCGCCACGGTGAAGGCGCCGATCCCGAGGCCCGCCGTGCGCGCCATGCCGGCCCGTCGGATCAGCGCGGAGACCGTGAGGCCGCCGGCCACGGCGCCGACGCCCTGGACGGCGTTGAGCGTGCCCAGCGCCGAGGGCGGCCGGCCCAGCCCCTCGTCCACGACCGCGAACATGACGGTCTGGCTCAGGCCGATGACGCAGAACGCGCAGGCGGCGGCGTAGCCGATCTGCGCCAGGACCGGAGTGGCGTTGATGTGCCGCAGGCCCGCGAGGGCGCTGCGCGGGAACGGTTCGCCGGAGGCCTCGGGACCGACGGACTCCTCGACCCGCAGGCCGGCGAGCGCCAGGATCGCGGCCAGGAAGGTCAGGGAGTTGAGCACGGCGAGCGTGCCGCCGCCGGCGACCGCGTAGACGGCCACGCCGGCGAGCGGGGCGAGGATGCGCAGCCCCTGCGTGGTCGTCTGGAGGATCGCGTTGGCGCCGGTCAGCTGGTCGTCGGGGAGGAGGTCCCGGCGGATCCCGGCCGACGCGGCGCCGAGGACGCCGAAGGCCACGCCGTAGCAGACCGCCACCAGGTAGATGATCCAGAGCTGGTCGCCGCCGCGCACCGCGAGCAGGGACAGCACGGCCAGCCCCATGAGGGCGTTGGTGACCATGAGCAGCGGGCGCCGCCGCACCCGGTCGGCGAGGTGGCCGAAGAGCGGCGACAGCACCATGGGCGCGCCGAGGGCGGCCTCGACCCCGCCGGCGGCGGCGTTGCTGCCGGTGAGGTCCTTGGCCCAGATGCCCAGGGTCAGGTAGAGGGCGCTGCTGCCGAAGCCCGAGAGCGCCTGGCCGATGAGCAGGCGGCGGAACCGGGGGTCCGCGAGTGGTTTCACCGCCTCTCCCGGCTGTCGCTGGGGTGCAGCAGGACGGGCGCGGACTCGAAGCCCCGGATGAGGTTGGAGTGGAGCCGCCGGGCCGGTCCCGCGGGTTCGGCGCCCGCGGCCTGGGTGAGCAACTCGCCGAACAGGACACGGAGTTCGGTGCGGGCCAGTGCCCCGCCGAGGCAGAAGTGCGGACCGCTGCCGAAGGCGACGTGCGGGTTGGGTGTGCGCCGGACGTCGAAGGCCTCGGGGGCCTCGAAGACCGTCTCGTCCCGGTTCGCGGACGGCATCCAGACCGTCACCGGATCGCCGGCCCGGATCGTCACCCCGGCGACCTCGACGTCCCGGGAGGCTGTGCGCAGCACGTGCATCGCGGGGCTGGTGAAGCGCAGGACCTCGTCGACGACGGTGTCCATCCCGTCGGGGGAGGCGGCCGCGAGCCGCCACTGGTCGGGGTGGGCGGCGAAGGCGAGGAGGCCGCCGACGGTGGCGTGCCGGGTGGTCTCGTTCCCGCCCGAGATGAGGCCGTCGCAGTTGAGGAAGATCTCCTCGTCGGTGAGCGGGACGCCGTCGACCAGGCCGTTCGCCATGGCGCTGACGACGTCCTCGCCCGGCTCCTCGCGGCGGAAGTCGACGAGGTCGGCGTAGTAGGCGAGCATGCCGGCGTGCGCTTCGAGCCGGGCGATCGGGTCGACGCCGGAAGCGCCGAACGCGGCCCGGGTGGAGTCGAGCATGAACCGCCAGTCGCTCTTCGGCACGCCCAGCAGGTCGCAGATCACCGCGACCGGCAGGACCGCGGCGAAGTCCGTGAACTCGCAGGGCTCGCCGGTCAGGACGGCCGCCAGCTCCTCGCGCACGATCGTCCGCATGTTCTGCTCCAGGCGGGCGACCATGCGCGGGGTGAACGCGGAGCTGATGACCCGCCGGATCTTCGCGTGCCGGGGGGCGTCGGTGACGATCAGCATCTTCCCGGCGGCCTCGGCGGTGGCGGTCGGGTTGTGGCCGATCCGCATGCCCTGGGCGGAGGTGAAGGCCGCGGTGTCCTTGAGCACGCGCTGGACGTCGGCGTGCCGGGTGACGGCCCAGAAGCCGCCGCCGTCCGGGCCCTCGTTCCAGTGGACCGGGTGGTCGCGGCGGAGCCCGGCCCACACCGCCTCGGGGTCGCCGGTGCCGTACAGGGCCGGGTCGGCGAGGTCGACCGCCGTGGGGTCGACCGCCGCGGGTTCGACGGTCGGCGGGGCGCCGCGGCCGCCTGCTGCTGTCGTCATGATGCGCTCCCCTGGGGGGTGGCCGGCGCCGGGCCGAGCAGGTGCTCGGCCCGGGCGATGGACAGGATCCGTTCGGGCCGGCCGAGGACCAGCTCCGGGAGGTGCCGGGAGACGGCCGCCACCGGCCAGTCCCACCAGCGGGCCGCGAGCAGCCGCTCGACGTCCTCGGGGCCGTAGCGGGCGCGGATCACCCGGGCCGGGTTGCCTCCCACGATCCGGTAGGGCGCCACGTCGGAGGCGACCAGGGCGCCGGCGCCGATGATGGCGCCGTCGCCGACGGTCACCCCGGGCATGACGGTGGCGCCGCGGCCGATCCAGACGTCGTTGCCGATCCGGGTGTCGCCCTTGCGGTCCGGTCCCCGGGCGATCAGCTCGTCGATCAGGCCGTCGCGCCAGTCGCCCTCGAAGGTGAGGAACGGGTAGCCCGTGGGCCCGTCGAAGACGTGGTTGGCGCCGGCCATCACGAAGGTGACGCCCGCGGCGATGGAGCAGTAGCGGCCGATGAACAGCCGCTCCGCGCCGAACGCGTAGCGGACCCGGGCCTCCTCGAACCCGGCGGTGTCCTCGGAGGCGTCGTAGTAGGAGAAGTTCCCGGCGACGACCTTCCCGCCGGGTTGGAGCACCGGGCGGATGAAGACGCAGCGGTCGTCGCCGAGCGGGCGCGGATCGCGGGGGTCCGGGATGTCCAGGTCGGGGTCGAGGTCGGGGTCGAGGCGGCGGGTGTCGGTGGCGTCGTGGCGCTCAGTCACCGTCGGCCTCCGTGCGCCGTGCGGGCAGAGACGTCAGGGCGGCCGTGACCAGCGGGCCCGACTGCTCCAGGACGGCGGGCGTCATCATCGCGTCGTGGTCGGCGTCCACCACGTGGTGCTCGGCGTCGGTGAGGTACGGCTGCCAGGCCTGTTCGGCGGAGCCGCGCTCGGCGACGGTCTTGGCGGCGGCGATGCTCAGCACGCGCCCGTGGTAGCCGTCCGGGTGCGGCGGCCCGAGGAGGGCGGCGACCCCCTTGGCCGCGCGGACCAGGGCACGGCTCTGCCGGGCGTCGAGGGTGCCGTCGGCGGACGGGCCGGCGATGACCTCGCCGGTCACCCAGGCGGCGAAGTCCCCCTCCAACTCCTCCGGGGTCACCGGCCGTTCGTACGGCCAGGCGTCGAAGAGGACGACCAGGTCGACGGTCCGGCCGGCGGCCTCCAGCAGGCGGGCCACCTCGTAGGACAGGACTCCGCCGAGCGACCAGCCCATGAGGACGTACGGGCCCTCCGGGTGCGTTGCGGTGATCAGGTCCGCGTAGCGCCGGGCCAGCGCGTCGAGTGACTCCACCGCCTTGAAGCGGCCGTGGCTCTCCGTCACCTGGATCCCGTGGACCGGCTGGTCCCGCTCCAGGTGCGGCAGCACGGAGCCGTAGCACCAGCCGAGGCCTCCGATGGGGTGGATGCAGAAGACCGGACGGGCGCCGGGCCGGCCGCGCCGGAGCTCGATGACGTTGGCGTACGGGTCGGCCGGGGCCCGGTCGAGCCTGGTCGCGAGCTCCGCGGCGGTGGGCGCCTCGAACAGCGTCGCGATGCCGATCTCGGCCCCGAGCAGGGCGCGGATCCGGCCGATCAGCCGGGTCGCCAGCAGCGAGTGGCCGCCGAGCTCGAAGAACGAGTCCTCCGGGCCGACCCGGTCCACGCCGAGCTCCTGCGCGAAGAGCCGGACCAGGACCGCCACGCGCGGGTCGTCCGTGGCGGTCGCGCCGCTCACGGCCGGGCCGTTCTCGCTCGGGCCGTTCGCGCGATGGCCGGTCGCGCTCTGGCCGTTCGCCGAGGGTGCGGGGAGGGCCTTGCGGTCGACCTTCCCGCTCGGCGTCAGCGGCAGGTGGTCGAGGACCACCACGTCGCCGGGGACGAGGTACTCCGGCAGGTGCTCGGCCGCGTACCTCCGCAGTGCCGTGGCGGGGTCCGCCAAGGATCGACGGTCCGCCAGGACCGTGTAGGCGACGAGCCGGACGTCCCCCGGGCGGTCCTCGCGGGCGATCACCGCGGCGTGGGCGACCTCCGGGTGGCCGGCGAGCACCGCCTCCACCTCGCCGGGCTCGACGCGGAAGCCCCTGATCTTGATCTGCTCGTCGGTGCGGCCGAGGAAGACCAGCTCGCCCTCCGCCGTCCAGCGCACCAGGTCGCCGGTGCGGTACATCCGCTCCCCGGCGCCGCCGAAGGGGCTGGGCAGGAAGCGCTCGGCCGTCAGGGCGGGCCGGTCCAGGTAGCCGGTGGCCAGCCCGGCGCCCGCGAGGTACAGCTCCCCGGGCACGCCGGGCGGGACGGGGCGCTGCCGCGCGTCCAGAACGAACACCCGGGTGTTCGCGACCGGACGGCCGATCGGGACGGCCTGCGGCACCCCGTCGACGGTGCGCATCGTCGCGCACACCGTGGACTCGGTGGGGCCGTAGGCGTTGACCACCTTCGCGAAGTGGCGGGCCGCGTCGAGGACGGCGGGCGTGCAGGCCTCGCCGGCGGTGACCAGGGTGACCCCGGCGACGTCCTCGTCGAACTCGGTGGCGAGCACCACGGCGGGCGGCAGGGTGGCGTGGGTGATGCCGTGGACGCGCAGGAAGTCCGCCAGGGCCGGGCCGGGGATCCGGTGGGACTCCGGCACGACGACCAGGCACCCGCCGGTGAGCAGCGCCATCCAGGTGTCCCACACGGAGGCGTCGAAGCTCATCGAGGCGAACTGCAGGACCCGGCTGTCGCCGCCGACGCCGAGCGTCGCCGCCTGGGAGCGGACCATGCTGGGGAGGCCGCGGTGGGAGACCACCACGCCCTTGGGGCGGCCCGTCGACCCCGAGGTGTAGATGACGTACGCCGGGTGGGCGGGGAGCAGCGGTGCGGTGCGGTCCGCGTCGGTGGGCGCGGTGGCCGGCCGCTCCGCGACCGAGCGCCGCACGTGCGCGTCGTCCAGGGCGAGGACCGGGAGGCCGGAGCCGCCGGGCAGCCCGGCGGCCACCTCGGTGGTGCTGAGCACGCAGGCGGGGGCCGCGTCCCGCAGCATGAAGGCGACGCGGTCGGCGGGGTAGGACGGGTCGACGGGGAGGTAGGCCGCGCCGGCCTTCAGGACGGCGAGCAGGGCCACGACGATCTGCTCCGAGCGGGGCAGGGCGAGGGCGACGAGCCGCCCCGGCCCGATGCCGCGGGAGATCAGCTCGTGCGCCAGCCGGTTGGCGCGGGCATCGAGTTCGGCGTAGGTCAGCTCGGTGTCGAGGTGGCGCACCGCCGGGGCGGCGGGGGTGCGCGCGGCCTGGGCGGCGAACAGCGCGGGCACCGGGAGCTCCGGCACCTCGGCGGCGGTGTCGTTCCACTCCCGCAGGACCTGCCGCCGCTCCTGCGCGGAGAGCAGGTCCACCTCGCCGACCCGGCCGTCCGGGTCGGCGGCCAGCGCCTCCAGCACCCGCACCAGCCGGTCGGCGACGGCCTCGACGGTGGCGTGGTCGAACAGGTCGGCGTCGTACCCGATCGCGGCGACCAGCCCGCCGGCCTGCCCGGCCGCGGCGCCCGGGCGTTCGCCGAACACGAAGGACAGGTCGAAGGCGGAGATCCCCATGCTCAGGTCGTGGGACGCCACCTCCAGTCCGGGGAGGGCGAGTTCCGCGGTGATGCTGTTCAGCATGGAGACGCTCACCTGGAACAGCGGGTTGGCGCCGGGCACGCGGGCCGGGTTGAGCGCCTCGACGAGCGTCTCGAACGGGACGTCCTGGTGGGCGAAGGCGCCGAGGTCGGCCTCCCGGACCCGGCCGAGGAGTTCGGCGAACGTCGGGTCGCCCGAGAGGTCGGTGCGCAGCACGAGGGTGCCGGCGAAGAAGCCCACGAGGCCGTCCAGCGCGGCGTCGGCGCGCCCGGAGGTGGCCGTGCCGAGCGGGATGTCCGGCCCCGCGCCGGAGCGGGACAGCACGACGGCGACGGCGGCCTGGAGCGCCATGAACACGGTGCAGTCGTGGGCCCGCGCGGCGGCGGCCAGCGCGGCGTGCAGCGCCGGGCCGACCTCGACCGCGACCTCCCCGCCGCGCAGGCCGACCGTGCCCGACCGCGGCCGGTCGAAGGGCAGCGCCAGCTGGTCCGGGAGGCCGGCGAGCGTCCGGCGCCAGTACTCGGTCTGCTGCGAGAGCCGGCTCTCCGGGTCGTCCTCGGTGCCGAGCAGCTCGCGCTGCCACAGCGTGAAGTCGGCGTACTGGACGGGCAGCGGCGGCCAGGCCGGCGCGGTGCCGGTGCGGCGCGCGCCGTACGCCTCGGCGAGGTCGTCGAGCAGCGGCTCCAGCGACCAGCCGTCGCAGGCCACGTGGTGGACGACCAGCAGGAGGACGTGCTCGTCCGGGCCGAGGCGGAAGAGGCGGGCGCGCAGGGCGGGTTCCGTGGTCAGCCGGAAGACGCGTTCGCTCTCCGCGGCGAGGTCGGCGTCCAGCGCGTCCGGGGTGGTGTCGGTGACGGTGAGGTCCGTCCGGGCCTCGGCGCCGGAGAGGATCAGCTGCCAGGGCCGGCCGTCCTCGGTGGGCAGGACAGTGCGCAGCGCCTCGTGCCGCTCCACGACGTCGGCGAGCGCGGCGGTCAGCGCGTCGACGTCCAGGGCGCCGGACAGGCGGGCCGCGTACGGGATGTTGTAGGCCGCTCCGCCGTCGAGCTCGTTGAGGAACCAGAGGCGGCGCTGGGCGAAGGACAGCGGCAGGCGCTCCGGGCGCGCCGCGGGGCGCACGGCGGGCCGGGCCCGCTGTCCGAGGGCGACGGCCGCGGCCAGGCCGGCCGGGGTCGGGGTCTCGAACACGGCCCGGATGGACAGTTCGACGCCGAGGGCGCCGCGGATCCGGTCCACCAGCCGGATGACCAGCAGCGAGTGTCCGCCGAGGTCGAAGAAGGCGTCCTCGACGCCGACCCGTTCCAGGCCGAGGACGTCGGCGAACAGCCGGCACAGGGCCGCCTCGGTCGCGTTCGCGGGCTCGCGGCCGGTGGATCCGGAGGCGAACTCGGGTGCGGGGAGGGCGGCGCGGTCGATCTTGCCGTTGCGGGTGAGGGGGAGGGCGTCCAGGGGGACGATCGCTGCGGGGACCATGTAGGCGGGCAGGTGGAGGGCGGCGAAGTCGCGCAGCTCGCGCGGGTCGGCTGTGCCGGTTCCTTCGGATTTGTCGGCGCAGGCGGCGTAAGCGACGAGCCGGGGGTCGCCGGGGGTGTCCTCGCGGACGACGACGGTGACACCCCGGACGGCCGGGTGGCGGCCGAGAGCGGCCTCGATCTCGCCGAGTTCGATGCGGAAGCCGCGGATCTTGACCTGGTCGTCCGCGCGGCCGAGGTATTCGAGTTCCCCGTCGGCCGTCCACCGGGCGAGGTCGCCGCTGCGGTACAGGCGGGCGCCGGGCGCGTCGCCGAAGGGGTCGGGGACGAAGCGCTCGGCGGTGAGGCCGGGGCGGCCGAGGTAGCCCCGGGCGACCCCGGCGCCGCCGACGTACAGCTCGCCGGGCACACCGACCGGGACGGGCTCGCCGCGGCCGTCCAGGACGAGCGTCCGCCAGCCGGGCAGTGCGCGGCCGATCGGGCTGCGGGCGGTCTCGGTCCCTTCCGGGGTGAGGACCCGCCAGGTGACGTGGACGGTGGTCTCGGTGATCCCGTACATGTTGACCAGGACCGGGCGGTCGGGCGCGTGGCGGCGCCACCAGCCGCGCACGGGGGCCAGGTCGAGCGCCTCGCCGCCGAACACGACCAGGCGCAGGCTCAGTTCGCCGGCCGGGCGGCGCTCCTCCGCGGTCACGAGCTGGCGGAACGCGGACGGCGTCTGGGAGAGCACGGTGACGCGTTCGCGGACCAGGAGGTCGAGGAAGGCCGCGGGGTCGCGTGTGACCTCGCGGGGGACGACGACGAGCCGTCCGCCGTAGGCGAGGGCGCCCCAGATCTCCCAGACCGAGAAGTCGAAGGCGAAGGAGTGGAACAGCGACCAGACGTCGCGCTCCGACGGCTTCGCCAGGTCCTCGGTCGAGGCCAGGAGCCCGGCGAGGTTGCCGTGGGTGACTTCGACGCCCTTCGGTCTGCCGGTGGAGCCGGACGTGTAGATGACGTAGGCGAGTTCGGTCGGATCGGGGCGGACGGGGCCGGTGTGGACGGCGTCCGTCGCCTGGGAGGTGTCGAGGGTGTGCCAGGGTCCGGCGGGGACGCGGTCGGCGGCGTCGGTGAGGACGAGCGGGACGCGGGCGTCGCCGAGGACGTACGCGATGCGGCGAGCCGGGTTGTCCGGGTCGACGGGGACGTAGGCGGCGCCGAGGCGCCACACGGCGAGGACGGCGGCGGGCATGTCGACGGTGCGGGTGAGGCACAGGCCGATGCGGTCGCCGCGGTTCACACCGGCCCCGGCGAGCAGGGTGGCGAAGTTCGAGGCACGCTCGTCGAGTTGGCGATATGTCAACTCAAGGGTGCCGTCGCTCACCGCGACGCTGTCACCGGCCGCGGCCACCTGCTCGGCGAACCGCTCCGCCGCCGACGGCCGCACCCCGGGCAACGAGGCGTCCGTGCCGGCCCGTTCGAGCACCCACCGCCGCTCGGCCCCGTCCAGCACCGGCAGTTCGCCGATCGGGCGCCCCGGCCCGGCCAGCACCCCGGCCAGCAGCAGCTGCCAGCGGCGGGCCACGGCCTGCGCCGTGGTCCGGTCGAACAGGTCCTCGGCGTACTCCAGCACCCCGCTCAGACCGGCCGGTCCGCCGTCCCCGTCGCGGTGCTCGGTCACGCCCAGGCTCAGGTCGAACTTGGCGGAGCCCGCCTCGAAGGGCTCGTCGGTGACCTCCAGGCCAGGGAGGACCAGGCCGCCGTCCCCGCCGGCCTCCAGTGCGAAGCTCACCTGGAACAGCGGGTTCCCGCCCGCAGTGCGGGCGGGGTTGACGGCCTCGACCACGCGGTCGAAGGGGACGTCCTGGTGGGCGATCGCGGTCAGGGCCGTCCGGCGCACCCGCTTCAGGAGCTCCGCGAACGTCGGGTCGCCGGAGCAGTCGAGCCGGAACACCAGGGTGTTGACGAAGAACCCGACGACCTCCTGCAGGTCCTCGTCGGTCCGGCCGTCCACCGGCGAGCCGATGGGGAGGTCGGTGCCCGCCCCCAGCCGGCTCAGCAGCGCCGCGAAACCCGCCTGGAGCACCGTGAACAGCGTGACCCGGTGCTCGCGGGCCAGCCGGGCCAGCCCGCGATGGGTGTCGGCGTCGAACTCGAAGTGCACCGTCCCGGCGCGGGAGGGACTTGTCGTTGAGGAGTCGGCCCGGGAGGAGTCGGTCGGGGAGGACCCGGCCCGGGCGGACCCGGCCGACTGCGGCCACGGGCGGTCGCGGGGGAGCCGCAGCTCCGGCGGCGCTCCACGCAACTCCTCCCGCCAGTAGTCGAGTTGCCGCGAGACGAGGCTGTCGGGATCGTCCTCCGCGCCCAACGACCGCCGCTGGCGCACCGCGTGGTCCGCGTACTCCGTCGGCAGGGCCGGCCACTCGGGCGCGGCGCCGGCGCGGCGCGCGGCGTAGGCCGTCCCGAGGTCGCGGTCCACCAGGCCGACGGACCACCCGTCCGCGGCGATGTGGTGGATCACCAGCGCCAGCACGTGCTCCTCGGGGCCGGTCGCGAACAGCCAGGCCCGCACCGGGAGTTCGGAGGTCAGGTCGAAGTCGTGCCGGCAGGCCCGGCCGATCCGCTCGGCCACCTCGCCGGAGCCGCACTCGGCGAACTCCACCGCGAACCGCGCGGCGACGTCACCGGCGGCCACGACCTGCTGCCACGGCTCTCCGGCGACCTCCGGGAAGACCGTCCGCAGCGCCGCGTGCCGGCGCACGACGTCGCCGAGCGCCGCCGTCAGCGCCGTCCGGTCCAGCCGCCCGGTGATCCGGACCACCCGGGGCATGTTGTATCCGGCTCGGAACTCCCCGAGCCTGGAGAGGAACCACAGCCGCTGCTGCGCCAGGGACAGCGGCAGCCTGCCGGTGCCCGCCGCGGCGGGTGTGTCCGGCCCGGCGGGAGCCGGGACGGGGGTCGACCCGTCCTCCGGGGCGTCCAGACCACGAGACATCTCGATGTACCTCCTCACTCCGTCCCGACCGACCGTTCCTAGGCGCTGCGCAGGCTCTTGGGCCGCATGTCGGTCCAGTTCCGCTCGATCCACTCCAGGCACTCGGGCTTCTTGCCGCGCGCGCCGGCGTCCCGCCAGCCGGCCGGGTTCTCCCGGTCCTGCGGCCAGATCGAGTACTGCTCCTCGTCGTTCACCACGACCTTGTAGTCCAGGTCCAGTTCGTCGTTCGACATGCCAGCCTCCACGGCCTTCAGAGGGATTAGGGATGGGTGTGCTCGCGGTGGGACGGTCAGGCCGACAGGTGGCGGGCGAGTTCCGCGACCGTCGGGTGGAGCTGGACGTCGACCGGCCTGAGCGCGATGCCGAGCCCGCGCTGCACCCGGAAGGCGATCTGCACGGCGCGGATGGAGTCCCCGCCGAGGTCGAAGAAGTCGTCCTCCATGCCGACCCGGTCGACCTTGAGGATCTCCGCCCACACCCGGGCCAGGCCCTCCTCGACGGGGGTGCGCGGCGCCACGTAGCCGGCGGCGTCGCCGGAGAACTCCGGTGCCGGCAGGGCGGCGCGGTCGATCTTCCCGTTGGGGGTCAGCGGCAGCGTCTCCAGGACGACGAACGCCGAGGGGGCCATGTACGCGGGCAGGTGCACGGTGGCGAAGTCGCGCAGCTCGCGCGGGTCGGTCCCGTCCGGGCAGGCCGTGTAGGCGACGAGCCGGCGGTCGCCGGGGGTGTCCTCGCGGACGACCACGGCGACGCCGCGGACGGCGGGGTGGCGGCCGACGGCGGCGGCGACTTCGCCGAGTTCGATGCGGAAGCCGCGGATCTTGACCTGGTCGTCGTTGCGGCCGAGGTATTCGAGGTCGCCGTCGGTGGTCCAGCGGGCGAGGTCGCCGCTGCGGTACAGGCGGGCGCCGGGCGCGTTGGTGAAGGGGTCGGGGACGAAGCGTTCGGCGGTCAGGGCGGGTCGTCCGAGGTAGCCGCGGGCCACGGCGTCGCCGCCGACGTACAGTTCGCCCTGCATGCCCACCGGTGCGGGATTGCCGTCGGCGTCGAGGACGAGTGTCCGGTAGCCGGGCAGTGCGCGGCCGATGGGGCTGCTGCTGGTCTCGATCCTTTCCTCGTCCAGGACTTGCCAGGTGACGTGGACGGTGGTCTCGGTGATCCCGTACATGTTGACCAGGACCGGGCGGTCGGGCGCGTGGCGGCGCCACCAGGCGCGCACGGAGGCCAGGTCGAGCGCCTCGCCCGCGAACACGACCAGGCGCAGAGCCAGTTCGTCCCGAGGGTGCTGCTCCTCCGCGGTCACGAGCTGGCGGAACGCGGACGGTGTCTGGGAGAGCACCGTGACGCGTTCGCGGACCAGGAGGTCGAGGAAGGCCGCGGGATCGCGCGTCACCTCGCGCGGGACGACGACGAGCCGTCCGCCGAAGGCGAGGGCACCCCACATCTCCCAGACCGAGACGTCGAAGGCGAAGGAGTGGAACAGCGACCAGACGTCGGAGTCCGACAGGCCGACCGTCTCCTCGCCCGCGGCGAGCAGCGTGGCGAGGTTCCCGTGGGTGACCTCGACGCCCTTCGGTGTGCCGGTGGAGCCCGAGGTGTAGATGACGTAGGCGAGTTCGGCCGGTCCGGGGCGGACGGATCCGGTATGGACGGCGTCCGTCGCCTGGGTGGTGACGAGGGTGCGCCAGGTGCCCGCGGGGATCCGGCCGGCGGTGTCGGGGTCGGTCAGGACGAGCGGGACCCGCGCGTTCCCGAGGACGAATTCGAGCCGGGCCGCCGGGTAGTCGGCGTCGACGGGGACGTACGCCGCGCCGAGGCGCCACACGGCGAGGACGGCGGCGGCCATGTCGACGGTGCGGGTGAGGCACAGGCCGATGCGGTCGCCGCGGTTCACACCGGCCCCGGCGAGCAGGGCAGCGAACGTCGAAGCACGCTCGTTGAGTTGACGATATGTCAGTCCCGCTCCCGTTCCGTCGGCGACCGCGATGTGGTCGCCACGGGCCGCCACCTGGGCCGCGAACCGCTCCAGTGCCCCCGCCGGAGCCGTCGGCGCGCTCAGCGGCACGGCCGCCGGCACAGCCGTCGCGGCCGGCCCGGTGAGCTCGCCCTCGGGGTCGTCGACCAGCAACTCCAGTGCCCTGACGTGCTGTTCGGCGATCTCCTCGATCTGCTCCGGGGCCAGCCGGTTGGCGTCGTAGTCGATGCACAGCTGGAGACCGTCGGTCAGCGGGTTGCGGAAGAACGTGACGGTGAGCGGGACGTCGGCCGGCTCCACGCGGCGGATGGCGGTCAGCTCGCCCAGTCCGCTGAGCAGCTCGGCGTGTTCGCCGTCGCCCATGGTGTCGCGCATGACGTGGAAGTTGTTGAACGTGAAGTTGGTCGTGAACAGGTCGCGGCCGCCGGTGAACTGCCGGATCCGGGCCAGCGGCATCCGCCGGTGCGGCAGGATCCGGGCCTCCGCGTCGAAGACCCGCCGGACGAGGCCGGCGCGGCTGCCCCCGGCGGTGCCGACCCGGAACGGGACGGTGTTGAGGAACAGTCCGCGGGCCTCGGTGCCGCCGTTCTCCTCCAGCCGGCCGTTGAGCGTGAGCCCGCAGCAGACGTCGTCGAGGCCCGTCTGCGCGGCGATCACCTGGAGGTGCGCGGTGAGCAGGACGGTCTTCTCCGGCACGCCGAGGCGCTTGGCGAGCGCCGTGACCCGCGGGGCCAGGCCCGCCGGGACGTGCGCGTCGCGCCAGCCGTAGCCGTCGACCACGCCGCTCGCGCCGTCGCTGCGCAGCGACGGCCCGGCGGGCGCGGGCGCCTCCCCGGCGCGTGCCGGGAGCTGCGGCGGGGTGCTCCCGGCGAGTGTCTCCGTCCAGAACCGCCGGGCCTCGGGCGAGGCCGAGGCGCGCTGCTCCAGGGCGACGAAGTCGCGGTAGGCCGAGGCCGGGGCCGGGAGTTCGGCCAGGCCGGCGCCGTCCAGGAGCCGGGTGTACTGGAGGAGGATCTCGGTGATCGTCGACCACAGGCTCCAGCCGTCGAGGATCGCGTGGTGCTCCACCATCGTCCACTGGAAGCTGTCGTCGGTGAGCACCTGCGCGGCCAGGCGCAGCATGGGCGGGCGCTCCACGTCGAACGGGCGGCGGCGCTCGCGCTCCATCAGCTCGTCGACGGCCCGCTCCTGCTCCGCCGGGGTGAGGGCCCGGAGGTCCTCGACGGCGACCGGCAGTTCGGCCTCGCGGTGCACGAGTTGCATCGGTTCGGCGAAGGTCGCCAGGTCGAAGCCGGTCCGCAGCACGGGGTGCCGGGCGACCACGGACCGCACGGCCCGGTCGAAGGCGTCCTCGTCGAAGCGGTACGGCAGGCGGTAGCTGGCCGCGTTGACGTACGGGAGGACGCGGGGGTCGGAGGCCATGTGGTAGACCATCCCGACCTGGAGCGCCGTCATGGGGTAGGCGTCGTCGAGGCCGGCCGCGGGGCCGTCGCCGATCCGGGCCCGGTCGGCGGGGGAGAGCAGTTCGAAGGGCTTGGTGCCCGCGCGGTCGCCGGCCGTGTCGGCGGCGGCGGCGAGGCCGGCGAGGGTGCGGTGCTCGTAGATCTGCGCGACGGCGAGGCCGAGCCCGCGCCCCCGGGCGAGGGCGGCCACCTGCACGGCGCGGATGGAGTCGCCGCCGAGGTCGAAGAAGCCGTCGTCCGCGCCGACCTTGTCCACCTGGAGGATCTCGGCCCAGATCTCGGCGAGGATTTCCTCGGCCGGGGTGCGCGGCGCCACGTAGCCGGCGGTGTCGCCGGAGAACTCCGGTGCGGGGAGGGCGGCGTGGTCGATCTTGCCGTTGCGGGTGAGGGGGAGGGCGTCCAGGGTGACGACCGCGGCCGGGACCATGTGGGAGGGGAAGTGGGCGGCGGCGAGGTCGCGCAGGTCGTGCGGGTCGGTTCCGTCGGGGCAGGCGGCGTAGGCGACGAGCCTGTCCTCGCGGACGACGACGGTGACGCCGCGGACGGCGGGGTGGCGGCCGACGGCGGCGGCGACTTCGCCGAGTTCGATGCGGAAGCCGCGGATCTTGACCTGGTCGTCGTTGCGGCCGAGGTATTCGAGGTCGCCGTCGGTGGTCCAGCGGGCGAGGTCGCCGCTGCGGTAGAGGCGGGCGCCGGGCGCGTCGGTGAAGGGGTCGGGGACGAAGCGCTCGGCGGTCAGGGCGGGTCGTCCGAGGTAGCCGCGGGCCACGGCGTCGCCGCCGACGTACAGTTCGCCCTGCACGCCCACCGGCACCGGCTCGCCGTACTCGTCCAGGACGAGCGCGCGGTAGCCGGGCAGCGCGCGGCCGATGGGGCTGCTGCTGGTCTCGATCCGTTCCTCGTCCAGGACTTGCCAGGTGACGTGGACGGTGGTCTCGGTGATCCCGTACATGTTGACCAGGACGGGCAGGTCGGACGCGTGGCGGCGCCACCAGGCGCGCACGGAGGCGAGGTCGAGCGCCTCGCCGCCGAACACGACCAGGCGCAGGCCGAGTTCGCCGGCCGGGTGGCGTTCGTCCTCCGCCACGAACTGGCGGAACGCGGAGGGGGTCTGATTCAGGACGGTGACGCGTTCGCGGACCAGGAGGTCACGGAAGGCCGCGGGGTCGCGTGTGACCTCGCGGGGGACGACGACGAGCCGTCCGCCGTAGGCGAGGGCGCCCCAGATCTCCCAGACCGAGAAGTCGAAGGCGAAGGAGTGGAACAGCGGCCAGACGTCGGTATCGCGCAGGCCTACGGTGTCCTCGCCGGCGGCGAGGAGCGTGGCGAGGTTGCCGTGGGTGACTTCGACGCCCTTCGGTCTGCCGGTGGAGCCGGACGTGTAGATGACGTA
Source organism: Kitasatospora sp. NPDC059408 (assembly GCF_042751525.1). Lineage (NCBI taxonomy): Bacteria > Bacillati > Actinomycetota > Actinomycetes > Kitasatosporales > Streptomycetaceae > Kitasatospora > Kitasatospora sp. NPDC059408. The sequence goes on from NZ_JBHYWI010000004.1 coordinate 85,797, forward strand.
GGCGAGTTCGGTCGGATCGGGGCGGACGGGGCCGGTGTGGACGGCGTCCGTCGCCTGGGAGGTGTCGAGGGTGCGCCAGGGTCCGGCGGGGACGCGGTCGGCGGCGTCGGTGAGGACGAGCGGGACGCGGGCGTCGCCGAGGACGTATTCGATGCGGCTCGCCGGGTTGTCCGGGTCGACGGGGACGTACGCTGCGCCGAGGCGCCACACGGCGAGGACGGCGGCGGCCATGTCGACGGTGCGGGTGAGGCACAGGCCGATGCGGTCGCCGCGGGTCACCCCTTCTGCGGCGAGCAGGGCGGCGAAATTGGCGGCACGGTCGTTGAGTTGACGATATGTCAGAGTCAGAGTTCCGTCGCTCACCGCGACGCTGTCACCGGCCGCCGCCACCCGCCCGGCGAACCGCTCCGCCGCCGACGGCCCCACCCGCGGCGCCGGAGCCGCGCCGACGAGCCGCGCCCGCTCCTCGGCCGACAGCAGTTCGGCCCGCGCCACGAGCGCCTCCGGCTCGGCCAGGAGCGCCCCGAGCAGCCGGCACCAGTGCCCGGCCAGGCGCGCGGCCTGCGCCGCGTCGATCAGCTCGGGCCGGTGCTCGACCTCGACCTCGATCCTCTCGCCGTCGTCGTTGACGTTCCAGGTGAGGTCGAACTTGGCGGTCGCGGTGTTCACCGGGACGTGGGCGGTCTCCAGCCCCGCCATCCGCGGTGCGGCGTGCCCGCGGCTGTAGCCGAACAGGACCCGGAACAGCGGCGAGCCGTCGCGATCGGTGCCCAGGCGCCGGGCGAGGTCCTCCAGGACGACGTCCTGGTGCTCCAGGGCGTCGATGAACGCGTCCCTGGTGGTGCCGAGGAGCCCGGCGAAGTCGGTGCCCGCGCCGGCCGTGATCCGCAGTGGGACCACCTTGACGAGGCAGTCCACCAGCCGCTCCGTCGCCGGGTCGTCGCGGCCGGACAGCGACGTGCCGATGACGAGGTCCTGCTGCCCGGAGCAGCGGGTGAGCAGCGCGGCGAATCCGGCGAGGAGCGTCACGGCGGGGCTCACCCGGCGGGTCCGGCCGAACTCGCGGATCGTGGCGCAGAGTTCGTCGGGCAGGGTGAATCGGGACGTCATGCCGCGGTTGGTGCGGCCGGACGGCCGGCGGCCGGAGCCGAGCGGCTCGGTCGCCGCGGGGGCGTCGCGCAGCGTCCGCTCCCAGAAGGCGAGGTTCTCCTCGGCGGTGGCGGCGTCCAGCGGCGGGAGCTCGGGCTCAGACGGTGCATCCACGGAGACGGGGTCCCCGTCGGCCCGGTAGTGGGCGGCGAGCTCCTCCAGCAGGACGTCCACAGACCAGCCGTCGCTCACGAGGTGGTGGGACACCAGCAGCAGGAAGCACTCGTCCTCGGCGTAGCGGATGACGGACACCCGCAGCAGGGGGTCGGTGGCGACGGCGAAGGGCCGCGCGATCTCCTCGTCCATCGCCTGCCGGGCCGCCGCCTCGTCGGGCAGCCGCAGCACCCGGACCGGGACGTCGGCGTGGTCGAGGACGGTCCGGCGGGGGAGCCCGGCGGCGGACACGAACCGCGTCCGCAGCGCGCGGTGGCGCCGGACGAGCGCCTCGACCGCGTGCCGCAGGCCGTCCGGGGACAGCTCGCCCCGCAGGCGCAGCGCGGCCGGCACGTTGTAGACCGGCTGCCCCGGGTTGACCTGCTCGGCGAGCCAGATGCCGTGCTGCGTGGGGGACAGAGAGCGGGTCATGGTGGTCACATCCCTTCCTGGTCGGCGGTCTGCCGCTGCCGGTGGGTGTCCGCCCGCGCGAGCCGGATGACCCGGACGGTCCGCTGCAGGCCGGGGAGGTCGGGCTCGTGCGCCTCGACGTAGGCCGCGAGCGAGGCGACCGTCCCGTCGACGAGCAGGACGCGCAGCGGCACCGTGACGGACAGCTCGCGGCGCAGCCGTGCCACGATCCGCGTGGCGGTGAGCGAGTAGCCGCCGAGCGCGAAGAAGTCCTCGTCGGCGCCGACGGTGGCGACGCCGAGCTCGTCGGCCCAGATGCCGGCCAGGACGGTTTCGAGGGCGTCGCGCTGGCGGGAGGCCGGAGTGGCGCCGCCGTCCTGTTCCTGGTCGGCTGCGACCGCCACCGCCTGGGCGGCCGGGCCCGGAACGGCCGGGTCCCCGGCGGGCAGCCACTGGTCGGCCCGCAGCTCCGGGTCCCGCACCACGGCCGCGAGGAGCGAGAGGTAGTGCTCGACGAACCGGGCGATGCGCGCCGCGTCGTAGCGGTCGGCCCGGTACTCGACGTTGCCGATGGTCCCCGACGCGGTGGCCTCCAGCGTCACCATCAGGCCGAACTTCGCCGAGCCGACCCGGACGGGCACCTCCTCGGCCTCGGCGCCCGGGAGCGTCAGCCGCACCGGGTCGACGTTGAGCAGCTCGAAGATGACGGAGGTCGGCGGCGTGCCCGGGGCGCCGTGGGCCCGCCGCTCCCGCAGGGCCGCCTCCAGCGGGTAGTCCTGATGCGCGTAGGCGTCGATGACGGTGGTCCGGGCGCGGTCCAGGAGCTCGCGGAACGGGACGCCGGGGGCGAGCCGGGTGCGCAGTTGCACGAGGTTGACGAACGAGCCGACCACCGTCTCCAGCTGGGGGTGGCCGCGGCCGGCGACGGAGGTGCCGACGGTCAGGTCGTCCTGGCCGGAGTAGCGGTGGAGGAGCCCGAGGAACGCGGCGTAGAGCACCATGAACGGGGTCGCGCCGCTGCGCCGGCCGAGGGCCTCGACCTCGCCGAGGAGCCCGGCGGGTATCTCGAAGCGGTGGCAGCCGGCGCGCAGGCCGGGGCCGGCGTCGGCGCGGTGCAGGGCCGTCAGGTCCACCTCGGGGGCAGTGACGACGTCCTCGCGCCAGTGCTCCCGCAGCGCGGGCAGCCGCTCGGCCAGCACGTCCCGGTGCCAGGACGCGTAGTCCAGGTAGCCGGTGCGCGGTCCGTCCTCCGGCGCGCCCTCCCGGCCGGCGTACAACGTGCCGAGCTCGTCGACGAGGTGGGCGAGGGACCATTGGTCGCAGACGATGTGGTGGACGACGAGGACGAGGGCCCAGTCGTCGTCCGCGAGGCGGACGAGCAGCGCGCGCAGCGCGTTCTCGGCCAGGTCGAAGGGCGCGTCGACGGTGCGCCGGACCAGCGCGGCGAGGGCCGCGTCGTCGTGTCCGGGCAGGTCGAACGTCTCGAAGGGGACCGCCGGGACGGGGGCGACGCCCTGGACCGGGCCGGTGTCCGACTCCGTGATCCGCAGCCGCAGCGCCTCGTGACGCCGCACCAGCCCGTCCAGGGCCCGCCGCAGCGCCGCCGGGTCGACCGTGCCGCGCAGCCGCCAGTACAGCGGGAAGTTGTACTGCGCCGCGCCCGGGTCGAGCTGTTCGGCGAGCCAGATGCCGGTCTGCGCGGAGCTGAGCGGGTGGGCGCCGCCGGCCGGTGCCGCCGGGATCGGCGCCACCGTGGTCGGCGCGGCCCGGCCGATCAGGGCGGCGAGGCCGGACAGCGTCGGGTGGTGGAAGAGGTCCTCGACGGTGACCTCGGCGCCGAAGACGGTGCCCGCCCGCATGGCGACCCGGGCGGCGAGCAGCGAGTGCCCGCCGAGGGCGAAGAAGTCGGAGCCGGCCTCGATCTCGGCGGGGGAGACGTCCAGGACGTCGGCCCAGATGCCCGCCAGGAGGGCTTCGGTGGAGCTCAGCGCGGGAGCGTCCGGGGCCGTGGCGTCGGCTGCTTCCGGGTCGGGGCTCTCCTCGACGTCGAGCACCGGCAGGTCCGGCGAGTCCAGGAGTGCGGCCAGCACCTGGCGGACGTCCGCGCAGAAGGCCGTCACGCCGGCGGGGTCGTAGAGGTCGCGGTCGAACTCGCAGCCGGCCTCCTTGCGGTCCGGGTCGATGCTGAGGACCAGGTCCCGGTCGGCGAGCCGGGGTCCGAGGCCGCGCCACTGCTCGGCCGGGCGCCCGAACAGCACGGCGACGCCGGAGCGTTCGGCGGACTCCGGACCCGGCTCCGCTTCGAGTTCGGCGTCCAGCCCGGCTTCGAGGTCGGCCTCCAGCCGGCCGAGGGCCACCGCCGCTGCGGTCCGCCCGCCCAGCTCGACCCCGAGGTCGACGAGCCGGGCCGGTCCGAGGTCCGTCCCGACCGCGAGCACCGTGCGCCCGCGCCGGTGGCGGGCGGCCAGCGCGGCGGCGACCGCGGCGACGGCCGCCGTCCGCGGCTCGATCCCGTAGCGGGCCGAGACCTCCGTGAGGCACTCCGCGAAGGCGGCGCCGTCGACGCCCACCGTCGCGCGCCGGAACTGCGGCACCGGCGGGCGCGGCCGGTCGGGCGGCAGGGTCGCGTGGGCGGCCGGGGACGGGAAGGGGCTAGCCGACATCGGCGATCGACTCCTCGGCGCCCTTGACGACGACGGTCCGGCCGAGGACGAGGGCGTCCAGCTTCGAGCGCAGGAACGTCCGCAGGGCCTCCTGCGGGGTCGCGATGATCGGCTGGCCGCGCAGGTTGAACGAGGTGTTGAGCACCACCGGGGTGCCGGTGCGGCGGCCGAAGGCGCCGATCAGCTCGAAGAACCGCGGGTTGCTCTCCGGGCGGAGCACCTGGACGCGCGCGCTGCCGTCGACGTGGGTGACCGCGCCGAGGTCGTCGCGGCGCTCGGCGCGGGTCTGCGTCACGAACAGCATGTGGGCGTACCGGGATTCGGTGCCGGGCTCGATCTCGAAGTACTCGCCGGCGTCCTGGACGCGGACCACCGGCGCGAACGGCCGGAAGCTCTCGCGCTCCTTGACCACCTCGTTGAGGCGGTCGCGCATGGCCTCGGTCCGCGGGTCGGCGAGGATGCTGCGGTTGCCGAGCGCGCGGGGGCCGAACTCCATCCGGCCCTGGACCCACGCGGTGATCCGGCCGTCGGCCAGCAGCTCCGAGACCCGCTCGGCGAGTTCGGCGTCGGTGGCGTACTCCTCGACGGTGCAGCCCGCCGGCTCGCCGACCGCCGCCGCCAGCTCCTCGTCGGAGAACCCGGGTCCCCAGTACGGCATGGACATCCGCCCGGCCCCGGCGGACGCGGTGGCGTCCGCCGCGAGCGCCGCGCCGATCGCGGTGCCGTCGTCGCTGGAGGCCGGCTGGACGAAGACGTCGTCGAACAGCCGGCTGCGCGACACGAGGCCGTTGAGCGTGCAGTTGAGCGCGACGCCGCCGGCCAGGCAGAGCCGGCTGAGGCCGGTGCGCTCGCGGGCCGCGCGCAGGACGTGCAGCATCGACTGCTCGGTGATCGCCTGGAGGGCCGCGGCGATGTCGGCGTGCTCCTGGGTCGAGGGCTGCCCCGGGAGCCGCGCGGGGCCGAGCACGGCCGCCAGTTCGCGCAGGACGCCCTCGTGGGTCTCGTGCTCGAAGGCCGTGCGGTCCCGGGCCAGCACGGGGACGGTGTACGTGCCGTCCTCCCGCAGCCGCACCATGTCGGCGAAGCGGTCGTAGTAGCGCTGAGGGTCCCCGTAGGGCGCGAGTCCCATCACCTTGTACTCGTCCATGAAGGGGACGAAGCCGAGGTGGTGGGTCACCAGGCTGTAGAGGATCCCGACCGAGTGCATGGCCGGGACGGTGCGCAGGACCTCGATCTCCTCGCCCCGGCCGACCGCGACGGTGAGGCTCTCGGACTCGCCCATCCCGTCGCTCACCACGATCAGCGACTCCTCGAACCCGCTGGGGTAGAAGGTGCTCGCGGCGTGGGCGAGGTGGTGCGGGACGGGCCGGAAGCGGTCGCCCCAGGGCCGGCCGGGAAGGAACTTCTCGGCCAGGGCGATCTGCGACTCCGTCGAGTACACCTCGCGGAACCGGGTGGCCGCGTGGGTGCTCCCGGCGCCGCCGGCCGGCTCCCCGTAGGCGAAGCCGTGCGCCAGGACGTCGACGTCGTCGGGTTTCAGCCCGCCCTGCTCCAGGCAGAACGCGATCGCGTTGGCCGGGAACGACCCGGTGGTCTTCTCGCCGGTGAACCGCTCCTCCGCGGCGGCGGCCACGACCTCGCCGTCGATCACCAGGGCCGCCGCCGAGTCGTAGCCCTGGGCGAACCTGTGCAGCCGGGGATCGAGCCCGGGGAAAGCCGCCCGCTTGAATTCCAGTCCGCCGTTCAGCCCGCTGTAGCCGAGGACGCGCATAGTCTCCAACCTCACCGTCGTTGCCACGCGAAATCGTTCGGCCCTCACGCTAGGCCGGGAAAGCGCCGCGCGTCGCCGCCCGCAGGTCGAGAACCGACCTGTACTCCGGTAGGGCCGGGATTCTGTCCCAAAGGACGAGCGGTAAATCGTTGACCCGTGTGCGGCGCCGCTCCTAATGTGACCGGCGGACATATCGAAAGAACAGCGGATTCCGTCAGGATTCGTGTGGGCGACCGGGTGATAGGAGCCTGAGCTCGATGTGCGGAATAGCCGGGGTCTACGGATTCGACGACCCGGCCGGCCTGGACCCCGACGTCCTGACGGCCATGACCGACGCGCTGGTGCACCGGGGGCCAGACGCGCACACCACCTGCGAAACCGGCGCGTTCACCGCCGGGTTCCGCCGCCTGTCGCTGGTCGACCTGGCCGGCGGGGGACAGCCCCACGCCACCCCGGACTCCTCGGTGGTCTCGGTGTGCAACGGCGAGATATTCAACCACCGGGAACTGCGCGAGGAACTCCGGAGAAAGGGCCACACATTCCGCTCCGGTTCGGACACGGAAGTCCTGGTCCACCTCTACGAGGAATACGGCACCGAACTCACCGGCCACCTCGACGGCCAGTTCGCCTTCGCCCTCTACGACCGGCGCGAGGACCGCCTCGTGCTCGCCCGCGACCATTGCGGAGTGCTGCCGCTGTTCTACACCGAGGTGGCCGGCCGGATCGTTTTCGCCTCCGAGGTCAAGAGCATTCTGTGCCACCCGCTGGTGGACCGCCGGGTCGACCTGCGCGGACTCGACCAGGTCCTCTCGCTGCCCGGACTGGTCAGCCCCCGGACGATGTTCGAGGGCATCAGGTCGCTGCGCCCCGGCGAGCGGCTCGTCGCGGACCGCTCGGGCCACCGCACCGAGCGCTACTGGGACCTCGACTACCCGCTCTGGGACGACGAGGCCCGCCACCGCGACGCCGCCGCCCTGCGCGACCCGCGCGTCCTCGACACCTGCGCCGACCGCACCCGGGACCTCCTTGAAGTCGCCGTCCGCTCCCGCTCGGTCGCGGACGTCCCCGTCGGGACCTACCTCAGCGGCGGCCTGGACTCCAGCCTGATCGGCGCGCTCCTGGCCGCCGGCCGCCCCGGCCACGCGTGGCCCAGCTACGCGGTCACCTTCCCCGGCAGCAGCATCGACGAGGCGCGCTACCAGCGGCTGGTGGCCGGCAAGATCGGCACCCGCCACCACGAGGTGCCGGTCGATGCCGCCGACACCGCCGGCCTGCTCGGCGCCATGGTCCGGCACGCCGAGACCCCGGTGAAGGAGTCCTACAACGTCTGCTCGATGCTGCTGGCCCGTGAGGTCCGCGCCACCGGCACGGTCGCGGTGCTCAGCGGCGAGGGCGCCGACGAGCTGTTCGGCGGCTACCCGGGCTACCTGTTCGACACCGGCGGCCCCGGCCGCGGCCCGGCCGACCTCCTGGAGGAGCAGCTCGAACGCGCGGCCGCCCACCGGATGTGGGGCCTGGACCTGCGCTACGAGACCGACCAGGTGCCCGCCCACGACCTGCGCCGCCAGCTCTACAGCGGCCCGCTGGCCGAGGAGTTCGACGCCTTCTCGGTCACCTCCCAGCGCCTCGTCGACCCGGAGCGCCTGATCGGGCGCCACCCGCTGCACCAGCGCTCCTACCTGGACTTCCACCTGCGGCTCGCCGACCACCTGCTCGGCGACCACGGCGACCGGATGGCCATGGCGAGCTCGGTGGAGATGCGCTTCCCGTTCCTGGCCAGGGACGTCGTCCGGCACGCGACCACGATCCCGCCGTCCCTGATGACGGCCGGCGGCCGGGAGAAGGCCGTGCTGCGCCGCGCGGCCGAGGGCCTCGTCCCGCAGGAGGTGCTCGACCGCCGCAAGTTCGGCTTCCGCAGCCAGACCAGCACCGAACTGCTCCTGGCCGGCGACGAGTGGTTCGACGACCTGCTCTCGCCCGCGACCGTGCGCCGGCAGGGCTACTTCGACCCGGCCGTCGTCGCCGAGCTGATCCGCCGCCAGACCTCGGGGGCCCGCACCGTGCACCCGCACCTCGACACGGACTACCTGCTCGTCATCGCGACCTTCGCGATCTTCCTGGAGGAGTTCGGCCTGCCGTGCCTGGGATGACCCGAGAACGCGTCACCACGCCCCCGGCGGCCGCCGCGCGGCCCCTGCCGGCCGGCGCCCCCGCGCGCACCGGGGAGCCCGGGGCCCGCAAGCCGCTGATCGGTGTGATCGGCGGAATGGGCCCGCTGGCCTCCACCGAGCTGCTCAACACCGTGTACGGGCTCGAACCGCCCGAGCACGAGCAGCTCGCCGCCCGGATCCTGCTGTGGTCCGACCCGGCCGTGGCCGACCGGACCACCGCCATCCAGTCCGGGACGGTCGGCCTCGTCCGCGACGCGCTGGAGGACTCGGTCGAGCGCCTGCTCACCGCCGGCGCCGACGTCGTCGTGGTGGCCTGCATCACCGCGCACCCCGCGATCCGGCTGCTGCCGGAGGCGCTGCGCTCGCGCTGCGTCTCCCTGGTGGACCTGGTCTTCGAGCAGCTCGCCGAACGCCCCGGCCGGCACCTCGTGCTGTGCACCCGGGGCAGCGTGCTGGCCGGCGTCTTCACCGGCCACGAGCGGTGGCCGCAGTACGCGCAGCGCCTGGTCCTGCCCGACGAGGTCGACCAGGAACAGCTGCACCACCACATCTACCGGCTCAAGCGCAACGCCGACCGGCTCCCGACGGTCGACTTCGTCCGCGGCCTGCTGCCGAAGTACCGGGCGTCCGCGTTCGTCGCCGGCTGCACCGAACTGCACCTGGTGACCAGGGCGATCGAGGCCCGCGGACTGACCCGCCACCTGCCCAGCATCGACCCGATGACCGTCATCGCACGGCGGATCAGGAACGGAGAGATATGACCACGCCGACGGTTCTGACGCGATGGGCGGACGGCCTGGCCCGCGACGGCGCCCGCTGCGCCGTCAAGTCCGGTGATCGGGAGGTGAGTTACGAAGAGCTGGCGGGCCGGGTGGCCGGCTACCAGGCCGCCTTCGAGGGGGTGCGGCCCGCCGACCCGGTCCTGATCTCCTGCGCCGACCCGGTGGAGGTGATCGCGGCCGTCCTCGGCTGCGCGGCCGCCGGCCGCACCTTCGCGCCCGTCGACCCCAGGCTGCCCGCGGCCGTCCTGGACGGCGTGCTCGCCGCCCTGCGGCCGGGCGCGGTCGTGGCCGACGCCCCGGGCCGCGCGGCGCTCGCGGAGCGCGAACCGCCCGGCGGCGCACGGCTCGTGCGCCCGGAGGAGCTGGAGCCTCGGGCGTGGTCCGCGGAGGCCTGGCAGCGCTCCGCCCCGGAGGACCGCGGGTACGTCTACTTCACCTCGGGGACGACCGGGCGCCCCAAGGGCATCCGCGGCAGCCTCCGGGCGGTCCACCACTTCGTCGACTGGGAGATCGCCGAGTTCGGGATCGGCGCGGGCACCAGGGTCTCCCAGCTGACCTCGCCGGGCTTCGACGCGTTCCTGCGCGACGCCTTCGCCCCGCTGTGCGCGGGCGGCACCGTCTGCGCGCCCCCGGCCGGCGGGACTCCGGTCGGCGAGGGCCTGGCGCGCTGGCTCACCGAGCACGAGGTCGAGGTCCTGCACTGCGTGCCGACCCTCTTCCGCACCCTGCGCTCCGCCGCTCTCACCCCCGGCTCATTCCCGGCGCTGCGCGCCGTGCTGCTCGCGGGCGAGCCGCTCCACCCCTCGGACGTCGCCTGGTGGCGCGGCCTGTTCGGCGGCGGCAAGGAACTGGTCAACCTGTACGGGCCGTCCGAGACGACCATGACGAAGCTCTTCCACCGGACGACGGAGGAGGACGCCCACGCCCGGCTGGTGCCGGTCGGCCGGCCGCTGCCGGGCGTGTCGGCCCGGGTCCTGACCGGGCCCGGCGATCCGCCGGACGCGCTCGGCGAGGTGGAGATCGAGGTCCCGTTCCCGCTCCTCGGCTACCTCGGCGACGACGAGTGGCGCGGCACGGCCACCACCCACCGCACCGGCGACCTCGGCAGGTTGCGGCCCGACGGGAGCCTGGAGCTGTACGGCCGCCGCGACCAGCAGGTCAAGGTCCACGGCGTGCGCGTCGACCTCGGCGAGGTCGAGAACGCCCTGCGCGGCCGCCCCGGGGTGCAGGACGTCTGCGCGGCGGCGGTCACGGAGGACGTGACGACCGCCCTGGTCGCCTACGTGGTGGCCCCGGACGTCTCCGACGCCGACCTGCGCGCGCACGCCGCGCAGCGCCTCGCGCCCGGCCTGGTGCCCTCGGTGTTCGTCCGCATGGCGGCGATCCCCCGGACGCTCAACGGCAAGGTGGAGCGCCGCTCCCTGCCGAAGGTCGCGCTGCAGCGGGCGGCGGAGGCCGCGGAACCGCCGAAGGGTCCGACGGAGACCGGGATCGCGGCGATCTGGAGCGAGCTCCTCGGTCTGGCGGACATCGGCCGCGACGACGACTTCACCCTCCTCGGCGGCGACTCCCTCGCGATCGCGCGCCTGATGGACCAGGTCCGGCACGAGTACCGGGTGGACCTCCCGTTGCGCGCGTTCCTCCAGGACCCCACCGTCGCCGGGCTCGCCGCCGCCGTGACGGACCGCACGGCGGGGAGCCCGTCGTGACCGCCTCCGTCGCGAACGCGCTGCTCCGCGCCCGTCTGGCGGGCGAGCTGGACGTCACCGCGCTGTCCGCGGCCCTCGACGACGTGGTGGCCGCGCACCCGCAGCTCAAGGGCGAGCGGCCCGGCCGGGTCCGGCTGAGGGTCATCGACCTCGCGCGGTCCGGCGGGGAGCAGCAGGGGCGCGTCCTGGCGGACCTGGCGGCGGACGAGGCCGCCCGGCCGGTCGGGGCCGCCGGCCGCCCCCGGCTGCGGGCCTGCCTGGCGGGGCTGGGCGCCGGGGCGTACGAGCTCCTGATCGCGGTGGACGCGGCGCGGGCCGACGAGTGGTCGGTCGCGGCGCTGACCGGGGACCTCGGCGCCGCCTACCGTGCGCGGACCGGGGCCGCTCCGGCGCCCGGGCCCGGTCCCCGGCCGGGCGCCCGGTTCCCGGGGGAGCGGGCGGTCCGCGAGCTGCCCGACGGCGCCGGCGCCGAGCGGGTGCTCGCCGCCTTCGCGGCCGTGCTCGGCAGGTACGCCGGGATGGCCGAGGCGGCGGTGACGGTGGCGGACGGTCCGGAGCAGCGGGCGATCCGGCTGGACCTCTCCGGCGCCCTGACGTCCGCCCAGTTGGTCGCCCGGGTGCGCACCGCACCGGAGGCCGACGACGTACCGGACTTCCCGATCCGCGCCGTGTTCGCGGGGCGGGACCTCCCGGTGGCGGTCCTGGACCTGCCGGGCGTCGCGGCCGAGGTGACCGTCGACGCCCCGCCCGACCCGCGGGGCCGGCTGACCCTGGCCGTGACCGGGCCGTACGGGTTCACCGTCGCCCTCACCGGCACCCTGCCCGGCGAGACGACGGCGGAGGGCTTCGCCGACCACCTCGTCCGGGCGCTGCGCTTCGGGCAGGACGGCCCGGACCGGCCCCTGGCCGAACTCGACCTCTCCGGCCGCCCCGCGCCCCACCCGGCGCCCGCCCCCGCCACCGCGCGGCCGTACGGCGACTACCTGGCCTTCCTGGACGAGGAGTTCGCGGCGCGCGTGCGGGAGGCCCCCGAGGAGGTCGCGGTGCGCTCCCCGGAGGGCACGCTCGACTACCGCGGGCTCGACCGGTGGAGCTGCCGGATCGCCCACGCCCTGGCCGGCCGCGGCGCGGGCCCCGGGCGGGTGGTGGCGGTCCTGCCGGGCGGCGGCGCCGGCGCGATCGCGGCCGTGCTCGGCGCCATGCGCACCGGCGCGACGTTCACCTGCCTGAACCCCGCCGACCCGGACGCCCGCCTGCGCGACATCCTGGCCGGAACGGGCGCCGTCTGCGTGCTGGCCGACGGGGCCGCCGCCGCGGCGCACCCCGAACTGCTCGGCCCGGACGGCCGGTTCGCGGGCCTGCCGGTGCTCCCACTGGAGCCCGCCCCGCGCGACGAACCGCCGGGGGAGCTCGACCGTTTTTCGGCCCCGCCGGCCGCCGACCACCCGCTGTGCATCGTGCACACCTCGGGGAGCACCGGGACGCCCAAGGGGATCGCGCTGTCGCGGGCCGCGTTCGCGCAGTTCGCCGAGTGGCAGCGGGAGCGGTTCGGGATCGGGCCGGGGAGCCGGATCGCCCAGTGGGCGCCGCTCACCTACGACGCCGCGTACACCGAGGTGTTCGCCGCGCTCACCGCCGGTGCCGCGCTGTGCCTGCCGCCCGGCGGGGCCCGGCGCGACCCGGTCGCGGTGGTGCGCTGGCTGCGGCGGGAGCGGATCGGCCAGATCCAGACCGTGCCGTCGTTCCTCCGGCTGCTCACCGAGGCGCTGGACGCGCAGGGCGGCGAACTGCCGGACCTGCGGCACGTCCTGGTCGCCGGCGAGGTGTTCCCGGTGGACCTGGCCGAGGCCTGGGCGCACCGGCCGGTGCGCCCGGCGCTGCACAACCTGTACGGGCCCACCGAGTGCATCCTCGCCACCCACCACGAACTGCCCCCGGGCGCGGCGTTCCCGGCCACCGTGCCGATCGGCGGGGCGATCCCGGGCCGGGAGGCGCTCGTCCTCGACGCCCTCGGCCGGCCGTGCCCGGCCGGGGTGCCCGGCGAGATCCACCTGCGCAGCCCGTTCCTGGCCGGCTCGTACCACCGCCGTCCCGCCGAGACGGCCTCGGCGTACCCGCCCGACCCGTGGCGGCCCGGCCGGACGCTCTACCGCACCGGCGACCGCGGGTACTGGCGGGCGGACGGCACGCTGGCGTTCACCGGCCGGACCGGCAACCAGGTGAAGATCCGCGGGAACCGGGTCGAGCTGGACGAGGTCGAGGCGGTCCTGGAGCGGCAGGCCGGGGTGCGGGAGGCCGCCGCGGCCGTGCGCACCACCGCGACCGGCGACCCCTGCCTGGTGGGCTACGTGGTGGCCGACGCCGGGGTCTCCCCGGAGGAGCTGCGCCGGCTCGTGGCCCGGCGGCTGCCGGCGCCCGCCGTGCCCGACCTCATCGCGGTGCTGGCCGATCTGCCGCGCACCGCCACCAACAAACGTGATCGTGCGCGGCTGCCCTGGCCCCTGCCGGCACGTCGGAACGAGCCGGCGGACGAGCCGGCGAACGAGCTGGAAGGTGACGAGTCATGAGGAACGCCGAAGCGGCGGTCGCGGCCCTGGCGGCCGAGGCCGGGGTCGATCCGGACACCGTGCGGCTGGCCGCGTCGTTCAAGGTCGCGGCGGTGCTGACCGGCTCCGACGCGCTCGGCGACGGCGGCCGGAGCTGGCGGGAGCTGATCGCCCGGGTGGCCGCCCCGGAGGGGCGGGCCGATGCGGAGAGGGTCCTCCAGGAGGCGGCGGAGCAGGGACACGTGGGCCCCGACCGCACCGAGGGCTACGTCCGTGCGGTCCTGGAGCGGATGACCGGCTCCCCGGACGAGGCGCACGACGCACACGGCCTGGTCGCCGGCGAGGAGTTGGCCGCCGTGCTCTCGGCCTCCGCCGGCCCGGTCCGGGCGCTGCCGGACCGCCGGTTCCACGAGCTGTTCGAGGAGCGCGTGCGCCGGCACCCCGACGCGGTCGCCGCGGCGCAGGACGGCCGGAGCTGGACGTACGCGGAGCTGAACGGCCGCGCCAACCGGATCGCGTGGTCGCTGCGGGAGCAGGGGCTGGCCGACGAGGACGTGGTGGCCGTGGTGGCCGAGCGCTCGCTGGAGTGGCTGGCGGCCGTCCTCGCGGTCTTCAAGGCGGGCGGCTGCTACCTGCCCCTGGACCCGGCGTTCCCGGCCGAGCGGATCGCCGTCGTGCTGGAGCGCAGCGGCTGCCGCCGGGTGCTGGCGGACGACGGGCTGGCGCAGCTCGACGAGGCCGTGCGCGGCCGGGAGACGGTGACCGTCTCGGTGCTGACCGAGGTGCTGGCCGCGCCCGGCCGCGAGGACGACCTCGGACTCGCGGTCGCAGCCGACCAGTTGGCGTACATCTACTTCACCTCGGGCTCGACCGGCGAGCCCAAGGGCGCGATGTGCGAGCACGCGGGCTTCCTCAACCACCTCTACGCCAAGATCGAGGACCTGGGCGTCCGGGAGGGGGACGTGATCGCCCAGACCGCGCCGCAGTGCTTCGACATCTCGCTGTGGCAGCTGGTCTGCGCGCTGCTGGTCGGCGGCCGGACGGAGATCGTCGGGCAGGAGACCGTCACCGACGTCCGCCGGTTCGTGGAGACCGTCACCGGGGCCGGCGTCCAGGTGGCCCAGCTGGTGCCCTCCTACCTGGACCTGGTGCTGGAGACGCTCCGGGGCGACAGCCCGGGCCTGCCGTCGCTGCGCTGCCTCGCGGTGACCGGCGAGGCGCTCAAGACCGAGCTGGTGCACCGCTGGTTCGCCGCCTTCCCCGGCATTCCGCTGGTCAACTGCTACGGCACCACCGAGGTTTCGGACGACACCAACCACGGCGTGCTGCACGGCCCGCCGGCCGGCCGCTCCGTCCCGCTCGGCCCGCCGACCCGCAACGTCCGGGTGTACGTGGTGGACGAGCGGCTGCGCATGGTCCCCGACGGGGCGCCGGGGGAGATCGTCTTCGCCGGGGTGTGCGTCGGCCGCGGCTACGTCAACGACGCCGCCCGCACCGACGCCGCGTACCGCGCGGACCCGTACCGGCCGGGCGAACGGCTCTACCGCTCGGGCGACTTCGGCCGCCGGCTGCCCTCCGGCGAGTTCGAGTACCTCGGCCGCCGGGACTCGCAGGTGAAGGTGAGCGGCTTCCGGATCGAGATCGGCGAGATCGAGAACCGGCTGCTCCAGGTCCCCGGCGTGCGGGACGGTGCCGTGGTGATCGCGGGGACGGCGGAGGACCCGCAGCTGGTGGGCTTCTACAGCGGCGCCGGCGCGCCCGAGCCCGGGGCCGTGGAGCGGGCCCTGGCCGCCGTCCTGCCCCACTACATGGTGCCGGGCCGGCTGCACCGCCTCGACCGGCTGCCGCTGTCGGCGAACGGCAAGATCGACCGGAAGGCGCTCACCGCCACCGCCCGGACGAACGCCCGGACCAACGGCCCGGCGGCAGCCGAGGGCGACGCGGCACGCCCGGAGACCGATACCGAGCGCCGGGTCGCCGGGCTCTGGGCCGAGCTGCTCAACGTGCCGCTCGACCGGGTCGGCCGCGGCTCCCGGTTCGTCGAGCTCGGCGGCACCTCGCTGGCCGCGATCCGGCTGGCGATCGCCCTGGACCGCGCGGTGACGGTGGGCGAGCTGAAGGCCACCCCGACCGTCGCCGAGGTGGCCGCGCTCCTCGACCGCAAGGCGGCCGGCCGCACCGCGGAGGCGCGCCGATGACCCCCGCCGCCGACGCCGTGCCGGTCCTGCGCGTGCTCGCCGCCGCCCCCGGCCCGGAGTGGGCCGCCGAACACCGCGAGGAGGTCCTCGCCGAGGTCGAGGCCTCCGGGGCCGTCCTCCTGCGCGGCCTGGGCGTCGCCTCGGCCGCCGGGCTCGCGGCCGTCACCGCCGCGCTCGGGATCGAGCCGATGGCCGAACGGGAGGGCTTCGCGCCCCGCGACCGCCTCGGCGAGGGCGTCCACTCCGCCTCGCACTGGCCCGCCGACACCCCGATGTGCATGCACCACGAGCAGAGCTACGCCGCCGAGGTCCCGGGCCTGCTGGTGTTCGGGTGCCTGACCGCCCCGCGGCGCGGCGGCCGCACGATGCTCGCCGACTCCCAGCAGGTGCTGCGCGCCCTGCCCCCGGAGCTGGTCGAGCCGTTCCGCCGGGACGGCTGGCGGCTGCTGCGCGCCTACCAGGACGTCGGCGTGCCGTGGACCGACGCCTTCGGCACCGACGACCGGGCCGCGGTCGACGCCTACTGCGCGGCCGAGGGCATCGCGCACGCGTGGTCCGGCGACGGCGCGCTGCGCACCGTGCAGCGCCGGGCCGCCGTGGTCGCCCACCCCCGCACCGGCGTACCGGGCTGGTTCAACCAGATCGCCTTCCTCAACGAGCTGACCATGGACCCGGCGGTCCGCGAGTACCTCCTCCACCAGTACGGGCCGACCGGCCTGCCCTTCACCACGGCCCACGGCGACGGCGCCCCGGTCGGGGCCGGCACCGTCGCGGCCGTCAACGCGGTCTACGACGCGGCCGCCTTCGGCGAGACCTGGCGGGACGGCGACGTCCTGGTCGTCGACAACATCCGGATGGCCCACAGCCGCGAGCCGTACGAGGGCCCCCGCGAGGTCGCCGTGGTCCTCGGCGACCCGGTGCGGCTGCCCGGGCACGTCCTGCCCGGCGGTGCGGCCGGATGACCGCCGCGTCCTTCGCGCAGGAACGCGCCTGGCTGGCCAGCCGGTTCGCGGCCGGCACCGCCCTGTACCACGTCGCGGACCAGTGGCCGCTGCACGGGGACCTCTCCGAGCGGCAGATCCGGTCGGCGCTGGCCGCCGTGGTGGCGCGGCACGAGCCGCTGCGCACCGGGTTCCGGGTCGTGGACGGCGTGCTGACCGCGGTCGTCCACGACCGCGTCGACCCCGACGTCGAGGTCGTCGACCTGTCCGGCCGCCCCGAGGAGCGGCAGCGCGAGGACCGCGAGGCCCTCGCCGACCGGCTGAAGCACACGGCCTTCGACCTCTCCCGCGCGCCGCTGTGGCGCGCGGGGCTGGTCCGGCTCGGCGCGGGCCGCTGGCGGCTGCTGTTCGTCGCCCACCACGCCGCCTGCGACGCACCGTCACTCTTCAACCTCCACGCCGAGATCGCCGAATTCTGCGCGGCCTTCGAGCAGGACCGTGCGCCGCACGTTCCCCAACTCCTCGTCTCCTACGGCGATTACGCGCGGCAGCAGCGCGATCGGCTCGGCGGCGACGGGCTCGCCCCGCTGGCCGGCTACTGGCGGGAGCAGCTGGCCGGCCTGCCGCCCGCGCACGGCCTTCCGCTGGACCTGCCGCGCCCGGCCCGGCGCTCCTTCGCCGGCGCGGAGCTCCGGGCCGCGCTCCCGGCCTCCGTCGCGCGGGCGCTCGCGGCGGCCGGCCGGTCCGAGGCCACGCCGTTCGAGCTCCTGCTCGCCGGGTACGCCGCCCTCGTCCACCGGCGCTCCGGCCGGGACGACCTCGTCCTCGGGGTGCCGCTCTCCGGCCGGGACCGGCCCGAACTGCTGCCCCTCGTCGGCACGTTCGTGAACACGGTGGCGCTCCGGATCGACGCCTCGGGCGACCCCTCGTACGCCGCGCTCGTGGACCGCGTCCGGGCGGTGTGGCGGGCGGCCCGCGACCACCAGGAGATGCCGTTCCAGGCCGTGGTCGAGCAGCTCGCGCCGCAGCGCGCGCCCGGCCTGCCCCCGCTCTACCAGCTGGCGTTCAACGTCACGGCGGCCGAGGGCTTCGGGCCCCCGTCCACGGCGGCCGAGGACGATCTGCTGCTGGAGGTCTCGGGCACGGCGGTCCGCCTGGAGTACAACACCGCGCTGTTCGGAGGGGATACCGCCGCAGGGCTGCTCTCCGACTACGCGGCGGTGCTCACGGCGGCCCTGGCCGACCCGGCGACCCCGCTGTCCCGGCTCCCGGCCGGCCCGGGCCCGGGGCCGGGAGCGGCACCGGCCCCACCGCCCGGCCGCGTACCGCCGCGCACCGCCGCCGAGGCCTTGGTGGCCCGCGTCTGGGCGGAGGTCCTCGGCGTCGACCGGGTGGGCGTCGACGACGACTTCTTCGCGGCCGGCGGCCACTCGCTGCAGGCACTGCGCCTGCTCGCCCGGCTGTCGTCCGACCACGGCGTCGAGACCACCGTCGACGCCTTCTTCGCGAACCCGACCGTCGCGGGGCTGGCCGCCGAGCTGGACCGGTGCACCACGTCCTACCGGCACGAGCAGAACGACCCCGAGGGAGAGACATGGCAGTGACCGGCCGGATCGACGGCGTGCCCAGCGAGGTCTGGGACGAGGAGGTGCTGGCCCCGCAGTTCGCCTACGAGGCCGAGGCCCTGCTGCCGCACTACGTCTCCATCGAGAAGGTGCTGCTGCTGGAGTACCGCAGGATGGGCCTGGTCGACCCGGAGGGGGCGGCCGCGATCGCCGGACGGCTCGACGAGCTGACCCCCGAGCTGATCCGGGCGGACCCGCGGGACAACATGTCGGACATCTTCTTCGCCATGGAACGCCACGTGGCCCGCGGCGCCACCGCCCCCTTCGCGGCCTGGCACGTGGACCGCAGCCGCAACGACTTCCAGGCCTGCGGCCAGCTACTGTCCTGCCGGGAGAACGTCCGGGCCGTCGCCGGGGACCTCATCGCCCTGGGACGCACGGCGGCGGCGCGCGCCGCCGAACTGCCGGACAGCCCCATGCCCGGCTACACCCACGCGCAGGCCGCGCAGACCATCACGCCCGCCTTCTACCTCTCGGCGCTTTCCGAGGAGATCCTCGGCGCGGCCCGGCGCCTGCTGACCGCCTACGACGAGATCGACCGCTCGCCGCTCGGCGCGGGCAGCATGGCCGGCCAGGAACTGCCCTGGGACCGCGAGCGGATGGCCGGCCTGCTGGGCTTCCGGCAGCCGCAGCCGCACGCCCTGGTCTCGGTGGCTTCCCGGTCCTGGGCCCTCGCGGTCGCCTCCGCGCTGGCGGACCCCGCCGTGCTGCTCAGCCGCTTCACCACCGACCTGATGACGTGGAGCGGCGCCGGCTTCGGTTTCGTGGACTTCCCCGACGCGCTCGCCGGGATCTCGGCCGCGATGCCGCAGAAGCGCAACTTCCCGGTCCTGGAACGGATCCGCGGCCGCTGCTCGCACGTGGTCGGCTGCGCGACCCAACTCGCGTTCGCCCAGTGCGGCACCCCGTACGCCAACAGCGTCGAGGTCTCCAAGGAGGCCGGACGCCACCTCCAGGCCCAGGTCGCCGCGCTGCGCTCGGCCCTGCGGCTGGCCCGCACCGCCCTCGCCGGCGCGGTGTTCCGCACGGACCGCATGCGCGAGGCCTGCGAGGCGGACTTCCTCGGCGGTTTCACCCTCGCGAACCTGCTGACCCTGGAGGCCGGCGTCCCCTGGCGGACGGCACAGGTGATCGCCGGAGCCTACGTCAGGGCCGCCGTCGCGAAGGGCCTGACCGCCGCCGACCCCGACGGCCCGCTGCTCGCGGCGATCGCCGGGGAGCACGGCCACCGGGTGCCCGAACCCGCCGCACTGCTGTCCGGTGCCTTCGACACCGACCGGGCGGTCCGGGTCAAGCACTCCGCCGGGTCGACGCACCCCGACGCCGTCCGCGCCATGCTCGCCGCGCAGGAACGCGGCTACCGCGAGGTCGCCGGCCAGTGGCGGCTGCGCGAGGAGGCGGCGAGCGTCGCCGCGGCGCGCGTGGACGCCCTGCTGGCCGTCGAGGACACCGCCGAGCGCACCCCGGCGGGCACCTCGTGACGGGCTCCGGCCTCATCACCCGCCGCCCGGGCGCGGACCTGCGCAGCGGCCGGGCCGACGCCTCGGGCACCTTCGGCGAGCTCCTGCAGGGACGGCTGCCCGACGGCACGGACTTCCTCGTCACCCTGCCGATCACGCTCCGCTCCCGGGCCTGGTTCCGCTTCGACCCGGCCGGCCCGCTACGCGTCTTCCCCGCCCACAAGACGAAGTCCCTGCGGCTGGCCGGGGCCATGCTGACGGCCCACCAGCCCGGCGGCGGCGGGACCCTGATCCTGGACAGCGACCTGCTCATCGGCAAGGGCCTCGCCAGCTCCTCCGCCGACCTGGTCGCCACCGCGCGCGCCGTCGGCGGCGCGCTGGGCCTGGACACCGGCCCGGCCGAGGTGGAGCGCTGGCTGCGCCCGATCGAGCCGACCGACGGGGTGATGCACCCGGGCGTCGTCGTGTTCGAGCACCGCGCGGTGCGCCTGCGCGAGGCCCTCGGCGGGCTGCCGCCGGCCACCGTGGTGGCGGTCGACGAGGGCGGCCGGCTGGACACCGTCGCCTTCAACAAGCGGCCCAAGCGCTACTCGCCGGCCGACACCGCCGAGTTCACCGGACTGCTGGACGCCCTGACCGCGGCCGTGCGCGCCGGGGACCTCGCCGCCGTGGGCCGGGTGACCACCCGCAGCGCCGTCCTCAACCAGCGCTTCGCGCCCAAGCGGCACCTCGACGCGATGCTGGCCGTCGCCCGGCGGACCGGTGCGCTCGGCGTGGTGTGCGCCCACAGCGGCACCATGCTCGGCCTGCTGTTCGACGACGCGGACCCGGACCGCGCCGCCAAGGTGGCCGAGGCGCACGCGGCCTGCGAAGCCCTGGGCGACGACGTCCTGCTGTTCCGCACCCTCACCCGCCCTTCTCACGAACCCTAAGGACGTACCGACATGCGGCAGGAATCGGTCATCGACGGCATCGGCCACACCCCGGCGGTGCGGCTGCGGGTGGACGCCCCGGACGGCGTCGAGGTCTTCGCCAAACTGGAGATGCAGAACCTCTTCGCGATGAAGGACCGGGTGGCCCGGCAGGTGATCCTCGAAGCCCGGCGCACCGGTGCGCTGGCCGAGGGCGGGCCGATCGTGGAGAGCTCCTCGGGCACGATGGCGCTCGGGGTGGCCCTGGTCGGCACCTACCTCGGCCATCCCGTGCACATCGTCACCGACCCGCGCATCGACCCCGTCACGCTGGCCAAGCTGCGCACCCTGGGCTGCGAGGTCCACGTCGTGGAGGCGATGACCGGCCAGGGCTGGCAGAGCGCCCGGCTGGAGCGCCTGGCCGAGCTGATGGCCGGCCTGCCCGGCGCGTTCTGGCCGCGCCAGTACAGCAACCCGCAGAACCCCGCCGCCTACCGCGGCCTGGCCGGCGAACTGCTCGCCGACCTGGGGACGGTGGACGTCCTGGTGGGGGCGGTGGGCAGCGGCGGCTCGCTCTGCGGGACGTCGAAGGCGCTGCTGGAACGCCTGCCCGGCGTCGCGGTGGTGGGTGTGGACTGCGTGGGCAGCGTGCTCTTCGGCCAGCCGGACCGCCCGACCCGCCGGCAGGGCGGGCTCGGCAACAGCCTCTTCCCGGACAACATCGACTACCGCGTCCTCGACGAGGTGCACTGGCTCTCCGACGACGAGGCCTTCGACGCCACCCGCCGGCTCGCCCGGGAGCAGAAGATCTTCGGCGGGAACACCTCGGGCTCGGTCTACCGGGTCCTCACCCACCTCGCGGCCCGCGCCGAGCCGGGCACCCGGCTGGTCGGGATCATGCCGGACCGCGGCGACCGCTACGTGGACAGCGTCTACGCCGACAGCGCCCCCGGGGGTGCCGTCGCCGAGGCCCCCGAGGAGGTGGAGTACGGCGCCACGGTGTCGAGTTGGTCGTTCGCCCGGATCCCCCGCCGGGACCGGCGGCTGCTGCTCTTCGTCGAGTCCAACACCACCGGCACCGGGATGATCGCGCTGCGGACCGCCGTCCGGCTGGCCCTGGAACCGGTGCTGTTCACCAAGGACGCGGCGCGCTACCCGGACCTGCCCGCCACCGGCTGCCGGGTCGAGGTCTGCGACACCGACGACGAGGCCGCGCTGGACGAGGCCGTCGCCCGGGTGAGCGCCGGACGCCGGGTGGCGGGCGTCACGACGACCAGCGAGTTCTACCTGGAGCACACCGCCCGGGCCGCCGCCGCCCTGGGCACGCCCGGCAACCCGCCGGAGGCGATGGCCCGCTGCCGCGACAAGGCGCTGACCCGCACCGCGCTGCACGAGGCCGGGGTGCACCAGCCCGGGTTCGCGGTCGTCACCGACCCGGACGGCGCCGCGGCCGCCGTCGCGGCCGTGGGGCTGCCCTGCGTCGTCAAACCGGTCGGGGAGTCCGGCTCGCAGTCCGTGCTGTGGTGCGAGGACGCCGCCACGGCCGTCGCGCACGCCACCGGGCTGCTCGCCGTCACCCACAACGTCCGCGGCCAGCGGACGGCGGGCGCGGTGCTGGTCGAACAGTACCTGGACGGGCCCGAGTTCAGCGCGGAGATGTTCGGCGTGGACGGCGAGGCGCGCTGCGTCGGCGTCACCCAGCGCACCGTCAGCCCGCTGCCGCACTTCGTCGAGACCGGTCACCTCTTCCCCGCCGACGTCGACGACGCGCTGGCGGGACGGATCGCCGACACCGCCCGGCAGGCCCTGAAGGCCCTCGGCTTCGAGCGCGGCCCGGCCCACGTCGAGCTCAGGCTGACCGCCGACGGCCCGGCCGTCATCGAGGTAAACGGGCGGCTGGCCGGCGGCATGATCCCGGAGCTGATCCGCCCGGCCACCGGGATCGACCTGCTGGAGCAGCAGATCCGCGCCGCCGCGGGCCTGCCGCTGAACCTCTCGGCCGGCCACGATCGCCGGGCCGGCCTGCGGTTCCTGACCGCGCCGAGGCCGGGCCGGCTGACCGGCGTGGACGGGGTCGCGCGGGCCGGGCGGGTGCCGGGCGTGGAGCGGGTCGTGGTGAGCGGGACGCCGGGGCGCGAGGTCCGGCCGCCGCAGAGCGCCTACGACCGGCTGGGCCACGTCATCGCGGTCGGTTCCTCACCGGAGGAGGTCGGACGCGCGCTGACCGAGGCGACCGGACTGATCGAGGTCGGCGTGGAAGAGGAGTGACGATCCATCAAGAGATGATGGTCCGTCACATCGCCTCCGGCGCGGGCCGTCCGTGGAGCTCGGCCGCCATCCGGCCGAGCATCCGGTCCATCTCCTCCCGGAGGAAGAAGTGTCCGCCGGGATGGACGTGGAGGGCGAACGACGCCGACGTGTGATCGGCCCAGCCCGCGGTCGGCTCCACCGGGACGACCCGGTCGTCCCGGCCGGCGAACGCCGTGATGGGGCAGGAGACCCGGCTCCCGGCCGGCGCCCGCCACCGTTCGAACAGGGTCAGGTCGGCCCGGATCACCGGCAGCATGAGCTCCATCAGCTCGGCGTTGGCGAGGATCCCGGGAGGCGTGCCGCCCATCGCGGACAGCTCCGCGAGGAGCTCGGCGTCCGGCAGTGCGTGCAACGGCCTCGGCTCGGCGGCCGAGGCCGGCAGGGCCCCGGAGACGAAGAGCCGGGCGGGCGGGGTGGCCCCCGGCCGCCGCTCCAGCTCCTCGGCCACGGCGTACGCGATCTTCGCGCCCATGCTGTGCCCGAGGATCGCGTAGGGCCCGCTCTCCCGCCGGAGGACCTCCTCGCACAGCGCGTCCACCACGGCGGCCATGTCGGTCAGCGGGGGATCGAGCAACCGGGTGCCGTGGCCCGGCAGTTCGACCGGGACGACCTCGACGGAGAGCGGCCGGGCGGCCGCCGTCCACGGGCGGAAGAACTGTGCCGCCCCGCCGGCGAAGGGGAGGCAGTAGAGGCGGGGCGAACCCGTTGTCGTCGTCCTGGTCCAGGGCAGCCAGCGGGCGCCGTGGTCACGGTTCTGTCGCAGCATCAGATGACACCGTTCTGGTGGGCGAACACGGCGGCCTGGAGGCGGTCCCGGAGGCCGAGTTTCCTGAGCAGCTGGGAGACGTGGAACTTGACCGTCGACTGCACGATGCAGAGCCGCTTGGAGATCTCGGCGTTGGACATCCCGTTCGCCAGCAGCGCCAGGATCTCGCGTTCGCGGAAGGTGAGGAGGTTGAGCCCGAGCGCCGGGAACAGCGCGGGCCGTCTGTCGCGCACCCAGCTGAGGAGCAGGGCCGCGATGTCGGGGGAGAGGAAGGAGTGGCCGGCGGCCATGGCCCTGATCGCCTGGGGGAAGTCCTCCGCCAGGGTGTTCCGGGTGACGATCCCGGTCGCGCCGGCCAGGACGGACTCCAGGACGGCGTCGTCCTCGGCCGGTGTCATGAGCAGCGTGCGGGGGGCCGGCCGGCTCGGCCCCTGGAGGTCGCGGACGAGCTCGATGCCCGTCATGTCCGCGAGTTCGTAGTCGGCCACGACGACGGCGGGGTTCAGCTCCCGGGCCAGCGCGCTGGCGGTGCTCCCGTCCGCGGTCTCGCCGACCACCCGGAAGTCCGGCTCGGCCACGAGGGCCGAGGAGAGTCCGCTGCGCATCAGCGGCTGGCCCGCACAAATCAGGATCGGTATCTCCATCGGTCCGTGACATCCCCTTTCTCCGGAGTGGTCCTCCCGGCCCGCCGGCGTCCCGCCGGGCGGTGCTTCGGATGCGGACCGGATCAGCCCGTACCGGGCCCGGCGGGCCCGGCGGTGTCGAGCCCGAGCGCGATGGCCAGCAGCTGCGTGCGGCTGCTGGCTCCGCTCTTGGCCCGCATGTTGCGGATGTGGGTCTCGACGGTGTGGTGGCTCAGGTGCAGCAGGCGGCCGATCGCCCGCGACGTGTGGCCGTGCGCGAGGTGGTCGAGGATCTCCCTCTCCCGCGTCGTGAACAAGGGGTTCAGCCTCCCCAGGAGGTGTCGTTGCAGCGGGTGCGCGGCGGGCAGGTGAACGGGGCGGACGGCGTGGGACCGCTGCGCTGGGCGGTCGTGGTGTGACCGTCGTGGGCGCGCGCCGAGGCCGTCGGCGGGAGCCAGGCGGCGACGGCGGCGAGGAGCGCCACGGTGGTGAGGACGATGCGCTTCATGGGGTGTCTCCCGTGGTTCGTTGGTATTCGCCCCATCCGCTGAAGGGGCGGTGGCCTCACTCTGGCGGGCATCGAAGATCGCCGACATGCTTGGAGCCGTTCATCAACGTGCCTGGCAACAAAGGGGTGTGGGTGTAAACATGGACAAAAGTGATCACGATGTGACAGGGCGTCGGGCCGAACCAGGTCAGGGGCAGGAATCCGACCTGTCCGTCTACGCATGGTTCGCGGAGAACCGGTTCGCCGGGGCCCACGATCCGGTGGTCGTCGCGCAGGCGACGGGACTGGCCCCGTCCGGCGTGACGGCCGCGGTCGAGAGACTCCTCGACACGGGACTGCTGGCGCCGGCCGGCGCCCGGCAGGACGCGCTGCGGGTGGTGTCCCCCGACGCGGCCTTCTTCCGGCGCGCCGCGCCCGTCGAGGCGGAGATCCGGCAGCGCCAGGACGACATCGCCCGAATGCGCAGCCGGTACGACGAGTTCTCCACGCTCTTCCCGGAGAGCCGGGAGACCGGCGCGGGCATCGAGGTGATCCCCACGCTCGCGGAGGTGCGCTTCCTGCTCAACCGGCTGGGCGAGCAGTGCACCACCGAAGTGGTCTCCTGCCAGCCCGGCGGCGGCGCCCGGCTCCCCGAGGCGATGTCCGAGGCCCTCGTGCGCGACCGGGCGATGCTGGAGCGCGGCGTGCGCATCCGCACCCTCTACCACCACACCGCCCGCTTCAACGGCCCCAGCCAGGCCTACGTCGCCGCCGCCTCCGCCCTGGGCGCCGAGTACCGCACCACGCACGAACTGGCCGGGCGGGTCATCATCATGGACCGCGAGACCGCCTTCCTCCCCTCCACCGGCCCGGGCCTCGGGGCCACGGTCATCCGCGAACCGTCGACCGTCGCCTACCTGTACGAGATGTTCGAACTCACCTGGGGCCAGGCCACCCCGTTCCAGGAGTCGACCGGACGCGAGATGGAGGCCGTCGCCCGGGAGATGCACGGCACGATCCTGCGCCTGCTCGCCGACGGGATGAAGGACGAGGCGATCGCGCGCCGGCTGGGCATGTCGCTGCGCACCGCGCGCCGGCACATCGCCGAGATCCTGGAGCGGCTCGGGGCCGACAGCCGCTTCCAGGCGGGCGTCGCCGCCAGCCGGGCGGGCCTGCTGGACACCCGGGAGCCGGATACCCGAGGGCCGGATACCCGAAAACCGTGATGCCGTCCGACACGCCGATGCACCATGCTTGACATCCCGACATCAGCGGGGTGAGCGGTACCGCCGAAGGAGACGACACGTGGACTGGGAACGCCTGAGCGAGCGCCCGGGGCAGGATCCCTACCTCCAGGAGCTGGCGCTCTTCCTGGACGCCCACTTCGCCCGCACCTTCGGGCTGGTCTGGCCCGAGAACGAGCCCGTCGTTCCACGGGGGACGGGCGGACCACCGGACACCGTGCTGGCCAGGTACGTCGCCGACGGCCTCACAGCCCTGCTCGGCTGGCGGGTCGAGCACGCCGCCGGCCCCCGGCCGCCCTCCGGCCACCTCCTGGTGATCCAGTCCGCCGGATCGAGCCGCTGGACGCTCAGCTCGCCGGGGGACCCCGCCGCCGAGGTCTCCACCCTGAGCGGAGAGGCCCTGTACGTCCCGCCCGGTTACCGGTCCAGCGCCGTCCACAGCGACGACGCGCGGCACGTCGTCCTCGTCGTCACCGAAGCCGAGGGGGCACAGGCCTAGGGCGACGACGCCCACCTGCCCCCACCTGCGGGCTTCCGTAGAATCCACGGGCGCCCATCCGGCCGCGCCCGCCCGTCCGCAGGAGGAAGCCTTGACGTCCGACCCGCGACCCGGTGTGCTCACCTGCCTGGACGGCCTGCTCGACCGGGCCCCCGCCGACCGCGGCGGCGCCCTGTGGCGGCTCGCGGAGGAGGGCCGCCAGCTGGACGCGAACGTCATCCGCCTGCTGCCGCACGCCGAGGTCGCCGCCCACGTGGAGCCGGACCTCGACGTCCTCGTCCAGGTCCTGGAGGGCAGCGGCCACCTGGAGACGGCCGCCGGCCGGCAGGTCCTGGCGCCCGGCTGCACGGCCTGGCTGCCGCACGGCGCCCGCCGCGCCGTCTCGGCCGGCCCGGACGGCCTCGTCTACCTCACCGTCCACCGCCGCCGCCCCGGCCTGTCCGTCCGCCCGGCTCCGGCGGACGCCCGGTGAGGGGCTGACGGGCGCGCGGTACGCCCGCGCGGGTGTGCCCCGCTTGTGGACGGGCGTGGTCGCGGGTTCTCGTGGAGACCGGTGTCCGGACAGAACCGGGAGGGTCCCGTCATGGCCGCACGAGTCGCCTACCGGCGGATCTACGAGGAGTCCTCGCCCCAGGACGGGCGGCGGGTGCTCGTCGACCGGGTCTGGCCGCGCGGGATGACGAAGGAGGACGCGCACCTCGACGAGTGGCTGCGGGACGTCGCCCCGTCGACCGGCCTGCGCCGCTGGTACGGGCACGAGCCGAGCCGGTTCGCCGAGTTCCGCCGCCGCTACCGCGCCGAGCTGCGCGACACGGAGCACCGGGAGGCGGCCGGGCACCTGCGCGACCTCGCCGCCGGGGGCGGTCTCACGCTCCTGACCGCGACCCGGGACGTCGACCACAGCCAGGCCGCCGTCCTCGCCGAGTGGCTCGGCGGCACGCGGCGATGACCGTCAACCGCGCTCCTACGCCCCCACCCGCACGAAGGAAAAGACGGGCCAAACGGGGCGTTGAACCGAGCCGCGGCCGCGCTCGTACCGAAGGGCAGGGGAAAGCGGTCCGGCATCCGGCCGGGTCGCCGGACCGAGACGGGACATGATGGCCGACGAGCGCATCGACACCCGACTGCTGGACGAACTCACCGAGCAGTCACAGGACTTGAACAGCGACGCGATGCGGATCACCCGCGGCGCGCTGAGCGGCTTCGCGGAGGCCGCCGGGCCGTCGCGGCCGTGGTGGCGGGGCGGCGCGCTCGCCGCCCTGGTGGGCGGGGCGGGCCTGCTCGGCACGGCCCGGGCGGCGGCGGACTCGCCGTCGCCCTCGGCGTCGCCGTCGCCGTCGGGATCCGCCTCCGGCGCCGTGACGGCGGACGACATCCGCGCGCTCCAGACCGCCGCGGCGCTGGAGAACCTGGCGGTGAGCGTCTACCAGACGGCCGCCGGCCTGCCGTTCATCAAGGACGGCAACAAGACGGTGGCCGCGTTCATCGCCAAGACCACCGAGCAGCACCAGGCGCACGCCCAGGCGTTCAACGCCGCCGCGACCGCCGGCGGCGGCAAGGCGCAGACCGGCCCGGACCCGAAGTACAAGGCGGTGGTCGACCAGACGCTGCCCACCATCAAGACGCCGGCCGACGTGGTGAAGCTCGCGATCACGCTGGAGGACGTCGCCGCCCAGACGTACACCAAGAACGTCGGCCAGGTCTCCAGCGCCGACCTGCGCAAGCTCTTCGCCTCCGTCGCCCCGGTGGAGGCGCAGCACCGGGCCGTGCTGCTCGCCGTGCAGGCGCTGCTGGCGGGCAACGCCGCCGATCTGATCACGATCCCGGTGGACCCGGCGAAGCTGCCCGCCGCGGCCGGCAGCGTGGGCTTCCCGGACGCCTTCTACAAGACCGACAACGCCTCCCCGATCACCGAAGGGGCCGTCCAGTGACCGCCGACCGCACCTGGGAGCCCGCCCTCGGCGAGGCCGAACTCGCCCGCCTGACCCGGGAGATGGACGAGGCCCACCGGGCCACGCTGCCGCTGATGCGGGCCTCCGCGCGGGACCTCGGGGAAGAGCTCCGCGCCTCGGTCCCGGCCGATCCTGGCCGGCGCCGGTTCCTGCTCGGCGCGGGCGGCGTGGCCGCGGCCCTCACGCTGGCGGCGTGCTCCGGCAGCAAGAGCGTCAAGGACCCGGCGCCGACCAGTCCGGCCGGCTCGGCCAGTGCGGTGTCCGGCTCGCCGTCGGCGTCCGGCGGCTACACCGGGGACCTGCGGGTCGTCGCGCTGGCCGTCGCGCTGGAGAACCAGGCGGTCGGCGCCTACAAGGCCGCGCTGGACGCCGCGGGCGCGGGCAAGCTCGGCACGGTGCCGCCGGCGGTCGCGACGTTCGTGACCACCGCGATGAACCAGCACGCCGACCACGCCAAGGCCTGGAACGCCGTCCTCACCGGCGCCGGACTGCCCGCGATCAACGACGTGCCGCTGTCCAACCAGGCGGACACGATGGCGGCCCTCGGCAAGGCGGCCTCGGTCGGGGACGTGGCCAAACTCGCTCTCGAACTGGAGGACCAGGCCGCCCAGACCTACCTCTTCGCGACGTACAACGTGACCGGTGCGGCCGGGATCGCGACGGCCGCGAGCATCGCCCCCGTCGAGGCCATGCACGCGGCGATCCTGAACTACGTGCTCGGCCAGTACCCCGTGCCCGACGACTTCCTGCCCACCGACAAGGCCGCCAACCCGGACCTGCTGACCGTCTGACGACACCACGAGCCGGCGCGCGCCCACCAGACGCCCCGGGCGCGCGCCCCACCCCTCCACCCGACCCACCCGAAACGGAGCCCGTACGTGACCAGAACCCGGCCCCTCCTGGCTGCTGCCGCCGCCCTGCTGCTCTCCGTGGGTCTCGCGGCCTGCTCCAGCTCCAGCAAGCCCGCGAACACCACCACCAGCGCGGCGAGTTCCCCGGCCGCCAGTGCCAGTGCCAGTGCCAGTGCCACCGCGACCGCGAGCGCCACCGCGACCGCGACCGCGAGTGCCACCGCGTCTGCCTCCGCCGCCACGCCCGCACCCAGCAGCACCGGCGCGCTCCAGGTCACGATCAAGAACTTCGCGTTCGCGCCGGCCTCCCTCACCGTGAAGCCCGGTCAGACCGTCACGGTCGTCAACCAGGACTCCACCACCCACACGCTGACCGCCTCCGACAAGTCCTTCGACACCGGGAACATCGCCCCGGGGGCGTCCGCGACCTTCACCGCGCCGCAGCAGACGGGCGACCACCCGTACATCTGCACCATCCACCCGTTCATGCACGGCACCCTCACCGTTGGCTGATGCACCATGGACACCCCCGCACCCGGCCGCCGCCGCGGCCGGAGCCTCACCCACCTCGTCCTGCGCCTCGCGGCGGCGGCCGGACTCGCGATCGACGCGGCCGTCCACGCCCGGCTGGCCGACCAGTACGACGCCGTCGGCGACTCGCTCAGCCAGGGCACCCTGTTCCGCCTGGAGTCCGCGGCCGCGAGCCTCGCCGCACTGCTCCTGCTCCTGTGGCGGCACCGCACCGGCGACCTCTTCGCGTGGGCCGTCGCCGCCTCCGGGCTCGGCGCGCTGATGCTCTACCGCTACGTGGACGTCGGCGCCATCGGCCCGCTGCCGAACATGTACGAGCCCGTGTGGTTCACCGACAAGACGCTCGCCGCCTGGGCCGAGGGGGTCGCCACGGCGGCCCTCACCGTGCTGCTGCTGGACCGCCGACGACGCCGCCCCCGACCCCGGTCGTGAGGGCCGCGCCCCACGCCGGCGCGCGCTTCGGAGGCGCCCCGCCGCGCCCCAGTGCGCCCTGCCCGCCTCCGCACGCCGTTGTGGGCCGGGCCGACCGCGATGAGGCTTCTTGTCCGTACACGTTGTCTGTACATGTTCATGAAACCCGTCCACGGAGGTGCGCACCCGTCACGAACCCCGCAATCAGCCGACCAGTGGCCCGCCCCACCTCCCCGGGGGTGGGCCACCTCCACGTCGGCCGGGCGGCAGCGGCGGCGACGGCGGCGGTTCGGGTGAACGGGCGGCGCGGCGGCGGGCGCGCGGCCGGGGGCGGACGGGGCCGGGGCGATGATCGCCGGGTTCCCGGACGCTCACCCCACCGGAGGCGGATATGCGGATCCTGCTCCTCGCCAGCGCGTTCAACAGCCTCAGCCAGCGGCTCCACGCCGAACTGCGCGACCGCCGCCACACCGTGGACGTCCACCTCGCCGGGGACGACGACGACCTGCGCGCCGCCGTTCGGCGCCTGCGGCCCGACCTGGTCCTCGCGCCCATGCTGCGCACCGCCGTCCCGCCGGACGTCTGGTCGGAGACCACCTGCCTGATCGTCCATCCGGGCCCGCCGGGCGACCGCGGCCCGTCCTCGCTCGACCGGGCGGTCCAGGAGGGCGTCACCGAGTGGGGCGTCACGGTGCTCCAGGCCGAGGCCGAGATGGACGCCGGGCCGGTCTGGGCCTGGGCGCCGTGCCGCCTGCCCGCGCGCGGCAAGAGCGACCTGTACCGCAACGAGGTCTCCGACGCGGCCGTGGCCGCCGCGCTGCTCGCCGTCGAACGCGTCGCCTCCGGCACGTACGCGCCGCAGCCGCAGCACGGGCCCGGCTGGCGGGCGCCGGTGCGCACCCGGCCCGTCCTGCGCCAGGAGGAGCGCCGGATCGACTGGACGGACGACTCCACCGAGGAGGTGCTGCGCCGGCTCCGCGCCGCGGACTCGCAGCCCGGCGTGCTCGACGAGCTGTGCGGCGGCGAGTGGTACCTGCACGGCGGGCACCCCGAGCCGGAGCTGCGCGGCCGTCCCGGCGACCTCCTCGCGACCCGGGCCGGGGCGGTGTGCCGGGCTACTCCGGACGGCGCAGTGTGGATCCCCGAACTCCGCCGGCGGCGCACACCCGGCGGGCCCGTGACCTTCAAGCTCCCGGCCGTGACGGCGCTCGGCGCCCTGCTGCCCGCGCTGCCCGAGGTGCCGGCGCCGCTGATGCCGGGCGGGGACGACGAGCCCGCCTGGTCGGACATCGGCTACCGCGAGGAAGGCCCGGTGGGCTTCCTGCGCTTCTCCTTCCCCGGCGGCGCGATGTCCGCCGAGCACTGCCGCCGCCTGCGGGAGGCGTACCGCTTCGCGCTCGGACGGCCGACCTCGGTGCTGGTGCTGGGCGGCGGCCGGGACTTCTTCTCCAACGGCATCCACCTCAACGTCATCGAGGCCGCCCCGGACCCGGCCGCCGAGTCCTGGGCGAACATCACCGCGATGGACGACCTCGTGGCCGAGGTGCTCACCACCACCGACCGCCTGGTGGTCGCCGCCGTCGCGGGCAACGCGGCGGCCGGCGGCCTGATGCTCGCCCTGGCGGCGGACGAGGTGTGGTGCCGCGGCGGATCCGTCCTCAACCCGCACTACCGGCTGATGGGCCTGCACGGGTCGGAGTACTGGACGTACACCCTGCCCCGCCGGGTGGGCGCACCCGAGGCCGAGCGGCTGACCCGCCAGGCGCTCCCGCTGTCCGCGGCGATGGCCGAGCGGGCCGGCCTGGTCGACCGCGTACTCGCCTGCGGCCCGCAGGAGTTCGGGCCGACCGCGGCCCACCTGGCCGGGCTGCTCGCCGCCTCGCCGGGCACGCAGCGCCGGATCGCCGAGAAGAAGGCCGTCCGCGAGGCCGACGAGCGGAGGAAGCCGCTGGCCGCCTACCGGGCCGAGGAGCTCGCGGTGATGCACCGGCAGTTCTTCACACCCGAATCGCCGTACCACGCGCTGCGCTCCGCGTTCGTCCGCAAGCGCCCCGCGCCCGCGGGCCTCCTCGCCCGGGCGTGACCCGAACGGCCCAGCCGGCTTGCGTCCACCGGGCGACCCGCACGGCTCTCCGGACCGGCGTTCGATCCGAACGGTTGCTATGACTGTCTTTGAGCCATTTCGTCCGGCTCCCATCCCCGAGGAGGCATCCTCATGGGTGCTGCAACAGCTGCATCAACCGACACCGACGTGGTGCACATTCTCTGGATCAACGCGGGCCTCAGCTGCGACGGCGACTCCGTCTCGCTGACCGCCGCGATGCAGCCGAGCATCGAGGAGATCGTCACCGGCGCGCTGCCCGGCCTGCCCAGGGTCGCGGTGCACTGGCCGCTGATCGACTTCGAGTGCGGCCCGGTCCAGGGCGCGGACAACTTCGTCGAGTGGTTCTTCAAGGCCGAGCGCGGCGAGATCGAGCCGTTCGTGCTGGTCGTCGAGGGGTCCATCCCCAACGAGAAGATCAAGAAGGAGGGCTACTGGTGCGGCTTCGGCGACGACCCCGCGACCGGCCAGCCCATCACCACCAGTGAGTGGCTGGACCGGCTCGCCCCCAAGGCGACCGCGGTGGTGGCCATCGGCACGTGCGCCACGTACGGCGGCATCCACGCGATGGCCGGCAACCCGACCGGTGCCATGGGCGTGCCGGACTACCTCGGCTGGGACTGGAAGTCCAAGGCCGGGCTGCCGATCGTCTGCGTGCCGGGCTGCCCGATCCAGCCCGACAACTTCGCCGAGACCCTCACCTACCTGCTCTACCAGCTGGCCGGCTCCGCGCCGATGATCCCGCTCGACGACAAGCTGCGGCCCGCCTGGCTGTTCGGCGCCACCGTGCACGAGGGCTGCGACCGCGGCGGCTACTACGAACAGGGCCAGTTCGCCACCGACTACGGCACGCCCGAGTGCCTGGTGCGGCTCGGCTGCTGGGGACCGGTCGTCAAGTGCAACGTCGCCAAGCGCGGCTGGATCAACGGCGTCGGCGGCTGTCCGAACGTCGGCGGGATCTGCATCGCCTGCACGATGCCGGGCTTCCCGGACAAGTTCATGCCCTTCATGGACCCGCCGCCCGGCTCGCGCGTCTCCACCGGCGCCAGCGGCGTGTACGGGACGGTGATCCGCCGGTTGCGCGCGATCACGCAGAGCACCGTCGACAAGGAACCGAAGTGGCGCCACACCGGCCGCCACCTGACCACCGGTTACCGCCCGCCCTGGTGACGCCGGAGGGCCGCGCACCCCGCCCGGGGTGCGCGGCCCGTCGCCGCCCCGCCCACCTCCCCACCCAAGCAGGCCACGACAGAAGGGCACGACACACACGATGGCAACACCGACGACCAGGGCCTCCGGCGACGGCAGCGGCCTGACCGAGATGTCCTGGGACCCGATCACCCGGATCGTGGGCAGCCTGGGCATCCACACGAAGATCGACTTCAAGCAGAAGAGGGTCGCGGAGTGCTACAGCACCTCGTCCGTCTTCCGCGGCTACAGCGTCTTCATGCGCGGCAAGGACCCCCGCGACGCGCACTTCATCACCAGCCGGATCTGCGGGATCTGCGGCGACAACCACGCCACCTGTTCGGTCTACACGCAGAACATGGCCTACGGCGTGAAGCCCCCGCACCTGGGCGAGTGGATCATCAACCTCGGCGAGGCCGCCGAGTACATGTTCGACCACAACATCTTCCAGGAGAACCTGGTCGGGGTCGACTACTGCGAGAAGATGGTCAAGGAGACCAACCCGGGCGTCCTGGAGCTGGCCGAGCGCACCGAGGCCCCGCACGCCCGCGACCACGGCTACAAGACGATCGCCGACATCATGCGCTCGCTCAACCCGATCGAGGGCGAGTTCTACCGCGAGGCGCTGCAGGTCAGCCGCTACACCCGGGAGATGTTCTGCCTCATGGAGGGCCGCCACGTGCACCCCTCCACGCTCTACCCGGGCGGCGTCGGCACCGTCGCGACGGTGCAGTTGTTCACCGACTACCTGACCCGGCTGATGCGCTACGTCGAGTTCATGAAGAAGGTCGTGCCGCTGCACGACGACCTCTTCGACTTCTTCTACCAGGCACTGCCCGGCTACGAGGAGGTCGGCCGTCGCCGCGTCCTGCTCGGCTGCTGGGGCAGCCTCAACGACCCGGACCACTGCGACTTCACGTACCGCAACATGACGGACTGGGGCCGGCGGATGTTCGTCACCCCCGGCGTCGTCGTGGACGGCAAGCTCGTCACCAACGACCTCACCCAGATCAACCTCGGCATCCGCATCCTGCTCGGCAGCTCCTACTACGAGGACTGGCAGGGCAAGGAGCTGTTCGTCACCCACGACCCGCTCGGCAACCCGGTCGACCCGCGCCACCCGTGGAACCAGCACACCATCCCGCAGCCGCAGAAGCGGAACTTCGACGACAAGTACAGCTGGGTGATGTCCCCGCGCTGGTTCGACGGCAAGGACCACCTCGCCCTCGACACCGGCGGCGGCCCGATCGCCCGCCTGTGGTCCACCGCGCTGTCCGGCCTCGTCGACATCGGCTACATCAAGGCCACCGGACACAGCGTCAAGATCAACCTGCCCCGCTCGATGACCAAGCCCGAGGTCACCTTCGAGTGGAAGATCCCGCAGTGGAGCAACGCCATCGAGCGCAACCGCGCCCGCACCTACTTCCAGGCGTACGCGGCCGCCGCCGCCCTGCACTTCGCCGAGAAGGCGCTCGACGAGGTCCGCGCCGGGCGCAGCCAGACCTGGGAGCGCTTCGAGGTGCCGGACGAGTCGATCGGCTGCGGCTTCACCGAGGCCGTGCGCGGCGTGCTCTCGCACCACATGGTCATCCGCGACGGCAAGATCGCCAACTACCACCCGTACCCGCCGACCCCGTGGAACGCGAGCGTGCGTGACAGCTACGGCACGCCCGGCCCGTACGAGGACGCGGTGCAGAACACGCCGATCTTCGAGGAGAACTCCCCGGAGAACTTCAAGGGCATCGACATCATGCGCGCCGTGCGCAGCTTCGACCCCTGCCTGCCCTGCGGCGTGCACATGTACGTCGGCGGCGGGCGCACCGTGCAGACCATGCACGTGCCCACCGGCCTGAGCGGGCTCACCGCATGACGGCCGAGCAGACCGGGCTGCGGATCCAGGAGGCCCTGGACGCCCTGGCCGGCAGCGGCGCCGAGGAGGCGGGCGAGCAACTCGTGCGCGACCTCATGGAGTTCTACGGCGAGGGCCTGGCCAGGCTGGTGCCGGCGCTCGCCCCGCCCGCCCTGGAGCGGATGCTGGACGACCCCGCCGTCGCGGGGCTGCTGCTCCTGCACGACCTGCACCCCGAGGACGTGACCGCCCGGATCGACCGGGCGCTCGCGGCCCTGCCCGAGCGGGTCGAGGTGCTCGGCTTCGAACCGGCCACCGGCGCCCTGCGGCTGCGCCGGACGGCCTCCGGCTGCGGCTGCTCCGACCAGGACGTCGAGGCCGTCCTCGCCTGCCACGCCCCCGAGGTGACGGCCGTCGAGCTGGAGCGAGCCCCGCAGCTGCTCCAGATCGGCACCCGCCCGCAGCAGCCCGCGGAGGCGCGATGAACACCCGGAGGGTCTCCCGGGACGGGACCGCCCTGCTGCGCCGGCTGCGCGAGCCGGCGCCGCCGCGCCCCGAGCAGTGCGGCTTCTGCGGCCGCGACCTGCCGCCCGGCCACCGCCACCTGGTGGACGTCGAGGACCGCGCCCTGGCCTGCACCTGCACCGCGTGCGGCCTGCTGTTCCAGCAGCCCGGCGCGGCCGGCGGGCGCTTCCGCACCGTTCCCGACCGCTACCTCGCCGACCCGGACGGCGCCGTCGACGAGCGGCTGTGGTCGGTGCTCGGGATCCCCGTCGGCACGGCGTTCCTGTTCCGCAACGCCGTGCTCGACCAGCTCCTCGCCTTCTACCCCGGCCCGGCCGGCGCCACCGAGAGCGAGCTGGACGAGGACGCCTGGGAGCGCGTCCTCGGCGGGAGCCGACTGGCCGCCGCCCTCGAACCCGACGTCGAGGCGCTGCTGCTGCGCCGCACCGACGGCCGCGTCGAGTGCTACCTGGTGCCGATCGACGTCTGCTACGAGCTGGTCGGCCGGCTGCGGCTGTGCTGGCACGGCTTCGACGGCGGCGCCGAGGCGCGGGCCGAACTCGACGCGTTCTTCGGCCGGCTCGCCGGCCGGGCCCGGCCGCTGCCCGCGGAGGTGACGGCATGACGCCGCTCGGCTTCGCGTGCACCGGCGTGCGCTCCGACCCGTACGCGGCCGCGCCGACGCTGGTGTTCCGGCTGCGCATCACGGCGCCGGCCGACACCCGGGTGCACGCCCTCGCCCTCCAGTGCCAGCTGCGGATCGAACCGGGCCGCCGGTCGTACGCCGAGGCCGAGGGCGGGCGGCTGGGCGATCTGTTCGGCGAGCGGGAGCGCTGGGCGACCACGCTCAACCCGATCCAGCTCGCCACCGTGCCGCTGCTCGTGCCCGGCTTCACCGGCGAGACCGAGGCCGACCTCGCCGTGCCGTGCAGCTACGACCTGGAGGTGGCCTCCGCCCGCTACTTCCGGGCGCTCGACGGCGGCGAGGTGCCGCTCCTGCTGCTCTTCTCCGGCACCGCCTTCGCCGGCCCCGGCGGCTTCCAGGTCACCCCCGTGCCCTGGGACAAGGAGGCCCGGGTGCGGATGCCGGTGCGGGTCTGGCGCGAGGCGATCGACCAGCACTTCCCCGGCTGCTCCTGGCTGCGCCTGCCCGACGACGTGATGGACGACCTGCTGGCCTACCGCTCCCGGCGGGCCCTGCCCTCGTGGGAGGCGACGGTGCGCGAGCTGCTCGCGGCGGCGGCCGTCGAGGAGGCGCTCCGGTGACAGGGTTTCCGGAATCGATCGAGAGCGGCTTCGCCGGGGCGCGGCAGATCGCCGACGCCGTGCTGCTGGAGGGCTACGTGCTCTACCCGTACCGCGCCTCGGCGGCCAAGAACCGGCTGCGCTGGCAGTTCGGCGTCCTGGTGCCGCCCGAGTACACCGCGCAGGGCGGCGAGCACTCCCACCAGCGCACCGAGTGCGTCATGGAGGCGCGGCAGGACGACCGGCTCGCGGTCGAGCTGCGCTTCCTGCGCGTCCAGCGGCGCACCGTCGAACAGGCCACCGCCACCGGCGGGTTCGAACCGGTGGAGCGGCTGGAGCTGGCCGACCGGGTGCTCGTCGAGTGGGACGAGGCCGTCGAGGAGCGGATCGAACTCCTCGTGCCGGTCGCGGAGTTGATGGGCGAGGGGGTGCAGCACGGGTTCCGCCTGCCGGGCGTCGGCGAGACCGAGCTGCTGCGCGAGGACGGCACCGCCGTCGGACGCCTCGTCCGGCGGCGCGAACAGGTCGACGGCGTCGTGCGGTTGAGGATCGAGGAGCTGCCGGGCCCCTACCGTGCGCAGCGCCTCACGGCCGTCGTGGAGAACGCGTCCACCTGGATGCCGCGCCGGCGCACTCCGCGTGAGGAGGCGCTGCCGCGCGCCCTGGTCTCCGCCCACCTGCTGCTCGGGCTGGAGCACGGCCGGTTCCTGTCGGTCACCGACCCGCCCGAGTGGGCGCGTGCGGCCGTCGAGCGGTGCCGCAACGAGCAGACGTGGCCCGTCCTCGCCGGAGCGGACGGCGGGTGCAAGGTGATCCTCTCCTCGCCGATCATCCTGGAGGACCATCCGCGGGTGGCCCCGGAGAGCCTCGGCACGCTGTACGACGCCACCGAGATCGACGAGATCCTCGCGCTGCGCACCGCGGCCCTCACGGACGAGGAGAAGCGGGAGGCGCGGGGCACCGACGAACGGGCCGGCGCCGTGATCGACCTCGCCGAGTCGATGCCGCCCGAGGTGCTGGAGCGCCTGCACGGGGCCATCCGCGGGCTGCGCGAGATCTCCTCCGCCGATGCGGAGCAGCCCTGGTGGGATCCGGGCAACGATCCGGCGGTCGACCCCGAGCGGGACGAGGTGCTGGTCGACGGCCGTGCCGTCGCCGCCGGCAGCCGGGTGCTGCTGCGGCCCGGACGGCGGCGCACCGACGCCCAGGACCTGTTCCTGGCCGGGCGGACGGGCGTCGTCGAGGCCGTGCTGCACGACGTGGACGGCTCGGTGCACCTGGCCGTCACGGTGGAGGACGACCCGGGCGCCGACCTGTGGCGGGCGCAGGGCCGCTTCCGCTACTTCCAGCCCGACGAGGTCACCCCGCTGGAGGAGTCGTGAGCGGACCGAAGGTGCTGGTGGCCGGGGTGGGCAACATCTTCCTCGGCGACGACGGCTTCGGGGTCGAGACCGTCCGGCGGCTCGCCGCCCACCCGGTGCCGGACGGCGTCGAGGTGGTCGACGTCGGTGTGCGCGGCGTGGACCTCGCCTACCGGCTGCTCGACGGCTACCGGACCGCCGTGCTGGTGGACGCCACCTGCCGCGGCGGGGTGCCCGGCACCGTCTACCTCATCGAGGCGGCCGCCGAGCCGCTGGAGGCGCCGGTGCTGGACGGGCACCGGATGGGGCCCGACGCCGTGCTCGGGCTGCTCGCCACGCTCGCCGCGGGCACCGGCGGCGAGCCGCCCGGGCGGGTGCTGGTGGTCGGCTGCGAGCCGGCGTCGCTGGAAGAGGGCATCGGGCTGAGCGCCCCGGTCGCCGCCGCCGTGGAAGAGGCGGTCCAAGTGGTCCTGCGGGTCGTGGACGAGGCCGCGCAGCCGGAGAAGGAGACGACACCATGCTGAGGAAACTGTTCTGCGCCGCCCTGCTGGCGGGGATCGGCGCTCTGGTCTGGCAGAGCCTGCCGGACCTCAAGCGGTACCTGAGGATCTCGCGCATGTGACGCGCACGTGAGCTGCGCGCGGGGCGCGGATTGCTGCGAACGGTGCAGCCCCGGACGCGGGGGGGGGGCGGGGGTGGGGGGGGGGCCCCCCCCCCGCCGGGAATAGGGGGCGGTTGGGGCCGGGGGGGGGAGGGGCCCGAGCCCCCGCTGTGTAGA
>NZ_JBHYWI010000004.1:124996-162082 GCF_042751525.1 Kitasatospora sp. NPDC059408
GTGGCGGCGCGGCTACGGGTCGGCGCCGCCACCGCGTCCTGTAATGGGGCGCGTTGCCGCCGGGCGTGGGAAGGGACCGATGCACGAGATGTCGATCGCCGCCGCCGTCGTCGAGCAGGTGGACGCGGCCGCGCGCGAACACGGCGCCGCCGGGGTGGCCCGGGTGCGGCTGCAGGTGGGCGAGCTGGCCGGCGTGGTGCCCGAGGCGCTCGACTTCTGCTTCGAACTCGCCTGCGCCGGAACGCTGGTGGCGGGCGCGGTGCTGGACACCGAGGCCGTCGCGGCACGGGCCCGCTGCACCCCCTGCGAGGTCGAGTGGGCCGTCGGCATGCCGCCGGACCTCGGCTGTCCGAGCTGCTCGGGCGGCGGCGTCGAGCTGCTGTGCGGGCGCGAGCTCCAGATCCTCGGCGTCGAGTGGGCCGAGCGCCCCGGCGTCCGGGCCGAACAGAAAGGCTGACGCCGATGTGCCAGACGGTCGACCTCCGCCAGGCGGTCCTCGCCCGCAACGACGACAGCGCCCGCGAGCTGCGCGCGGCGCTGAGCGCGCGCGGCACGGTCGTGGTGAACATGCTCTCCAGCCCGGGCAGCGGCAAGACCGCCCTGCTGGAGGCCGAGTTGGGGCTCGCGAAGGAGCGCGCCGTCGCCGTCGCCGCGCTCACCGCCGACCTCGCCACCGAGAACGACGCGCTGCGGCTGGCGCGTTCGGGCGCGCCGGTCAAGCAGGTGCTCACCGACGGGCTCTGCCACCTGGAGGCGCGGATGCTCGCCGGGCACCTCGACGGCTGGCTGCCGGCGGACTGCCGGCTGCTGTTCGTCGAGAACGTCGGCAACCTCGTCTGCCCGGCCTCCTACGACCTCGGCGAGTCGCTGCGAGTGGTGCTCGCCTCGGTGACCGAGGGCGAGGACAAGCCGCTCAAGTACCCGACCGCGTTCGGCCTCGCCAACCTCGTGCTGGTGACCAAGGCGGACCTCGCGGCGGCGGCGGACTTCGACGAGGCCGCGTTCCTGGCGAACGTCCAGCGCGTCAACCCGGGTGTGGAGGTCGTGCACACCTCGGCCCGCACCGGGGACGGCGTCGGGGCGCTGCTCGACCGGGCACTGGGCGTGCTGGACGGGGCGGCGGTGCACCGGCCGGTGATGGCTTCGGGGCATTCGCACGGCGGGCACGTGCACGTGGCGCGGGAGACCCCGTGACCGCGCTCGACCGCGAGCGGCGGCGGGTCGCCGTCCGCGGGCTCGTGCAGGGCGTCGGCTTCCGGCCGTTCGTCTTCACGCTCGCCGGCGAGCTCGGGCTGGCCGGCAGCGTCACCAACACCGGCGAGGGCGTACTGGCCGAGGTCGAGGGCAGCCGCGAGGCCGTCGACGCCTTCTGCCGCAGGGTCGCCAGCGACGCCCCACCGCTCGCCCAGGTGGCCTCCGTCGAGCACGCGGCGCTCGCCGCCACCGGCGCCACCGGCTTCACCATCGCCCCGTCCCGCGCCGACGGCGCCCGGGCCACCCTGATCCCGCCCGACGTCGCCGTGTGCGCCGACTGCCTGGCCGAACTCGCCGACCCCGCCGACCGCCGCCACCGCCACCCGTTCATCAGCTGCACCAACTGCGGCCCCCGGCACACCATCGTGACCGGCCTGCCGTACGACCGCGCCAACACCACCATGGCCGGCTTCCCCCTCTGCCCGGACTGCGCCCGTGAGTACGCCGATCCGGCCGACCGCCGCTTCCACGCGCAGCCCGTCGCCTGCCACGCCTGCGGGCCGCGGCTCGCACTCGCCGTGCCCGGACGGGCCGGGCGGACGGGCGAGGACGCGCTGGCGGAGGCCCGGCGGCTGCTGGCGGGCGGCGCGATCCTTGCCGTCAAGGGCATCGGCGGCTACCACCTCGCCTGCGACGCGCGGAACGCCGGTGCCGTCGCACTGCTGCGGCGGCGCAAGCGGCGCGGCGACAAGCCGTTCGCGCTGATGGCCCGTGACCTCGCCACCGTCGAGGGCCTGCTGCCCCTCCACCCCGTGGAGCGGGAGCTCCTCACCGGCCCGGTGCGGCCGATCGTCCTGTTGCGGGGCACGGCGCCGGCCGGGCTCGAAGCGGTGGCCCCGGGCAGTCCCGACCTCGGCGTGATGCTCCCGTACACGCCGCTGCACCACCTGCTGCTCGCCGCGCCCGGGACCGACCTCCTGGTGATGACCAGCGCCAACCTCTCCGGCGAACCCATCGTCACCGACGACCGGCACGCGCTCGCCGCGCTCGCCCCGCTCGTCGACGGCTGGCTCACCCACGACCGCCCGATCCACGTGCCCTGCGAGGACTCCGTCGTGCGCGTGGTCGACGGCGAGCAACTGCCGCTGCGGCGCTCGCGCGGCTACGCGCCGCTCCCGCTCCCGCTGCCCGTGCCCGTCCGGCCGGCACTGGCCGTCGGCGGCGACCTCAAGAACGCCTTCGCGCTCGCCCGTGACGGCTACGCCTGGCTCTCCGGCCACATCGGGGACATGGACGACCTCGCGACGCTGCGCGCCTTCGACCGCGCGGTGGACCAGCTCGGCGTCGTCAGCGGCGTGCGGCCCGACCTGCTCGTCGCCGACCGCCACCCCGGCTACCGCTCGGTGCACCACGCGGAGCGGACCGCCGAGGGCCGGCCCGTCCGGCGGGTGCAGCACCACCACGCGCACGTGGCCGCGGTGATGGCCGAACACGGCCTGGACGGCCGCCGGCCGGTGCTCGGCGTCGCCTTCGACGGGACCGGGTACGGCGACGACGGCGCGATCTGGGGCGGCGAGGTGCTGCTCGCCGACTACGACGGCTACCGCCGCCTCGCCCACCTCGCGTACGTGCCGCTGCCGGGCGGGGACGCGGCGGTCGAGCGCCCGTACCGGACGGCGCTCGCGCACCTGCGCGCCGCCGGGCTGCCGTGGGCGGCGGGGCTGCCGCCGGTCGAGGCCTGCCCGGAGGAGGAACTGTGCCTGCTGGAGCGGCAGTTGGATCGCGGACTGAACTGTGTGCCGACCTCCAGCATGGGCCGGCTCTTCGACGCGGTGTCCTCGCTCGCCGGCGTCTGCCACCGGGCCGGGTACGAGGCCCAGGCGGCCATCGAACTGGAGGCCGCGGCCGTCGGGCCCGGGACGGACGGATTCGGGACGGTCGAGGGGTACGCCTTCGGGCTGTCGGAGCGGGCGGGCGCCTGGACCGCCGAAGCGGGGCCGGTGCTGGCCGCCGTGCTGGCGGACCTGGCCGCGGGCGCCCCGGCCGGGCTGATCGCCGCGCGCTTCCACGCCGGGGTGGCCTCGCTCGTCCGGCGGATCTGCGCGGCCGCCCGGGAGGAGTACGGGATTTCGACGGTGGCGCTCAGCGGTGGCGTCTTCGCCAACGCGCTGCTCTCCTCGGCCTGCGCGAGCGGCCTCGGAGAGGACGGCTTCACCGTGCTGCGGCACCGCCGGGTGCCGCCCAACGACGGAGGGCTGGCGCTCGGCCAGCTGATGGTGGCCGCCCGCTCGGCGGCCACCCGGGAGGAGTGAGGGCGCATGTGCCTGGCGGTGCCCGGCAGGGTGACGGAGATCGAGGAACGCGACGGGACCCGGATGGCGGTCATGGACTTCGGCGGGGTGGTCAAGGACGTGTGCCTTGAGTACCTGCCCGACCTGGCGGTGGGGGAGTACGCGATCGTCCACGTGGGCTTCGCGCTCCAGCGCCTGGACGAGGAGTCGGCCCGGCGGACCCTGGAGCTGTTCGAGGAACTCGGGCTGCTGCAGGAGGAGTTCGGCGACCCGTGGGAAGCGGCGCGGGCGGCGGAGGCAGTGGGGACGGACCGCGGGGCTGAGGAGGCCGGACGGTGAAGTACCTGGAGGAGTTCCGCAACCCCGAGCTCGCGGAGGGGCTGCTCGCCGACATCAGGGCGACGGTCACCCGGCCGTGGGCGCTGATGGAGGTCTGTGGCGGCCAGACGCACAGCATCATCCGGCACGCCATCGACCAACTCCTGCCGGAGGAAGTCGAGTTGATCCACGGTCCGGGCTGTCCGGTGTGCGTCACCCCGCTGGAGGTGATCGACCGGGCGCTCGCGATCGCCGCTCGGCCCGAGGTCATCTTCTGCTCCTTCGGGGACATGCTGCGGGTGCCGGGGACGGACCGCGACCTGTTCCGCGTCCGCGGCGAGGGCGGCGACGTCCGGGTGGTGTACTCACCGCTCGACGCGCTCAAGATCGCCCGGGAGAACCCGGACCGCGAGGTCGTCTTCTTCGGCATCGGCTTCGAGACCACCGCCCCGCCCAACGCCATGGCCGTCCACCTGGCCAGGAAGCAGGGCCTGCGCAACTTCAGCATGCTCGTCTCTCACGTCCGGGTGCCCCCGGCCATCGAGGCGATCATGGACTCGCCGGACTGCCGCGTCCAAGGCTTCCTCGCCGCCGGGCACGTGTGCAGCGTCATGGGCACCGACGAGTACCCGGCGCTCGCGGAGCGCCACCGGGTGCCGATCGTCGTCACCGGCTTCGAGCCCCTGGACATCCTGGAGGGCATCCGGCGCACCGTCCGCCAGCTGGAGCGCGGCGAACACACCGTCGACAACGCCTACCCGCGAGCCGTCCGGCCCGAGGGCAACCCGGCGGCGCGCGCCATGCTGGAGGACGTCTTCGAGGTCGCCGACCGCGCCTGGCGCGGCATCGGCGTCATCCCGCTGAGCGGCTGGCGGCTCTCGCCGCGCTACCGCGACCACGACGCCGAGCACCGCTTCGACGTCGGCGGGATCACGACCTGCGAGCCCGCCGCGTGCCGCAGCGGCGAGGTGCTGCAGGGGCTGCTGAAGCCCCACCAGTGCGAGGCCTTCGGCACCGTCTGCACCCCGCGCACCCCGCTCGGCGCCACCATGGTCTCCAGTGAGGGGGCCTGCGCGGCGTACTACCTCTACCGGCGGCTGAGCGTGCCCGTCGTGCCCCTTTCCGCTCAGG
Source organism: Kitasatospora sp. NPDC059408 (assembly GCF_042751525.1). NCBI lineage: Bacteria > Bacillati > Actinomycetota > Actinomycetes > Kitasatosporales > Streptomycetaceae > Kitasatospora > Kitasatospora sp. NPDC059408. The sequence continues at coordinate 129,931 of NZ_JBHYWI010000004.1, forward strand.
AGGCGAGTCGCGTTGGCTGACGTCGAACTGCTCACGGACACCGGCGCGTTGGACTTTTCCGGCTGGAGCTGTCCGCTGCCGTTGCGCGATCACCCGAGGGTCGTCATGGGGCACGGGGGCGGCGGGGCGATGTCCGCGGAGCTCGTGGCGAACATCTTCGCGCCCGCGTTCGGCGGCCAGGCCCTGGAGGGACTCGGCGACTCCGCCGTCCTCCACCTCGGCGGCGCCCGGCTCGCCTTCTCGACGGACTCCTACGTCGTGCGGCCGCTGTTCTTCCCCGGCGGCTGCATCGGCGACCTCGCCGTCAACGGGACCGTCAACGACCTCGCCATGAGCGGCGCCCGCGCCGCCTACCTCTCCTGCGGCTTCATCCTGGAGGAGGGGGTGGAGATGGCCGTCGTCGACCGCGTGGCCCGCGCCCTCGGCGCCGCCGCCCGCGCCGCCGGGGTCGAGGTCGCCACCGGGGACACCAAGGTGGTCGAGGCCGGGCACGGCGACGGCATCTACCTCAACACCGCCGGCATCGGGCTCGTCCCGGCCGGCGTCGACATCCGGCCGCAGCGGGCCGAACCGGGCGACGTGGTCATCCTCAGCGGGCCGATCGGGCTGCACGGCGTGGCGATCATGAGCGTGCGGGAGGGCCTGGAGTTCGGCGTCGAGGTGCGCAGCGACAGCGCGGCGCTCGGCGGGCTCGTCGAGGCCATGCTCAGGGTGACGCGTGACGTCCACGTCCTGCGCGACCCCACCCGGGGCGGTCTGGCGGCCTCGCTCAACGAGATCGCCGTGGCGGCCGGGGTCGGCGTGGTGATCACCGAGCGGGCCGTCCCCGTGCCGGAGGCGGTGGCCAACGCGTGCTCCGTCCTGGGCCTGGACCCGATGTACATCGCCAACGAGGGCAAGCTCGTCGCCTTCGTGCCGCGCGACGAGGCGGACGCGGTCCTCGCCGCCATGCGGGCCCACCCGCTCGGCGCGGAGTCCGTGGTGATCGGCGAGTGCGTCGAGGACCACCCCGGGATGGTCGTCGCCCGGACCGGCTTCGGCGGGACGCGGGTCGTCGACCTGCCGATGGGGGAGCAGCTGCCGCGGATCTGCTGATTCCGTTTCGGTAGCCTTCCGGGTGTGACTTCCGTTGATGAGCCCGTTCACGTGGTGGCGTACGACCCGGCCTGGGTGGAGCTGGGGAGTGCGCTGGTGGCGCGCGTGCGGGGCGCGCTGCGCGGCCTGACCGTCTGCGAGGTCGAGCACATCGGCTCCACGGCGGTGCCCGGCCTGGACGCCAAACCGGTGATCGACGTCCAGGTCGGGTGCGTGGCGGGCGAGTTCGGCGTCGCCGTGGCGCGCGTGCGGGAGCTCGGGTTCGAGCACCTGGGCGAGGCCGGCGTCCCGGGCCGCGCGTACCTGCGGCGGCGCACCGGTCAGGCGGCGAACGTCCACGTCATGGCGCTGGACGGGCCGTTGTGGGCCGCCAACCTCGCGTTCCGCGACCACCTGCGGGCACACCCGGAGACGGCCGCACGGTACGCGCGGGTGAAGCGCGAGGCGGCGCTGGCGGCGGGCAGCCTGCTGGCCTACTCGGAGCTGAAGGCGGCGACGGTGGCCGACATCATGCGCGCGGCGCGGTAGGTCCTGCGCCGGACTGCGCCCTGCGGGTGCGGTGGTGGTGGACGAGGACGCCGATCGTCGCGGTGACGACGGCGACGGCGACGAGGACCGTGTCGAAGAAGGCGGCCATGACCAGGTCGAAGCGGCCGCCCGCGGCCTGGCCGGAGAATTCGGGGGAGACCAGGCCGCCCGGGTCCTCGGTGACGGCCACGCGCTCGCCGGCCGTGTCGGCGGCGCCGCAGTCGACGGCGTGGGTGCGGTCCGGGGCGTCGTCGTAGCGGACGTCGCAGTCGTAGGTCGTGGTCTTGCCGTGGATGACGCGGATGTCGGCGACCGTGCCCGGGTGTTCGGTGCCGCGGATCGTCAGCACGGTGGCCTGCGCGGTGTTCATGCTGAGCAGCGGCACGGCGATGAGCGGGGCGAGGAGCAGGCCGAGGGAGACCTTCCGCAGGGCCTTGGACGGGCAGAGGCCCCAGAGCGCGACGACCAGGCCGGTCATCCCGGTGAGGACCAGCGCCAGCGAGGGCACCAGCATCCAGAGCCCGAACGCGCCGAGGGCCCCGCCGAGCGGCAGCAGGACGGCGGCGGCCGGTATCCACAGCGCCGTCAGCAGGGGGCGCCTGGGCCAGGGGACGTCGTTCCCGTGGCCTCCGCGGCCTCGGCGCCGCTGCCCGGTGGCGGGCCGGGGACTCTCGCTGTGTGTCACGGTCGGACATCCTGCCAGGCCAGGCAGGGGGTGTGCCGGGTGGGGCGTGCACTGACGCGTTGTTGATCGATTGTCTACGCACGCTTGGTGTCCTGTCTCCCGCCCCGCGATCGCAGCCGCGCGCGGGCCGCCCCGAGGCAGGAGAGTCCCGTGTCGCACATCGCCCTTTCCACCGTCCGCCGCCGTTCCCGCCTGGCGGCGGTGGCGCTCGCCGTGTCCGCGATATCGGCGTCCGGCCTCACCGTGCTCGCCGCGGCGCCCGCGAGCGCCGCCACGTCGGACGTGGTCGAACAGACGGTCACGATCCAGGACCACCAGAACGGCTACGCCCTGGCGACCATCGACGGCGAGGGCTCGCGGATCGTCGCCCGCAACTACCGGGACGCCTCGACCTCGTTCTGGATCTCCAACAAGCCGGGCGGGCGGGTCGACTTCGTCCGCAACGTCAACGGCACCGAGCGCGTCGTCGAGATGGACACCAGGGACAGCCGCACCACCCAGTTCATCCACTGGTGGGCGGGCGCCAACCAGCAGTGGACCCTGGAGAACGCCGCCGAGGGCGGCACCTACATCCACAACGCGCTCGACAGCCGCTGCCTGACCTTCAACGGCCTCGACCGGGAGGCCACGGTGGAGAACTGCAACGGCACGGCGTCCCAGCGCTTCGACCTCGTCGGCAGCGGCGGCCAGAACAACGGGACGTCCGTCGAGCAGCGCTTCCTCCAGCGGGTCAACGACCTGCGCGCGCAGTACGGGCGGCCGGCGCTCCGCTACAACGAGACCCTCGCCCAGGCCGCCCGGTGCAACGCCGACCAGATGAACCAGCGTCGCGTCTCGGGGCACTTCTGCGACTCGCCGGGCATCCTGAGGGGCCTCGGCTACAACTTCCGGAGCTGGGGCGAGATCGCGTTCTACGGCCCCACGGACATCGACGCGGCCGTCGACGGGTGGATCAACTCGTCCGGCCACCGCGACATCATGCTCGACCCCAACCACACCGAGGTCGGGCTGGCCCGGACGGGCAACGCCTCGTGGAACGCGGAGTTCGGCTCCCGCTGAGCCGGGAGCCGTCGGACCGGCGGCAGCGACGAAGCCCGGTCGCCCCCTCTCGGGTGGGGCGACCGGGCTTCGTCCGGTCCGCGGTGGTGCTCCGGGCTCAGGACTCCTTGATGACGAGGGTCTTCGCCGCCTTGTCGTGGAAGCACTGCTGCAGCGGCTTGTCCCAGAGGTGGGAGAGCACGTTCACCAGGTAGAACAGCGAGCCGATGCAGTAGACGGCCTGGGGCAGGCCGTAGACGGCGCTGCGGATCCACAGGTCGTTGTCGACCGGGCGGCCGCCGTGCTCGACCGAGACGACCCGCAGCTTCATGACCTTCTTGCCGACGGTCTGCTGGTCCTGGGTCATCATCATCAGGGCCTCGTAGCCGAAGACGACGATGCCGCTGACGATGCTGGACATGATCGCGCCGATCGCCGCCGCGACGGCGAACTGGACGATGAGCAGCGGGATCAGCAGGACGAGGGCGTCGATCAGGCGGGCCAGGAAGCGGTCGCCGGGGTTGGCCAGGACGCGGGTGCCGGGCGCCGTCGGGCCGTACGGGTTGGGCGCGCCGAGCCACGGCGGGAGCTGGGGGCCGCTCGTCGGGTAGCCGCCGCCCTGCGGGTAGCCGCCCTGGGGCGGCGGCGGGTAGCCGTAGCCGGGCGGCGGGGTGCCGGGGCCGGGGCCGCCGGGCTGGGGGTCGTACGGGCCCTGCGGGACGCCGTAACCGGGCTGCTGCGGGGGCTGCTGGCCGTAGGGGTTCTGGGGGTTCGGCTCTGACGGGTAGCCGTAGCCAGGGGTTTCGTTGGTCATCGTCCCGCTCGTCTCGTTGTGGCTTAGGACTGAAGGTGTAGCGGCTCGACCGAACCTTTAGGAAGAGTTTGGGATCAACTGTTACGTGAACAAAGATGATTCGCGACCATTCGACGACGGGTCCGGTCGGTCGGTCCGGACCGGGGCCCGGCGCCGGCCGCGGGGTCCTCAGCCCTGCGGCGATTGCGATGCCCCGAGGAGCGCCTCGGCCGCCTCGGTGCGGGCGTAGAGGACGTGGCGGCCGGTGCGGTGGGCGGTCAGGAGGCCGGCGGTGCGGAGGGTGGTGAGGTGCTGGGAGACGCCGCCCGGGGTCATGCCGGTGCGGTGGGCGAGTTCGGCGGTGGTGGCGGGTTCGTCGAGTTCGGTGAGCAGGAGGGCCCGGCCGCGGCCGAGGACGGCGGCGAGTGCCCGGGAGGGCTCGTGGCGGCGGCGTTCCCAGAGGGTCGCGATCCCGCGCGGCGGGTAGCGCAGGGTGGGCTGCCAGGCGGGGGCGCTGATCGAGAAGACCTGCGGCCACACGAAGACGGACGGGACGAGGAGCAGGCCGCGGCCGCCGAGGCGGTGGCCGCCACGGGTGTGGTGGTGGCCGATGGAGAGCGTGTCGGAGTCCCAGCTGACCTGTGGGGCGAGGTCGTTGAGGAACTGCTGGGCGCCGCCCCGGGCGAGGAGGCGGGCGCGGTGGATGATGTCGCTCTCCACCAGGGCGCGGATCCTCGGCCAGTGCGGTGCGACGGCGAGGTCCCAGAACGCCTCGATGGTGTCCGCGAGTCGGGCGAGCCGAGTGACCGGGTCCTCGCGCAGGGCGTCGATGCGTGGCGACTGCGGCGCCCGGGGGGAGCGGAGAGCGGTCCGGACGTCCTCGGGCGGGGTCGCGCGCAGGGCGTCGAGTTCCAGGTGGAGGTCCGCCACGGGCGTGGTGGGCGGCGGGGCGAGGAACAGGGGGATCGTCCGGGGTGGTGGCGGCACGAGATCCGCCAGGAGGCCCCAGTCCAGCCCGGCGCCGGTCAGCCGGGCGCGGGCCGGCTCGGCCCACGGGCGGTGGAGCGGGTCGGGCGCGGGCAGGGTGAGGACCCGCGCGGCGGCCACCGCCTCCCAGAGCGGGGAGAGGGCGAAGCGGGTGAGGGCCAGGTCCCTGGTGGTGAATTCGAGTTCGAGCATGCGGTGGTCTCTCGTGGGGCGGGCGGTCCGCCGCCGGCCTCTCCTCTCTGCGACGTGCCGATGATCTCACCGGGGGCGCGTCCCTGTTCCGGGCAGGATCCGGCGGGGCGGGGCGGGGCGGGGCGGGGCGAGGCGGGGCGAGGCGGCCACGGCTGGTGAGGATTCAGCTCCTGCTGAATCCGTGGCCCGTCCCGGGTGTCACCCGCCAGGGTCTACCGCCATGACCACCGTGATCACGAGGGCGCCGCACCCGGCCGGTGCCGACTACCGCCTGCTCCTCGCCGCCAACGCCGTCAGCCGCACCGGCACCGCCGTCGGCTCGCTCGCCCTGCCGCTGGCCGCGGTCCTCGCGCTGCACAGCCCGCCGTGGCAGGTCGGGCTGCTGGCCGCCACGAGCACCGTCGCGTTCCTGCTGCTCGGGCTGCCGGCCGGGGCCTGGGTCGACCGGCTGCGCAAGCGGCCCGTCATGATCGCCGCCGACCTCGCCCGCGCCGGCCTGCTCGCGTCCGTTCCCGCCGCCTGGGCCCTGGGCCGGCTGACCTTCCCCCACCTGTGCGTGGTCGCCCTGCTCACCGGGACGGCCACCCTCTTCGCCGACGTCGCCGCGCTCAGCCACCTGCCCGCGCTCGTCGGGCGCGGACACCTCACGCGGGCCAATTCCCACCTGGTCACCATCGACGCCGTCACCATGACCGCGGGCCGCAGCCTCGGCGGCTTCCTCGTCGGGCTGCTCACGGCGCCCGTGGCCGTCCTCGTCGATGCCGTCAGCTACCTCGCGTCCGCGCTGCTCCTGCGTCGCATACGGCGGCCGGAGCCCACGCCCGTCGCGGCCGGGAGCGGCGGCCGGCTGGTGGCGGAGATCCGGGAGGGGCTGCGGTTCGTCCTCGGCGATCCGCTGCTGCGCCCGATCGCCCTGGCCGGCGCCTGCACCAACCTGTCGATCCAGGTGTTCCAGACGCTGCTGCCCGTCCTGTTCGTCCGTACGCTCCACCTGCCGGACGCGGTGACCGGCCTGTTCCTCGCCGCCGGTGGCGTGGGCGTCTTCAGCGGCTCGCTCCTCGCCCGTCCGCTCGCCCGCCGGGTCGGCGCGGGGCGCGTCCTGTGGCTGATGGGCCTGGCGATCGCGCCGCTCGGCGTCGTCGTCGCTCTCGCCGATCGCGGCCCGGCGCTGTGGTGTGCGGCGGGGGCGTGGCTGCTGACGACGGTCAAGGTCGGGGTCGACAACGTCGTCAAGGTGAGCTTCCGCCAGCACGCCACCCCCGACCACCTGTTGGGCCGCATGAACGCCACGATGCGCGTGCTGCTCACCGGCGCCCTCACCGTGGGCGCGGCGTTCGCCGGGACGTTCGCCTCGCTGACGTCGGTGCGGACGGCGCTGTGGGCGGGGGCGGTGGGGCTGATGGTGGTGTGGGTGCCGATCTACTGCTCCCCGCTGCGCACGGCCCGCGACCTGCCGGGGGTGTGACGCGCAGGCGCGGGCCGGGCGCGGGGGTGGGCGCAGGGGTGGGCCGGGCGCCGGCGGGCATCCGTCAGCAGGGGCCGGTGCCCGGGCCGCCGAGGTGGAAGGACGTCGGGGTGACGCGGCCCGCGTCGTAGAGGGCGGGGCTGGTGGAGGTGACGGTCAGGTGGGCGTCGTCGGCCGAGCCGAAGAGCTGGAAGTCGCGGATCCAGCCGGAACCCGGTGCGCTGCCGAAGCGGCCGTCGCCCATGGACTCGCACGTGCTGCCGGTGCCGTGGGCGACCTCGCCGAACGCGCTGATGACCTGGGTGCGGGTGTAGGCGCCGTTCCAGAGCGAGCCGGGGAAGTAGCCGACGGCGTGCTGGTCGTAGAAGATCCACCAGTCGCCGGCGAGGTTCCGGATCCCGAAGCGGGCGGCGTCGCCGGGCTGGAGCGCCATGCCGGCGGTGTAGACCGGGGAGACCTGGACGAAGCCGCACGCGTTGTAGCAGCTCTCCTTGCCGTCCACCCAGTGGTAGACGAACAGGTGCGGCAGGAGGTCGCCGTTGAGGCCGTAGTCGACCGTCCAGCCGACCTCGACGGTGGACTTGCGGTCGGTGGACTGGACGGCCAGCTCCTGGAGCGAATGCGCGTCGGTGTCACCGGACTTGAGGGTGGGCGAGGACTGCAGCATCCGGATGCTCGCGCCGGTGGCGTCGGTCTGCTGGCGGCCCGACACGTAGTCGTAGCAGGCGCCGAACCAGCAGATGGGGCCGGTGCCGTCGGCGAGGGGCGCGGCGGACGGCACGACGGGGGCTAATGCGGTGGTCGCGGCGGTTGCGGGGGTCGAAGCGGTCGCGGGGGCGGCGGTGAGGAGGCCGAGTGCCGCCGCGAGGGCGGCGGCGGTACGCCGAATACGCATGTGGGGGTCCATTCAGCGGGGGTGGTGGCCGTGAGTGAAGTCCGGCCGAGGGGAGGGGAGTTAAATCCCGACTTAAGCTTGCTTACGTGTGGGGTTAAGCTAGCGGCGGCCGCACCGGCACGCAATAGCCTGTGCGCGTCGACGAGGCGGCGACGCGACCGCGACGTGGTGGCGACGTGGTGGTGAGGGGAAGGCGGGGGAGCGCGATGACGAGCGACGACGGGGACGACCGGCTGCTGATCGGGCGGCGGATTCAGCAGCTGCGGGCCGAACGCGGCCTCACCCAGCGCGCGTTGGCCGAACCCGCCTACACGGCGGCGTACGTGTCGACGCTGGAGTCCGGCAAGGCCCGGCCCTCCGACACCGCGCTGCGCTACCTCGCCGGACGCCTCGGCGTCAGCGCCGAGCAGCTCGCCACCGGCCGGCCCGCCCACCTCGCCACCGACCTCCGGTCCCGGCTCGCCGACGCCCGGCAGGCCCTGTGCACCGGCGAACCGGCGGACGCGGCAGCGCAGTTCACCGCGCTGGCCGCCGAAGCCGACCGCTACGGCCTCGCCGACGAACGCGCCGCATCCTTGGTGGGGTCGGGTGACTGTGCCTTGGAGGCGGGCGAACTCGACCAGGCCATAGGGCACTTCAGAGCCGCCGAGGACCTGCTCCGCGACGCCCCGCTCCCGCAGCGCATACCGGCCCTGCGCGGACGGGCCGTCGCCCACCTCCTCGCCGGCGACCTGCGCTACTCCTGCTACCTCCTGGAGAGCGCGATCGACCAGCTCAACGCCGCCGGCCTGCCCGACCCGCAGGCCCTGCTGCTCCTCTACTCCGCGATCACCGCCCCCTACCTGGACCTCGGTGCCCACCGCCTCGCCGCCCAGGCCGCCGAACTCGCCCTCGCCCTGGCCCCGCAGGTCGACGACCCCGCCGCCGTGGCCCGGCTGCACCGATCGGTGGCCCGCACCCTCCTAGCCGAGGGCCGCGCCGCCGAGGCCGACGCCTCCCTCGCCCGCGCCCAGGAGCTCTACCAGCAGCTCCGCATCCGCACCGAACTCGCCCACTGCCACTGGATGCGCGGCTACCTGCGCGCGCAGGACGGCGATCTTCCCGCCGCCGAGCGCGAACTCCGCACCGCCCGCCTCATACTGACCGAGCGCCGCGCGGTGCTGTACGTCCAGCAGATCGATGTGGAACTCGCCGACGTGCTGCGGCGGTCGGGCCGCAGCACGGAGGCGGCCGCGCTGCTCGCCGACCTGCTCGGGTCCCTGCACCCGAGCCGCGGAGCGGTCCACGCGGGGGCGGCCCACCGGCTGTTGGGCCTGATCGCGGAGGACCGGGGCGAGGACTCCGACGCCGAGGACCACTACCGGAGCGCCCTCGCTCTTCTCGAACACGCCGGAGCCACGGCCGACTCGGCGGACCTGTGTCGCCTCCTCGGCGATCTCCTGCGCCGCACCGGCCGCCCGGAGGAGGCGCTGGACGCCTACCGCGCCGGGCTCGCCCACCGCGCCACCCCGGGCACCACCACGCTGGGCCCGGCACCTGCGCTCCCGCCGCTGTAGCGCGGATCAGGACGGCGGGGCGGCCCGGTCCGACCCGCTGCGCAGGAGCAGAATTCGTTGCCCTCGGGGTCGGCGAGGACGGCCCGGCCGGATCGGCCGGGGCGCAGCGGACGGTCGGTCACCGCGCTCCGGAAGCGGGCCGATCCGTAGGCGTCCGCGTAGTCGACCGCCACGTTCTGCAGAACCGAAACCATGGTCCCGAGCCTCCTGGCGGCCGTGTCCCTCAGTGGATGTGGTCCTGCCAGTCGGCGGGGACGCGCTCCTGGGGCCCGGGCACCGTCTGCGTGCGCGGGTGGTGGTGCGGCGCGGCCAGTTCCGGGCCCTGCTCGAAGTAGTCGTTGCTGCGGTAGTCCCAGAACCAGTCCTCGTCCGGCTCGAAGGTCTGGATGAACGGGTGCCCGGTCTCGGCGAAGTGCCGTGTGGCGTGCTGCGCCGGAGACGTGTCGCAGCAGCCGACGTGCCCGCACTGGGCGCAGCGCCGCAGGTGCACCCACCAGCCCTGCACCGCCTCGCACTCGACGCAGCCCGTCCCGCTGGGCGGCACCGCCGGATCGACACCCTCGATGGCCTGTGACATGAGCGTCCCTCCTGAGTGGGGTGCGGTGTGAGCGCGGTGCGGTCCGAGTTCGGTGCGGTGCGGTCCGAGTGCGGTGCGGTCGCCCGCATCCTGCCACGCGCGGCGGCCGGCGCGCGGGGCGGCACGCCAAGCGGCGCGGTCCGGTGCTGCGCGGGCCTTGACCCCGAGCGAGTTAAGGAACTTTACTTTCTCCGCCGGTCGACCTCTCGCCCCCAGGAGGTGCCTGTTGGCCACCACCGATTCCGTTCCTCAACTGTCCAGACGGGTGGGCCTGTTCCAGGCCGCCGCCATCAACATGAGCCAGATGTGCGGCATCGGGCCGTTCGTCACCATTCCCCTCATGGTCGCCACCTTCGGTGGGCCGCAGGCCGTCATCGGGTGGGTCGCCGGGGCCGTCCTGGCGCTCGCGGACGGGCTTGTCTGGGCCGAGCTCGGGGCCTCGCTGCCGGGGTCGGGCGGGACGTACGTGTACCTGCGGGAGGCGTTCCAGTACCGGACCGGGCGGTTGATGCCGTTCCTCTTCGTGTGGACGGCCATGCTGTTCATCCCGCTGATCATGTCGACCGGGGTGCAGGGGCTGGTCCAGTACCTGGGCTACCTGTGGCCGGACATCACGGGCGGTCAGGGCGATCTCGTGGGGGTCGGCGTCGTCGTGCTCGTCGTCCTGCTGCTGTGGCGGCGGGTCGAGAACGTCGGGAGGGTCACCGTCGCCATGTGGGCGGTGATGATCCTCGCCGTCACCGCCGTCGTCCTCGCAGCCTTCACCCACTTCCACCCCTCGCTCGCGTTCACCTGGCCCGCGCACGCGGTGCGACTGACCAGCGGCAGCTTCTGGCTCGGCTTCGCGTCCGGGCTCACGATCGGGATCTACGACTACCTCGGGTACAACACCGCCGCCTACCTGGGGGCGGAGATCAAGGACCCGGGCCGGGTGATGCCGCGGGCGATCATCCACTCCGTCGTCGCGATCATGGGGATCTACCTGCTCCTCCAGATCGGGGTGCTCGGCGTCGTGCCGTGGCAGGACATGCTCGACCCCGCGAACACGGCGTCCCGGTCGGTGGCTTCGGCCGTGCTGGAACGGACGCTCGGCAAGCGCGCGGCGGACGTCGTCACCGTGCTCGTCCTCGTCACCGCGTTCGCCTCCGTCTTCACCGGTCTGCTCGGTGGGTCCCGCGTCCCCTACGACGCCGCGCGGGACGGGCTCTTCTTCCGCTCCTTCGCGCGGCTGCACTCCAAGCACCGGTTCCCGGTGGCCGGCCTGGTGGCGATGGGCGTCATCACCGCCGGGGCCTTCCTCGCCGCGCGGCACGTGGGCGACTCCGCGGCGCACCCGCCGCTGACGGTCCTGATCACGCTGCTCACCACCGTCATGGTGATCATCCAGGCGCTCGCGCAGATCGCCGCCGTGACCGTGCTGCGGCGGCGCCAGCCGGACCTCGCCCGCCCGTACCGGATGCTGCTCTACCCGCTGCCGGGCATCGTGGCCGCCGTCGGCTGGCTGGTCGTCTACGGGTACGCGGACGAGGCCAACCCGGGGCTGCACCCCATCGAGTGGTCGGTCGGGTGGGTCGGTCTCGGCCTCGTCGCGTACCTCGGGTGGTCGCGGGTCGAGGGCGTCTGGCCGTTCGGGCCGAAGGAGATCGAGGAGCGGTACCTGGACGAGCAGCAGGTGCGGGCCGCTTAGGGGGTGTCAGCCCGGTGGCGCGCGGGTGTTCTGGAAGGCGGCGATCCGCCGGGTGTCCCCGTCGTCGTCCTCTTCGCGGCCCCGGTTCCGCCGTCCCGTTCGCGCCAGAGTGCGAGATGCACTAACTCGTGGCAAGGCCTCCGACGCCGGCCGGCGTGAAGGTCGGGACGAGGGCCGGGTCGTTGAAGGCCGTGATGCGGGCGACGCGCGCGCCGACCAGGGTCAGCACCTGGACGCCGTACGGCTCGTAGCGGCCGGCGCCGGCGTGGCGGTGGACGACGAAGGCGGGCTGGCCGTTGGCCGTCGTCGGGGTCATCCGCCACAGCGACGGGCGCAGGATGCGGGCGGACAGGAAGCCGAGGACGGCCTCGCGGCCGGTGAACCAGGTCGGCGTCGGGGGCATCTCCATCTCGACGTCGACGCGCAGGAGGTCGACGAGGGCGTCGGGGTCGGCGCGGGTGAAGGCGTCGACGTAGTCGTCGAGGAGGCCGCGGCGCACGCGCTCGTCCGGCTCGGCCAGGTCGTCCGCGACCGGGCCCACCTCGGCCAGGCGGCCCCTGGCGCGGCGCAGCGCGCTGTCCACGGCGGCGGTGGTGGTGTCGAGCATCGCGGCGACCTCGGCGGTGCGGAAGCCGAGGACGTCGCGCAGGGTGAGCACGGCGCGCTGGCGGGCGGAGAGGTACTGGAGGGCGGCGATGAAGGCGAGGCGCACGCCCGTCCGGGCGGCGACGGTCACCGCCGGGTCGCCGGCGCCGAACAGCGCGTCCGGCGCCGGCTGGAGCCACGGAACGGACGGTTCGCGCGGTGCCACGGCCACCCGGTGGTCGTCCGCGGGGGCGCCGAGCCCGGACGGCAGGGGGCGGCGCGAGCGCGTCTCCAGGGCGGTGAGGCAGGCCATGGTGGCGATTTTGTAGAGCCACCGGCGCACCGAGGAGCGGCCCTCGAAGCCGTCGAACGCCCGCCACGCCCGCAGGTAGGTGTCCTGGACCAGGTCCTCGGCGTCGTGGACCGAGCCGAGGATCCGGTAGCAGTGGGCGAGGAGCTCCGGCCGGAACGGTTCGGCCAGGGCGGTGAACTCGGCGTTCGACGGCATCGCGGGGGGTCCTTCCGGAACGGCTTTCGGGTGCGGTCTCAGGCGAGCGGGACGAGCCCGGTGCCTTCGACCCGGTACTCGGCAGCGGCGTCGGGGTCGTCGGCGACCTCGGTCACCGCCTTCCCGATCAGCTCCAGCGTGACGATCGGCCCGCGCCCTGCGAGGAAAGTCTCCCGGTCGAGGCCGGCCTGCGCGGCGTATCCGGTGACCCCGGCGTCGCCGACCCCGCCGACCGGGGTCATGTTCGGCAGCAGCGCGACGAACCGGATGCCGAGCCCGGCCCGCTCGGACTCCCCGGCGGCGTAGGAGCGGATGTAGCGGACGGCGGCCTTGGCGCTCGCGTACCCGCCGCTGAGCGGGGAGCCGAAGAGCGCGGCGCCGCTGGACATGGAGACGACGACGCTGCCCGGGGCCAGCGGCTCGCGCAGGGCGGCGCCGGTCCAGGTGAAGACGTGCCGGGTGTCGACCTCCCAGGCACGGCCGAAGCTCTCCCACGTCTGCTCCTGGACGGGCGCCATGGGCGGCACGGTCCCGGCGTTGAGGACGAGCAGGCCGGGGCGGAGGGTGCGGGTCACCTCGGCGGCGAGCGCCTCGTCGGTGGCGTCGCCGGTGAGGGGCGTGAAGCGCTCGCCGAGCTCCTCGCGGACGGCGAGCAGGTCGGCCCCGGTGCGGGCGATGCCGATGACGTGCGTGCCGCGGGCGACGAGGGCCCCGGCGATCGCGCGGCCGAAGCCGCGGCCGGCACCGGTGACGACGGCGGTGGGGATGGTGGTGGGGATGGTGTCTGACATCGGGGGCTCCCGGGGAGGGCTGGTGGGACGCGGTCGCCAATCAAGACCGGCGGGAGCCCGGAAAACCGTCGCGTGTCCGGAGGTTTTTCTGGCGGACTACACGGCTTGGGGGAAGCGGAACAGTCCGTCCGGGTCGTAGGCGTGCTTCACCTGGCGCAGGCGGGCGAGGTTGCTGCCGTAGTAGGCCTGGGCCCAGTCGGCGAGGGTCGGGTCGGGGTAGTTCTGGTAGGCCTCGCCGCTCGCGTACGGGCGCATGGTCGTCCAGACGTCCTTCAGCCAGGCCTGGGACTGGTCCACGGCGGGGCCGGAACCGGCGCCGGGCGCGGGGTAGTTGGTGATGTACTGGGCCCCGAACAGGGCGTTCCGGTGGACGAAGGCGGTGTCGCCGGGGGCCACCCGGTTCACGGCGCCGCCGAGGGCGTCGAAGGAGACGGAGGCGCTCCCGCCCTGGGGCACGCTCTGCGGGTACCGGTCGACGGCGGCCACGAGCGCCGCGATCCCGGTCGGGTCGATCGGCCGGGTGTAGAAGTCGGACCGGGCCGCGTACGAGCCCCGGGTCAGCCTGCCGTCGGGGTTCTGGCCGGGGAGGCTGCCGGGCAGGTGGGCGGCGGCCTCCGACCAGCCGGCCACGCCGCCCATCTCCTTCATGGTGTCCAGGAACGGCGCCGTGTGGAGGGAGGCGGTGGCCGGGGCGACGGTCAGCCGGTCGATCAGGCCGGCGAGCTCGGACTTCGGGCCGAGGTAGTTGACGGTGCTGGTGAGGCGCTGACGGCCGTCCGGCCAGGCGTCGAGGTGGAGGTTGGCCCAGAGCGGGTCCGGCGCGCTCGCCACCCACGTCTGCCAGGCCGCCACGGCCGGCGCCGCGGACGACCAGGGCCAGGAGAGGAACGCGTACGCGCAGGTCGGCGCCGGGTGGGTGCGGAAGGTGAAGGACGTGACCACGCCGAAGTTGCCGCCGCCACCGCCGCGCAGCGCCCAGAAGAGGTCGGGGTCCGTCGAAGCGTCCACCTGGCGGACCCGCCCGTCGGCCGTCACGACCTCGGCGCCGGTGAGGCTGTCGGAGGTCAGACCGTACGCGCGGCACGTGACGCCGATGCCGCCGCCGAGCGTCAGCCCGGCGACGCCCACGCTCGGGCAGGAGCCCGCCGGGACCGTCACGCCGTCGGCCGCCAAGGCCGCGTACACGTCGATCAGCCGGGCGCCGGCGCCGACCGTCGCCGTGCCGCCGGAACCGGAGACCGCCGCCATCGACCCGACGTCCAGCACCATCCCGCTGCCCGACGACCAGCCCGTGTAGCTGTGCCCGCCGCTGCGCGCCGCGACCGGGAGGGCGTACCGGCGGGCGAAGGCGAGGCAGGTGGCGACGTCCTGGGGGGTGGCGGCGTAGACGATCCCGGCGGGGCGCAGGCCGTCGAACTGCGGCTGGTAGAGGTGGCTCGCGTCCTCGTAGCGGCCGTCCTGCGGGCCGATGACGGTGCCGCCGAGGTCCTTCGCGAGCGCGGCCCAGTCGGGCGGGCCGACGGGGGTGGGGGTAGGGGTCGGCGACGGCGTGGGGCTGTTCGCGGAGGTCGACGGGTCCGGCGACGGCTCCGGCTTCGGCCCGCCGCACGCGGCGAGCGCCGCCGCCGCGAGGGGTGCGGCGGCGAGCCGCAGGACCTGCCTCCGGCCGGGCCGCTGCGGGGGCTGCGCTGCCGGACGGTCGTGGCTCATGCCCGCTCCTCAGGTGTAGGCCGCCCACGGCACCGGGTAGTCGGTCGCCGCACCGTGGGCGGGGTGTCAACGCGAAGACTCTGACTGGTGCTCCAGCGGCGCCGCAACAGCGGCCGCGAGGGCGGTCGCGATGTCGGTCGCGATGTCGACCGGGTCACCGACCGGCGCGGTCGGGTAGGCGGACGTCGAGTGCGCCCACGCGTCGTCCAGGGCGAAGAAGTCGACGGGCGCCGGGCGGGTGTGCTGCGTCAACGCGACCTCCAGCGAGGCGAAGAACGCCGCCCAGCGCTTGGCGTAGAGGTCCGTGACCAGGCCGGACCACTCGCGGGCGGCGTACTCGTGCAGGCCACCGTCCTCGGCCTCGGCGCGGGTGCCGCCCCACGTGGTGAGGATCGACCGCGCGTCGTACTGGAGTTGGCTGCGCTCGGCGTCGGTGGCGCCCCAGGACTGCACCTGGGCGAGCCACGTGCCCACCATGAAGCGGGCGTCGGTGGCCGCCAGCCGGTCGAGGTCGTCCTCGGCGGCCGTCCAGCGGCTCACCAGCGACCGGAACGCGGCGAGGTCCCCCGCGCCGTAGGCCCCGGCGATCTCCGGGAGCAGCCGGCGGCTCTCGTCCGCGAGCGCCTGCCGGGCGACGTTGACGAGGTCGTAGCGGTAGGCGTCGGTGGCGCGCAGCTCCGGCGCCACCGCCAGGAGCTCGGCGAGGGCGCCGCGCACGGTCGCGGGGTCGTAGCGCAGCGCCTTCGGCGACCAGGACGCCGAGGTCGAGGCGGTCAGCGACGGCCGGGCCGTGAACAGCCCGTCCTGCGGCTCGCTCCACCCGTCGGACGGCATGCCGTACGGGCCCTCGCGCAGCTGCGCCCAGGCCGCCGCCGCGTGGGCGTCCGGGCGGCCGTAGCGGCCCGTCGCGTACGCCGTGAACCAGGCCGCCCGGTCGAGTCCGGCGGGCGACCACGCGAGGTCGGCGAAGAGGGCGAGGGCGGCCGGGTCGGTGCCGGTGCCCTCGGGCATGAAGGCGATGCCCTTGAGCGCGCTGCCGGGCCTGGTGAGCCACTGGCGGAAGCGGGCGGTCCAGACGCCGGTGTTGGCACCGAAGGTGGTCTTGCCGCCGAAGTTGGGGATCGTGCCGAACGCGTACGGCGTGCCGCCCCAGTCGGACTCGCGGTCCAGGCCGTCGTAGCGGTCCGAGAGGCCGTCGACGATCAGCATCAGGCTGCGGTCCACGCCCGCCAGCAAGGCCGCGGTGGGGTTGTGCTCCCAGCCGAGGACCGCCCAGACGGCGCCGGGGTGCGCGGCGAGCAGGGCGCGCTGGATCGCGCCGGCCGCGGCGGGCACGTCGACGCCGCCCGCGGTGCCGCCCTCGTGGAGCGGGTCCATCTTGTACATCGCGCTGTCGCCGAACGCGTCGCGCTGCGCGGCGTAGTAGGCGGCGGCGACCTCGGCGAACAGCGGGCCGGTGGGGTCGAGCCAGGAGTCGCGGGCGAACGCCGTCCAGGTGCCCTGCGGCACGACGGCGGCGCCGGGGTTGCGCTCGGCGAAGTCGGTCGGGACGGTGCCGAAGTAGCCGGGCAGCACCGGCGTCATGCCGAGCGCCCGCAGGTGGTCGCAGACCCGGCGGCCGACGGCGGCGCGGGCGGCGACCAGCTGGTCGGAGACCGGGCCGCCGAAGCCGGACATGTTCTGCAGGAGCCACCACGGCTGGTGCGCGGGCGCCGGGATCCAGGCGCGCAGGTCGTCGGCGGAGTAGCCGAAGCCCTGGAGCGCCCGCAGGTACGGCGCCTCGGCGCCGACGGTGACCAGGACCTCGTTGAAGCCGTGCAGCGCGAGGACGTCGACCTCGTGCTGGTAGTCGGCGAAGCTCCGGTAGGGGCCGGAGTAGCCGTTGTCGGTGTCGTTGAGCGCGTAGCGGTGCGGGACGACGGCGGAGTCGGTGTGCGGGGCGGGCACCGGCGGCAGCGTGGCCGGGAGCGCCGCGGTGCTGTCGCCGGGCAGGCCGATGTCGGCGTGGGCGACGTTGCGCAGGTACCAGCCGACGCCGGTCAGCAGCGTGGCGGGCGAGGTGCCCCGCACCCGGATCGCGCCGGGCGCGCCGGAGACGGTGAACGCGTCGACGCCGGGCGCGGCCTGCGGCTCGGGGACGAGGCTGATCTGCGCGGCGTGGGCCGGCAGCAGCCGGGCGAGGGCGGCGACGGCGGGCGCGGGGTCGAACGGGGCAGATGCGCGCGCGACGGGTGCCGGGACGAGTACCAGGGCGGCGCACACGCAGAGCAGGGGGAGCAGCACGGGGACGGCGCGGCGGTCGGAGCGTGCGGTCAGCGGCATGCGACCGACGGTCGCACCTCCGTGCGGCGCGGTGCCCCCGGCTCGCGGGCCCTCACCCGGATGAGCGCGTGGGCTTGTGCACGGGCACGCGCAGCAGGAAGCGCGTGCCGCCGCGGGTGCTCGGGTCGACGGTGAGGGAGCCGCCGTGGGCGTGGGCCACCCAGGCGGCGATGGACAGGCCGAGGCCGCTCGAACCGCCGCCGCTGTGGAAGCGCTCGAACAGGGAGGCCGCCCGCTCGGGCGGGATGCCCGGGCCCGCGTCGTCGACGGCGACGGTGCCGTCCGCGGTGACGGTGATCTCGACGTCGGCCGGCCGGCCCGGCCGGTGCCCGTGGGCGAGCGCGTTGCCGAGCAGGTTCGCGACGGCACGGCGCAGCAGCCCGGCGTCGGCGAGGACGATCACGGGCTCCGTGCGGACGGCGACGCGGTGCCCGTCGGCCGGGGTGTCGGCGACGACCGCGTCGACGAGCTGGTCGAGCCGCAGCGGCTCCCGGTCGAGCGGGACGGCGCCGGCCATCAGCCGGGCGCGGGTCAGCAGGTCGTCGACGAGCTCGCTCATCCGGGTGGACTGGCGCAGTGTGCGGCGCAGGATCTCGGTGGTGTCGGCCTCGCCGCGCAGGCCGGTCTCGGCGAGGACGCGGACGGAGGCGACGGGGGTGCGCAGGTCGTGGGCGGCGTCGGCGAGGAAGGCCTCCTGCTGGTCGAGCGCGTCCAGGGCGGGGCGCACGGCCCGGCCGGCGAGCCAGTGGCCGGCGAGGGCGGAGAGGGCGACGAGGACGGCGCAGGCGGCGGTGAGGAGCAGGGCGAGGCGGTCGTGGTCGGCCAGGTTGCCGGAGATGTCGACGGCGGCGACGGCCACGGTGTCCGTGGTGTCCTGGTTCGGGCCGGTGAACGGCTGGGCGGAGAGCCGGAGTTGGTGGCCGTTCGGCGCGGTCGTGGTGAGCCGGACGACGTCGCCCTCGCGCGCGGCGTCGTCGGCGGCCGTCTGGTAGGCGTCCGCGGGGACGGTCAGGCAGGCGCGGTGCGGGCGGGCGGCGACGGTCATCTGCTCGGCGGTGCCGGTGAAGAGCGTCACCGGCGGGCAGTCGTAGCCGCCCTCCTTGGGGTCCGGGTACTCCAGGGCGCCCTGCTCGTCGTAGTGCAGGTCGGCGGCGAACTCGCTGGTCCGCAGCTTCAGGTCGGAGTCGACCTGGGAGCGCCAGGCGTCGTCGTCCGCGTGCACGGCGACGACCGCCATGCCGACCAGGGCGAGGGCGCTGACCAGGGCGAAGAGCAGGGCGATGCGGCGGCGCAGGCGGCGGATCCGGCCGGCCGGGGTGGGCGGGACGTCCTTCTTCAGTGCTTTCCAGCCCGTGGTCCGCCCACGTGCGGCTTTCACGCGTGCGGCTCTCACGCGTGCGACTCCAGCCGGTAGCCGACGCCGCGCACGGTGTGGATCAGGGCCGGTTCGCCGAGCTTGCGGCGCAGCTGGGAGACGAGCACCTCGACGACGTTGGAGTTGGGTTCGGTCAGCTCGTCCCAGCAGCGCTCGATGAGCTCGGCGCGGCGCACCGCCTGGCCCGGGCGGGCGGCGAGCGTCTCCAGGACGGCGAACTCCTTGATCGTGAGGGTCAGCCGGACGCCGTCGCGGTGCACGGTGCGGCGGGCGGTGTCGATCTCCAGGCCGGCGAGGCGCACCACGGGCGGGCGGGCGACGGTGGTGCGGCGGCACAGGTTGTGCACCCGGGCGACCAGTTCGGGGACGGCGAAGGGCTTGACGAGGTAGTCGTCGCCGCCGGTGGCGAAGCCCTCGACCCGGTCGGCGACGGTGTCGCGGGCGGTGAGGAACAGCACCGGGACGGTCCGGCCGTCCGCGCGCATCCGGCGCACGTAGTCGGCGGAGTCGCCGGAGGGCAGCATGCGGTCGAGGACGACGCAGTCGTAGCCGGTGACGAACAGCGCCTCGTCGGCGGCCGGGAGGTCCCCGGCCTCGTCGACCGCCAGCCCGCCGCCCCGCAGGGCCGCGGCCACGGCGAACCGCAGGTCCTCGTCGTCCTCGACCACCAATATGCGCATGCCGGCCAGGATATCCACGGCCCGGGGAGGGGCCGCCGGCGGTCCTGCGGGCACGAACGCGCCTCCGGGGAGGGTCGAGGGGCGGCGCGCCTCCGCGTCCGTGGGGGACCGGGAGGCGCGCCGTCTGCGGAGGATCATGACAGCGGGAACCTGAGGAATTCATGAGCCCGGTGGTGGCCGGTCGGCCCGGGCCGTCCCGCCGGTGTCGTCCAGCGGTCCATGCCGCCGCGGCAGAAGCGCATCGCGAGCCGGTGGTGCCCGGCGGAGGCGGCGTGCTCGCACACCACGTGGAGCGGCCGCACGTCCGCGCTCGCGATCTCCCGCGCGGCGGTTCCGGCGCCCACCACCGCCGCCAGCGCGACCGCCGACCACCCGGCCCGGCGCAGGAGCCCCCCGGCCCGCGCCGAGCCGCGTATGGATTCCGACATCGACTGCTCCGTCCGCCCACCGTCCGACTACGGAACAGAGTGTTGCGGGGGGTACCTGAGGATTCGCTGAAGCGGGGGCCGCAACCGACGGTTCGGCGTGCGGCGCGCGTCGCATGCAGCACCACGGGCGTCCGGGCGGGTCATCCGTCGCGCGTCGACTCTCTCATCTGACGTAGTTTCGGCTCTCCCTCGTGCACACTCCCTTCACACCGGCCGGTCGGACCCGCGAGGCTTCCGCTCGGACTGCCACCGGGCCGCGCGACCGCGCGGCCCGTCGCATGGGGAGGACCGACATCGTGCCCAACAGGCAACGTCGACGGCTGCTGCTTCCGGCCGTCACCCTGACCGCCCTCGGACTGACCACCACCCAGGCGCTCGCCGCCTCCGAGCCGCCCAGGCCCCGCCCGCACCAGGCGCAGCACCTGCAGGAGATCGGGCAGCAGCACGCGAGAAAGGTCCAGGAGGGCCGCGGCGCGGCCGGGCCCGCGTTCTCGGCGAAGGCCGACCGGGGCGGGGACGACGGCGGCGCGGACGAGGCCGAGAACGCGGCCGAGGGCACCGCGCAGTACACCGAGGCCCGCACGGCCCCCGGCGTCGTCGCCCCCGGCGCGTACGGCGCGGCGTGGGCGCAGCTGAAGTCGATGCCGAGCGCCGGCGGCCGCTGGGAGCAGGTGACGAGCAAGCCGTACAACGCGGACGACCCGCGCTACCGCGACGTCAACTCCAACTCCAGCGGCGGCGCGGGCTTCGTCACCGGCCGGATCACCGGCATCGCGGCGGACGACGACGGGTACGTGTACGCGGGCGGTGCGAACGGCGGCGTGTTCCGCTCCCGGACCGGCGGCGGGCAGTGGCAGTCGATCTCGGAGAAGCTGCCGTCGCTGTCCACCGGCACGCTGGACCTGGACGGCACCGGGCGGCTCTGGTACGCGACCGGTGAGTCGAACACGGGCGCGGTCTCGTACGTCGGCACCGGCGTCTACGTGCTCGCCGACCCCAAGCACGGCCAGTTCCAGCCCGGGAACCGGGTCGGCGGGGCGGAGTTGGAGTCGACGACGATCCACGCGCTGCGCTTCGCGGGCGACAAGGTGTGGGCGGCCACCAGCCGGGGTGTGTGGAGCCACTCGACGACGGACCTCTCGGGCCCGTGGACGCAGGAGTTCGTGCCCAACCCCGAGTACCTGCCCGGGGGTTCGAAGGCGGGCGACCCGAGTGCGCCGTACAAGAACATCGCCAACGACATCGCGATCGACCCCAAGGACCCGTCCAAGGTGATCCTGGCCGTCGGCTGGCGCGGCGGCGACACGTACAACGGCTTCTACAGCAAGGCCGCGGACGGGAGTTGGCAGCGCGTCGCGTCACTGGGTGACCTGCCGACGGACGCGGCGAACGTCGGCAACGTCACGTTCGCCCGTTCCGCGGACGGCTCGCGCTACTACGCGATCGACCAGTCGCCGGACCTCACCGCGCACAACCCGGACTCCGGGCTGAAGGGCATCTACGTCTCCAAGTCCGGTTCGCCGTCCGGCCCGTGGACGCTCATCGCGGACAAGGACAAGATCAAGAACTCGGGCTCCGCCCTGCAGGGCGCCGGCTACCAGCCGGGCATCCAGTCCTGGTACAACCAGTTCCTCCAGGTCGACCCGGCCAACCCGGACCACGTCTACGCCGGTCTGGAGGAGGTGCTGGAGACCAAGAACGGCGGTGCCTCCTGGATCGTCCCCGGCCCCTACTGGAACTTCCCGTTCCCCTGCTGGAGCATCGACCCGACGAAGCAGACCGGCGACTGCTCGCCGACCACCCACTCCGACCAGCACGCCGTCGCCATCGGCACCTACCACGGCAAGGCGAGCGTGTACGTCGGCAACGACGGCGGCATCTACACCCGCCCGGTCAACGGCGCCGTCGACTCCGGCGGCCACGCCAAGGACTGGAAGTCCCTCGCCGACGGCACCATCGACACCCTGCAGTACTACTCGGTGGGCGTGGGAAAGGACCTCTCGGACCGCTCCGGGCGGGGCGTCAGCGTCAGCGGCGGCCTCCAGGACAACGGCGAATCGATCCTGCGCGCCCACGACAAGGTGATGGGCTCCAACTTCGGCGGCGACGGCGGCGACACGCTGGTCGACCCGGGCAACGGGTGCAACATCGCCCAGGAATACGTCTACATGGACGTGTGGGTCACCCAGAACTGCGCCGTCAACGACGGCTCCGGCAACACCGACCCCAGCAAGGCCACGTCCTACGAGGTCGCCCCGCCCGACAAGGCCACCAGCTCCGCCCGCTTCATCGCCCCGCTCGCCGCCGACCCCAAGGACGTCAACACCTGGATCGCCGGCGGCCGGCACATCTGGGTGCAGCACAAGGGCTACGCGATCCGCAGCGGCAGCGAGTGGACCAGCGCCTACGACCTGGGCGCAGGGCACTTCGCCACCGCCGTCGCGACCGTCAACGGCACCGTGTACGCGGGCTGGTGCGGCCCCTGCAACAACCAGGGCTTCACGCGCGGCATCGCGGTGGGGAACACGGACGGGACGGGCTGGCACCAGCTCGACCTGCCGGTGGGCGGAACCGTGCCCAACCGGTACGTCTCGTCGTTCGCCGTCGACGAGAACGACGCGCAGCACGTGTTCGTCGCCATGAACGGCTTCTCGCGGTCCTGGACCGAGGGGCCCGGCGCCGGCATCGGGCACGTCTTCGAGTCCCGGGACGGCGGCGCCACCTGGACCGACGTCTCGGCCAACCTGCCCGACGTGCCCGCGGACTCGGTGAAGATCCTGCCCAACGGCGGCCTCGCCCTGGGGACCGACCTCGCGGCGTTCTACCGGGCGCCGGGCGCCACGGACTGGAAGGTCCTCGGCCGCAACCTGCCGACGACGTCCGTGCAGCAGCTGAAGACCGGCCCGGACGGCAAGCTGTACGCGGCCACCTTCGGGCGCGGCATCTGGGCCGTCGACCTGCGGCGCTTCGACCACAGGGACGTGGTCGGCGACGTGGCCGGGGACCAGGAGGACTGAGCGTTCCACTGAGGCCCGGCCCGCCGAACGTCGGCGGGCCGGGCACCGGTGTTGCGGAACCGGTGTTGCGGAACCGGTTCGGGGGCCGCACCGTCCAAGCGGCGACCCCCGACGATCAGGAGACCCCGCCCCGTGAAGCGACCCGCCGCCACCATCGCCGCCGGCACCCTGCTCCTCGCGCTGGCCACCGCCGCGTGCAACTCCACGGCCGCGCCGCCGACTCCGTCGCCGACACCGGCCGTCACGGGCACGCCGTCCACGCCGTCCACGGCGCCGAGCCCGTCCACGCCGTCGAGCCCGTCCACGCCGTCGAGCCCGTCCACGCCGTCGAGCCCGTCCAGCTCGCCTGCTGCGCCGACGCCCACCGCCACGGGACGGCCCACGACGATGCCGACCGCGCCGAGCACGGCCGTGACCACCCCGCCGCCCATGCACCCGACGCCCGCCCCGACCTTCTCCCTCGGCCCCGACAACCCCACCGACCTCCCGCACCGCCCGGTCCCGGCGGGGTAGCGCGAGTTCGCGCTTCCCAGGTGTGCGCCCCCTGCGGACAGGGCGCGCGCCGGGGTCCCCCATTCGAGCGATCGTCCGTATGCCTGATGAACAGTACGCTCGCGCACACCCGCTGCCGCCAGGGCATCATGCGAGCACGAACTCGATTGCCTCGTGGCGCGGGACGCACCCGAACCCCAGAAACGAGGTACTGCTGGTGGCACTGACAGCCGCAACGGTCACGGCCGAACTCGAGGCAGCGAGCACGGTCGGCGACCCGGAGGCCGACGCCCTGGTCTCGGAGCTGATCGAGAAGAGGGAGATCGACGGGGTCAACGCCCTCTTCCGCACCGTGGGCACCCTCAAGCCCGGGCAGGACCTCTCCCGACTGCCCGACCGGCTGGCCGACTTCCTGCGCGAGGCGACGGCGCCGCCGCCGGACTGGAGCGAGGCCGACGTCAAGGCCGCCGAGGGCTTCTTCGCCCACCACCACGGCGAGGCGTCCATGCTGCAGGGCACCGTCGGCCTCATCGGCACCTACCTCTCCCCGACCGGCGCGTTCACCCTGCGCTCGACCGGCCGGCTGGGCGGCGTGGAAGGGCCCGGCCGACGGCTCTCGCAGTCCAGCCGGCTGTTCATCGACATGGGCGACAAGGACGCCCTGCGCAACGGCACCCTGGCCGCGAACGTCACCAAGGTGCGCCTGGTCCACGCCTCGGTGCGGCAGTTGCACAAGAAGAGCGGGGAGTGGGACTACGCGAAGTGGGGCGAGCCGGTCTCGCAGAAGTACACGACCGGCGCCGCCTGCGTCTTCAGCACCCAGATCCTGCAGGCCATGCGGAACCTCGGGATCGACGTGTCGAAGGACGACGCCCGCGGCTTCGTCTGCGCCTGGCACTACGTCAACCACTACCTCGGGACCCCGGAGAGGTGGCAGCTGCCCAAGGACGCCGATGAGCTCGAACGGCTGTGGAACCAGGAACGCGACCGGGAATGGCGGAAGTCGGAGGACGGCGTCTTCATGACCGCCCAGGCCGTCAAGTTCTACCGGGACTTCCTCAAGCCGGGAATGAGCGACGCCTACCTCGCCCTCTCCCGCGTCGCCCTCACCGACAAGTACGCCGACATGGCCGGCCTGGACCGGACGCCGCTGTCGGAGGCGGGCAAGGTCGCGGCCGCCGGCCACGGCATCGTCAGCGGCATCGGTGGCGGCCTGCTCGGCGGCGCCGCCAAGCAGGTCACGGGCGTCAACCCGTACAAGGACATCCTCGGAGCCGTGTCCGAGGCGTTCAGCAAGGTCGAGCGGTACGCCCTCACCCACGACCAGGACGACCAGCCGCAGATGCACCAGGACCTCCACGACAACCGCTGACGCCCCAGCCCTTCGGGCCCCGCCCGCTCAGGGCCGGGCCCGACGGCCGGCTTCCTCCAGGGCGTCAGAGGGACCTTGTCGGTGGTCCCACCCGTCACCGCTGCCCTTCCAGCGGTCGCCGGCGAAGTAGGCGAGGGCGGCTTCGAGGTCGAGGGGGAGGGCGCGGGTCGGGCCGAGATCCCAGATGCGGGCCCAGCCTTTCGAGTCCGTGAGGGCCTTCGGGACGGTCAGGCCCTCTTTGAGCTCCAAGGCGACGTGGTACTGGTTCGGCAGGACGTCGCCGTCGGTCCCGTGAACCCGCACCGCAGTCACGTCCTCCCACCGCACTCGAAGTTTGCGGCCCCGGTTGATCTCGACCGTCTCGGCGTCGATCCGGAGCCTCGTGGCCACGGCCCACAGGGCGACCGCCATCAGGACGAGCGTGACCGCCACCCCCACGAACTGGAGCTGGTGCCTGCGGAACAGGTCCCAGCTCTGCTGCCAGTCCGCTCTCGGGCCGTCGTGTGCAGTGAGCGGCGAGGCGACGGCGAGGTACGCGAGGACCGGCATGGCGAGGTCGAGGGCGAGGAACCACACGGTGCGGACGGTGTGGGCGCTGCTGCGCATGAGGACGGTGCGCGGTGTCCACGCCTCGGCCGTGGACCGGTCGGCGTCCGCTCCGGCGAGGCGCCGGCGCAGTTCGGTGTGCCGGTACTGGTGGACGCCGCCGACCTGGCGCAGCAGGCCCAGTCCGTGTGCGTCCTCCAGGAAACCCATCACGTCCCACGGAAGGCGCCCGAACAGCCACAGTTCGACCCGCGTGGCGGTCCAGCGCCCCCATCGGCTCATCGCGACGAGGGCCAGGGCCGAGCAGGACCAGGCGGTGAGGAAGGACACGGTGGGGATGAGGGGACTGTCGTGGGTCTGGGAGAAGACCGCCATCGAAAGCCCGGCGATGGCGGGTGCGACGACCGCCGCCTCGATCAGGGCGATCCGTCGTTCGTCGGCGAGCAGCATCCTGGGCTTCGTGGCCGTGTCGTACTCGGCCCGCCGCGTGAGGAGGAGGCCCGACAGCGTGGGCAGGGCGACGGTGGGCACGACCGCGGGGACGCCGCCCGGAACGACCGTTGCCGCACCGACGAGGCCTGCGGCGAGCAGGGCCATGATGACCTGGATCCTGGGTGCGGCCGGCCGGCGCGGGCGGCCGTCGAGGCCGGGGAACAGGTGCCGGGCGGTGGTGCGTCCGAGGACGGTGGAGATGGTGGCCAACTCGGCGACGAGGTCGATCGCTTCGGTGGTGGTGCCGGGCCACAGGAGCCGGTCGAGGGAGAGGAGCGCCAGGACGGCCGTGAGGACGATGCCGCCCCATGCGAGGGGATGCGTGACCACGCCGCGCAGCTGCCACCACGCGATGTCCTGTGTCCGGCGGCGGATCAACTGCCGGGCCAGGAAGCCGTGGTACGTCCGGGCGTCCTTCACACTGCACCGGCGGACGGGCTTGGATTTGGAGGCGGATGCCGGGGCCCGCGAGTAAACGGCGGGGATCAACTCGTCGAGGAGGTGGCCTTCGACGTCCGCGCGTGTCGGAAACCTCGCGGAGTCGAGGAGTGCGCGAGGATCTCGCGCCCCGCTCGCGTAGACCTTCGTCGCGAGCCAGAGCATCAGGGGCGAGGAGAATGCCGCTGCGACGGGTCCGTCAGGACTTCGTGTGATCTGCTCGAAGACTTCTTCCCACTGGGGAAGTTGGTCCTTACGGCATTTCCCGGTGAGATAGTGCCGTCCGGCTTCCGGGGACATCGGACAGGCCTGGATCACCGGGATGTGCCGGAGCTCGGAGTCCGGGGGAATCTTCTCGATCGCTTCCGGCCGCGACAGCAGGACCAGGGGCACCTTGGTGTTCGCGCGCCAGCCGTCGATTCCGAGGACGACCTCCTGGCCGGAGAGGGACATGAGCTCATCGAGGCCGTCCAGGATGGGGATGACTTTCTTCCCGGTGACCAACGACTGCACCTCGTGATTCCACGCAGGGCGCGCCGCGGCCCGGTAGTCCTGCTGGATGCGCTCGATGACCCAGTCCTGAAGGTTCTTCTTGGGCGTCCAGCCCGAGAGCGACAGCAGGACGGGAACGGGATCCCCCGACTTCCGGTGGTGCAGCAGGTCGAGGACGAGGAGCACTGCCAGGGACGACTTCCCCGCTCCGGCGGGTCCGGTGATGACCAGCCGGGCGGGGTCGAGCGTCCGGATCCGGGAGAGTGCCTCATCAGTGTCGATCGGCTCTTCGAGGGCGCCGAGCTGCCGTGCGTCCCAGCGAACCGGCATGCGTACGGAACCGGTCAACCGGCGGGCGTTGGCCTCGTCTTCCCATTGGACGAGCACGTGTCCGGCCAGTTCGTCCTCGGCGGGCGGAGGGGGCGCGTAGTTGTTGACGGTGTGCGCCTGGATCACATTCCCCGTGACCTGTCCGTCAAGGTTGTTGTGCACCGAGTCAGTCACGCCGTCATGATGACATTCCCTCAGGGCTTGAGGATCAGCCGGATGGGGTTGCCCGCCTTCTGCTCCAGGGCTTCGACGGCCTTGGCGGCGTCGGCGAGCGGGAAGGTGCCGCTGACCGAGCGGGAGAAGTCGAGGCGGCCGCCGCGCGTGAGGGCGACGAGGTCGATCACGTCCTGGGACTGGGAACCGTAGTGGCCGCGGATCTCCTGGCGCAGGAAGCTGACCATGGTGCCCTTGGTGATGGTGAGGGGCTGGTCGGTGAGGCCGACCAGGACCAGGCGGCCGCGTTCGCCGAGGGCGGCCATCGCCTGCTCGCGCACGGGGGCCGCGCCGGCGAAGTCGAAGGCGGCGGCGAGCGGGCGGCCGCCGGTGGCCTCGCGCAGGTGGGCCGCGAACCCGGGGTCGAGCGGGTCGAGGGCGGCGTCGGCGCCGAAGGCGAGGGCGCGTTCGCGGGCGGCGGGGAGGGGGTCGACGGCGACGATGGGGAAGGCGCCGATGGCGCGCAGGAGTTGGACGCCGTGGGCACCGAGTCCGCCGACGCCCCAGACACCGACGGCCTCGGCCGGGCGGACGGCGCCGGTGGCGGTGATGGCGGCCCACGGGGTGGAGACCGCGTCGGGGATGAAGCAGGCCTGCTCGAAGGGGAGTTCGTCGGGGATCGGCACGAGGGTGGTGGCGGTCGCGAGGCTGTACTCGGCCCAGCCGCCGTCGTAGTCGACGCCGCGGGTGAAGACGACGCCGCCCCGGTGCTCGCCGGCCTGGAGGAGGACGCGGTCGCCGACGGCGGCGGTGGTGACGCCCTCGCCGAGGGTGTGGACGGTGCCGGCGACCTCGTGGCCGAGGGTCACCTTGTCGCCGGGGAGGTAGAAGGGCTTGAGGGTGCCGTCGATCAGGTGGACGTCGGACAGGCAGACGCCCGCCGCCTCGACCTTGATCAGGACCTCGCCGGGGCCGGGCACCGGGACGGGCACCTCCTCGACGGCGAACGTGCCCTTCGTGACGTCGAGGCGGCCGGCGAGCATCGTGGCGGTCATCCGGATCTTCCCTTCCGACGGGGGCGGCGCGGCCGGGGGATCGTCTCCGGGCCCGCCCCGCACACTTACTTGTTGGTCAACAAGCAAGTTCGACACTAGCATGGTGCCATGCCCACGCACGATGGTCCGGACGCCGCTTCTCCGGGCACCCCGTCCCGCCGCACCCAGGCCGAGCGGCGCGCCCAGGCCGAGGCCGCCCTGATCGCCGCCGCGGCCCGGCTGATCGCCCGGCACGGCAGTGCCGGCGTCACGCTCGCGCGGGTGGGGGAGGAGGCGGGCTTCAGTCGGGGGCTGGCCTCGCACTACTTCGGCTCGAAGGCCGCCCTGCTGGCCCGGCTGCAGGAGGAGGCGCTGGCGGAGGCGATGGCTGCCGCCGCGCCCGAGCGCAGCGGTGCCGGGGCGGTGGACGAGCTGTGCGGGTTCGTCCGGGGGTGCCTGGAAGGGGTGCGGAAGCCCACCGACCTGGGGCGGGCGTTCGTCGTCCTCGGGGCGGAGGCGCTCGCGGGCGCGTCCGAGCTGACGGCGGCGGTCGCGGAGCTGGACGCCCGTACGCGGGCGTGGGTGGCCGACGTCGTCCGGCACGGCGTGGCCGGGGGCGAGGTGCGGGCGGCGCTGGACCCCGGGGCGTTCGCGCTGGCCATGGTGGGCCTGGTCAAGGGCCTCGTCGTCCAGGGCGCCACCGACCCGGACGCGTTCGACGTGACGGTCGCGGCGGCGGAGGCCGAGCGCTGGATCCGGCTGGCGCTGGTCGCCGCCTGAGGCCGCCCGCGAGGCGTTACGGACGGACCGTGAGACCGTCCAGCACGAGGTCGAGCAGGCGCTCCGCCTGCGGCCGGTGTTCGGTGCCCGCCGAGGTGAGGGCGATGCCTTCGAGGGCGGCGAAGACGTCGGTGGGCCGGATGTCGGTGCGGATCGCCCCGGCGGCCGTGCAGGCGTCCATCAGCGACGTGATGGCGGCCTGGATCATCTCCCGGCTGTGCCCGTAGGGGCTGTTCCCGGTGGCGGCGATCGCCCGCAGGGCGTCGATCATGCCGTACTTGGCGGTGACGTAGTCCAGGAAGAGGCGCGTCCACGCCCGCAGGGCCTCCATGGGCGGCTCCTGCGAGAGCAGGGCGGGGGCGGCCTCGCACAGGTGGGCCACCTCGTTGCGGTAGACCGCTTCGACGAGGGCCTCGCGGGTGGGGAAGTTGCGGTACAGCGTCGCGCTGCCGACGCCGGCCTCCTTGGCGATGCGCTCCAGGTGGGCGTCCAGGCCCTCCGTCGTGAAGACGCGCACGGCGGCCGTGAGGATCTTCTCCCGGTTGCGCTGCGCGTCGGCCCGCAGCGGTCGCGGCGCTACGTCGCTCATCGGTGGTGCCATCCCTTCCCGGAGGTCTGGCGGCAGCCTATCGACTTGCTAAACGGAGGCATCCCCACTTAGCGTGAGAATAAGTGGGGGCGTCTCCGCTTTCACTGTGGGTCGTGGTGACGACCCGCACGCAGCCAGGGGAAGGGACCGATCATGTCGGGTATCCAGGGCAAGGTCATCGCGATCACGGGCGCCAGCAGCGGCATCGGCGAGGCGACCGCGACGTACCTCGCCGAGGAGGGCGCCCGGCTCGTGCTCGGGGCCCGGCGCGCGGACCGCCTGGCCGCCGTCGTGGACGGCATCACGGCGAAGGGCGGCACCGCCGTCGGTGTCGTCGTCGACGTCACGCGCCGCGAGGACCTCCAGCGGCTGACGGACACCGCCGTCGAGCGGCACGGCCGGCTCGACGTCCTCGTTTCCAACGCGGGCACGATGGCCGTCTCGCCGTTCGACGACCTGCGCCAGGACGACTGGGGCGCGATGGTGGCCACCCACATCACCGGCCTGCTCAACGGCATCGGGGCGGCCCTGCCCGTCTTCCGCCGCCAGCGCTCCGGCCAGTTCGTCAACGTCGCGTCCACCGCCGCCTATGTCGTCAAGTCGCCGCAGGGCGTCTATGCGGCGACCAAGACGGCGGTGAAGGTGCTCACCGAGGGGCTGCGGCAGGAATCCGGGCCCGATCTGCGCGTCACCCTCGTCTCGCCCGGCTTCACCAATACCGAAGGGGTCGGCAAGGGGGCGAGCCCCGAGGCGGCCGCCGCGATGACCCGGCAGCGCGACGCGATCGCCATGCCGCCGTCGGCGATCGCCTCCGCCATCGGCTACGCGATCGGGCAGCCCGAGGGCGTCGACGTCAGCGAGATCGTCGTCCGGTCCACCGCGCAGGCCTGATCGTCCATCACACCTTCTCCTCAAGCGGAGAATTGACTGACAGATGTCAACTCCGTCCGCTAGCGTGCCCGTTGGGGGATCGCATACGCAGCAAGGGGAGGAGAAGCATGTCCAGGAGGATGCGCATCGCGGCTCTGGCGGCCGTCGTCGTGCTCGGACCGACGGGCACCGCGGCGGCGCAGGCCGCGCCCGCGGGCGAGACCGTCGTGACGGTGAGCGGCGAGCGGCCGGTGCCGCTCGTCAGCCCGGACGGCGGCACGCTGTACGTCGTCGCCGTCGAGAGCGACGGCAGCGTGAGCGTCAAGGCGGTGGACGTCCGGACGGGCGCGACGCGGGGGCGGGTGGGGCTGGGCGCGCTCGAGTGGGGCGTCAACGCAGCGCTCAGCGCGGACGGTTCGCGGCTGTACGTCGCGGACGGGCAGCGGCTCGTCGTCGTCGACACCGCGGGGAGGGCCGTGCTCGCGACCGTCGCGCTGCCCGACCAGCCGCGCCCGGCGCGCTGGAGCGCCGGCCCGGCGCTCGGCCTGGCCGTCGGCGCGGACGGCGGCACGCTGTACGTGTCGCAGCGCGGGCCGATGCACTACAAGCAGAAGCCGGGCCCGGGCCGGATGCTCACCTTCGACACCGCTCGGCGGGTGTTCACCGGCTCCGTCCCGCTGCCCTCCAGCGGTGCGGGTGCCCCGGTGGTGCGGCCGGGCGGGCGGGACCTGTACATCGGCACCTCAAGCGGCATCCAGCACTGGAGGACGGCCGGCCCGACCCTCGTCGGCACGGTTACCGGGACGGTCTCGGCCGCCGAGTTCGACCTGGCCTTCTCCCCGGACGGCACGCGGCTCTTCGCCGTCGACGGGGGCTCGTCCGACCGGGGCGACCTCATCGACCCCGCGACCGACACGGTGAGCCGGCACGTCACGCTCGCCCCCGAGGGCTCGACCGTGAACACGGCCCGGGCCGGGGCGGACGGCAGCCGGTTCTACGCGGTGAAGGACAACGCCCCGAACAAGGCGCAGATCCTCTCCGTGGACGCTGCGACCGGCGAGACCGTCCCGGAGGAGAGCACGACCGTCGCCGAGGAGCAGCTCAGCGGCCTCGCCGTCGGGCCGGACGCCCTCGTCGCCGGCGGCTCCGACGGCGGCTACCGGGCGCGGCTACACGTGATCCCCCTTCCCTGACGACCAGGCCTCGACCCACGCCGTGGGCCACGGGGTGCTCGTGCGCTCGCCGCGGGGGACGTGCACCGCCACGTACCGTCCCGAGGCGGCGAGTCGGCCGTCCTCCGCGCGGATCTCGAAGCGGAGGGTGATGGACGTCGTGCCGATGCGTTCGACGGTGAGTTCGGTCGTCACCTCCTGGCCGAACCACAGCGGCGCGCTGAAGTCGGCCTCGTAGCGGACGCGCGGGGCCGCGCCGAAGTAGCCGGTGATGCCGCGGGTGCGCATCAACTCGGCCTCCGCCGCCTCGACGTAGCGCACGATCGCGGTGTTGTGGTGGTGACCGGCCGCGTCGGTGTCCATCCACTCGACGCGGCCGCGGGGGGGTGGGGGCGCGGCGCGCGCCCCCCCCCCCCCCCGAGGAGCCAGGGGGCGGGTGCGGGGGGGGGGGGCGGCAGGGGGGGGAGGCGGCGGCGGG
>NZ_JBHYWI010000004.1:162092-217759 GCF_042751525.1 Kitasatospora sp. NPDC059408
GCCCCCCCGTCGACGCCAACGAGCGGGTTGTGGGGGGGTTCTCCGCGCGCGTCGGTGACACTCCTCCCGCGGCGCCGGGGGGGGAGGGTGCTCGCGAAGCGCGCACCGTCCACCGGCTCAGGAGACGGGGGCCGGTTCACGGGGCGGGGTCCAGCGGAGGTGGACGGCGCGGTCGGGGTCCTCGGCGCGCAGCAGGGTGAGGCGGGGGCGGATGGCGTCGGTGCGGGAGGTGGGGGGTTTGCGGCTGCCGGCGCGGTAGGGGAGGGGCCAGTCGGCGGCCGGGCCGCGGTAGTCCTGTTCGGCGGCGGCGTGCAGGGTCCACTGCGGGTCGTAGAGGTGGGTGCGGCCGATGGCGCAGAGGTCGGCGCGGCCGGCCATGAGGATGGAGTTGACGTCGTCGTAGGAGGCGATGGCGCCGACGGCGATGACGGCGGTGCCGGTGACGGCGGCGACCTCGTGGCGGATCCGGTCGGCGTAGGGGGTCTGGTAGGAGCGGCCGTAGGCGGGGCGTTCGTCCTTGGTGACCTGGCCGGTGGAGACGTCGATGCCGTCGGCGCCGTGGGCGATGAAGGCGCGGGCGATCTCGACGGCGTCGTGTTCGGTGTTGCCGTCGGGGGCCCAGTCGGTGGCGGAGATGCGGACGATCACCGGGCGGTCGGCGGGCCAGGCCGCGCGGACGGCGTCGAAGACCTCCAGGGGGTAGCGCAGGCGGTTCTCCAGCGGGCCGCCGTACTCGTCGGTGCGGTGGTTGGCCAGCGGGGAGAGGAAGGACGAGAGCAGGTAGCCGTGGGCGCAGTGGAGTTCGAGGAGGTCGAAGCCGGCTTCCGCGCCGCGCCGGGCGGCGGCGACGAACTCGGCGGTGATCCGGTCGAGTTCGGTGCGGGTGAGCTCGCGCGGCGTCGCGGAGGCCGGGCCGTAGGGGAGTTCGGACGGTCCGACGACGTCCCAGTTGCCCTGTTCCAGCGGTTCGTCCATGCCCTCCCACATGAGCCGGGTCGAGCCCTTGCGGCCGGAGTGGCCGAGCTGGAGGCCCATCCGGGCGGTCGAGTTGGCGTGCGCGAAGGAGACGATGCGCTGCCACGCGTCGCGCTGCCCGTCGTTCCACAGGCCGGTGCAGCCGGGGGTGATGCGGCCCTCGGGGGAGACGCAGACCATCTCGGTCATGACCAGGCCGGCGCCGCCCATCGCCTTCGAGCCGAGGTGGACGAGGTGGAAGTCGCCGGGGAGGCCGTCGACGGCGGAGTACATGTCCATGGGGGAGACGATGACGCGGTTCTTGAGCTCCAGCGGCCCGAGCCGGAAGGGCTGGAACATCGCCGGGACGACGCTGTCGGCGCCCTGCGCCTTCGCGAAGGCCTCGTCGACGCGGTCGGCGAAGTGCGGGTCGCGGGTGCGGAGGTTGTCGTAGGTGATGCGGCGGGAGCGGGTGAGCAGGTTGAAGCAGAACTGCACGGGCTCCTGGCCGGTGTACCTGCCGATGTTCTCGAACCACTCAAGGGAGGCCTGGGCGGCGCGCTGGGTGGACTCGACGACCGGGCGGCGCTCGGCCTCGTAGGCCGTCAACGCGTCTTCCAGCGTGGGGTGTTCGTGCAGGCAGGCGGCGAGGGCGAGGGCGTCCTCCATGGCGAGCTTGGTGCCCGAGCCGATCGAGAAGTGCGCGGTGTGCGCGGCGTCGCCCAGCAGGACGAGCCCGCCGTCGTGCCAGCGCTCGTTGCGCACGGTGGTGAAGTTGAGCCAGCGCGAGTTGTTGGCGAACAGCCGGTGTCCGTCGAGCTCGTCGGCGAACAGGGCGCGGATCCGCTCCACGGCGGGCTCGTCGGAGGCGCCGGGCGGGAGGTCGGGGCCGGTGTCGAAGCCGGCCCGGCGCCACACGTCCTCGTGCATCTCGACGATGAAGGTGGAGCCGGTGGCGGAGTAGGGGTAGCCGTGGACCTGCATGGTCCCCCACTCGGTCTGCTTGATGAAGAACTGGAAGGCTTCGAAGACCAGGTCGGTGCCGAGCCACATGTACTTGTTGCGGCGGGTGTCGAGCGTGGGCCGGAAGGCGTCCGGACTCGCCTGCCGGACGGCCGAGTTGACGCCGTCGGCGGCCACGACCAGGTCGTGTCCGGCGCGCAGCGCGGCGGTGTCCGGCGCGGGCGTGCCGAAGCGCAGGTCGACGCCGAGGTCGCGGCAGCGCTCCTGGAGCAGGTGCAGCAGCTCGCGGCGGCTCATGGCGGCGAAGCCCTGGCCTCCGACGGTGTGGGTGCGGCCGCCGACGTGGATGTCGATGTCCGTCCAGCGGGCGAAGCGGTCGGCCATGGCGGCGGCGAACTCGGCGTCCGCGTTCTCGATGCCGCCGAGCGTCTCGTCGGAGAAGACCACGCCGAAGCCGAAGGTGACGTCGGGCGCGTTGCGCTCCCACACGGTGACCTCGTGGGCGGGGTCGAGCTGCTTCATGAGCGCGGCGAGGTACAGGCCGCCGGGGCCGCCGCCGACGATCGCGATCTTCACTGGGTTCCTTTCTCGGCAGGGGCCTGGCCGCCGCTGCGCTCGCCGTCCGCGACGAGCCGGCGCAGCACGAAGCGCTGGAGCTTGCCGCTGGTGTTGCGGGGCAGGGCGTCGCAGAACCGCACGTCGCGCGGGTACTTGTAGGGGGCCAGGACCTGTTTGACGTGGTCCTGGATCTCCCTGGCCTTGGCGGCGGCCGCCTCGCCGTCCGGGACGCCGTCGCGCAGGACGACGAACGCGCAGACGACGGAGCCGCGTTCGGGGTCGGGCTTGGCGACGACGCCGGACTCGACGACGTCCGGGTGGGTGTCGATGGCGGCCTCGACCTCGGGGCCGCCGATGTTGTAGCCCGAGGAGACGATCATGGCGTCGCTGCGGGCCTGGTAGAAGAAGTAGCCGTCGGCGTCGCGGTGGAAGAGGTCGCCGGTGACGTTCCAGCCGTCCACGACGTACTCGTCCTGGCGCGGGTCGTCCAGGTAGCGGCAGCCGACCGGGCCGATGACGGCGAGCCGGCCGGGCTCGCCGGGGCCGAGCTCGTGGCCGTCGAGGTCGAGGATGGTGGCCCGGTAGCCGGGCAGCGGGCGGCCGGTGGCGCCGGGGCGGATGTCGTCGCCGGCGGCGGAGATGAAGATGTGCAGCAGCTCGGTGGCGCCGATGCCGTCGATGACGCGCAGGCCGAGGCGGTCGCGCAGTTGCTCCCAGGTGGTCTGCGGGAGGTGTTCGCCGGCCGAGACGGCGACGCGCAGCCCGGCGAGCCGGTGCTCCTGCTCCTCCCGCAGGATCGCCTTGTACGCGGTGGGGGCGGTCGCGAGGACGGTGACGCCGTGGCGCTCGACGTGTCCGGCGAGCTGGAGCGGGGTGGCGGTCTCGGTGAGCAGCGCGCAGGCGCCGGCGCGCAGCGGGAAGACGACGAGCATGCCGAGGCCGAAGGTGAAGGCGAGCGGCGCGGAGCACGCGACGGTGTCGCCGGGGCCGAGGCCGAGGAGGGGGCGGCCGAAGGTGTGGTCGATGGAGAGCACGTCGCGGTGGAAGTGCATGGTGATCTTGGGGACGCCGGTGCTGCCGGAGGTCGGACCGAGCAGGGCGACGTCGTCGGCGGCGGTCGGGACGTTGGTGAACTCGCCCGACTTGGCGGCGGTGCGGGCGAGGAGGTCGTCCGGGGTGTCCGCGCCGTGGGTGACGATCACGAGGGAGGCGTTCTGGAGCCGCTCGACCTCCTCGGTGTGGCGGTGGTCGACGAGTGCGACGGCGGGCCTGGTGCGTTCGACGATCGGGGCGAGCTCGCGGGCGCGCAGCGCGGCCATCGTGGTGACGGCCACGCCGCCCGCCTTGAGCACGCCGAGCCACGCGGCCACCGCCCAGGGGTTGTTGGGCGAGCGGAGCAGCACGCGGCCGCCGGGCACGAGGCCGAGGTCCTCGGTGAGCACTTGGGCGACCTGGTTGGCGCGGCGCCGGAGGAGGCCGTAGGACCAGGTCTCGCCGTCGGGCGTGCGGAGGGCTGGGAGGTCGGGGCCGTGCTCCGCCACCGGGCGGTCGATCAGCTCGGTGGCGGCGTTGAGCCGGTCCGGGTAGCGCAGTTCCGGCGTGGTGAACTCGATCGTCGGCCAGTGGTCCGCCGGCGGGAGGTGGTCGCGGGTGAAGGTGTCCTGGTGGGCCGAGGGTGAGAGGGACAACGGACGGGTCCTTCCGGGGGAACTCGCGGGCGGTGGGGGCGCCGCGGGCCTGTCTTCGAACCCCCGGCGTTCGCCCGGAGGGCGGGCGTGGCGGCGTCTGGGTGCGTGCATCGCAAGGCGGAGGAGGGAGTTCCATGCGGTGGGGGCACCTCCCGGCCGTCAGGCTGGGGGAGCGTCGCCACGCAGGCGGGGGTTCGAAGACAGGCACGATCAGGTGGTGCGGATCATGCCCTCCTGGGCGACGGTGGCGAGGTGGCGGTGGTCGCGGGTGAAGAACCTGCCCGTGCCGAGCCCGCGTCCGCTGTCGGCGGCGACCGCCTCCTGCACGTACAGCAGCCAGTCGTCCACCGGTCCCGGCCGGTGGAACCACATGGCGTGGTCGAGGCTCGCCGTCACCAGCCCGGGCCGCGCCCACGCGAGGTCGAGCACGCGCAGGACGGGCTCCAGGATCGTGTAGTCGCAGACGTAGGCGAGGGCGGACTGGTCGCGCTGCGCGTCGGTGAGGCCCTCGACGGGCCGCAGGTGGTCGAACGGCTTGATCCAGACGGCCTGGTGGGGGGTCCGCTCGCCCTCGACGGTGAGGTAGACGGGGCCCGGCACGTGGCGCATGTCGAAGCTGCGGCCGCCGGACCAGTAGGCCTTGGACGCGTCGGTCATCGTGCCGCCGGTGCGGTCGGCGAGGTAGGCGGCCGAGCTCGGCAGGTCCTCGGGGGCGGGCAGCGAGCCGTCGAAGCCGGCGGCGAAGGTGCCACCGGGCTCGCCGGCCGCGAAGTTGGCCAGGCAGACGTACAGCGGCTTGCCGTTCTGGTAGCCGCGCACCTGGCGGGTGCTGTAGCCGCGGCCGTCGCGCAGGACCTCCACCTCGTAGCGGACGTCGGCGCCGATGTCGGCCGGGCGCAGGAAGTAGCCGTGCATCGAGTGCAGCGACTTGCCGTCCGTCACCGAGCGCATCGCGGCGGCGGCGGCCTGGGCGACGAGGTCGCCGCCGTAGGCCTTGGGCCACGGGCAGGGCTGGGTGGTGGCGGTGAAGGCGAGGTCGAAGTGCTCGGGCTCGGCGGGCTTGAGGGTGACGGCCGAGGTGAAGGCCTCGGAGGTGGGACCGGCGGCCATCAGCGGTCCGTCCAGTCGCGCAGGTCGTCGTCGGCGACGTCCGGCAGGTTGACGACGATGTTCTCGGGCGTGCGGGTGGTCATCCACACGAGGCGCTCGGTGCG
This sequence comes from Kitasatospora sp. NPDC059408, assembly GCF_042751525.1. Taxonomy (NCBI): domain Bacteria; kingdom Bacillati; phylum Actinomycetota; class Actinomycetes; order Kitasatosporales; family Streptomycetaceae; genus Kitasatospora; species Kitasatospora sp. NPDC059408. The sequence goes on from NZ_JBHYWI010000004.1 coordinate 167,470, forward strand.
CGAGAGGTTGCACTCGATGTGGGGCATGAACGGGGGCACGAAGACCCAGTCGCCCTGCTCCATGTCGATGTAGTCCTCGAACCGTTCGCCGAAGTAGATGCGGCCGCGGCCCTCCAGGACGTAGCCGCCGGTCTCGGCCTCGCCGTGGTGGTGGGTCACCGAGCGGTAGCCGGGCTCGTTGCTGACCTGGCCGAACCAGAGCCGGCGGGCGGGGGTGTGCTGGATGCTCACGCCCGAGATCCGCACGGCGCCGCCGGAGTCGGCGGTGCCCGGGTCCTCCATGCCGCGGCGGGTGACGACGGGGGCGACCAGACCGCTCGGGAGGCGGTACATCGAATTGTCGCCGTCGAGTTGGTACGTGCTGAGATCGGGCTCCATGCGGACGGCTCCGTTTCTCGGGATCGGTATCTCGTTTTTTTCACGACCGTCATCTAGTGTCAATACATCTCGCCCCGACACACGATGGAGGCCGCATGACGCCGGTGCCCGTCAACCCGAGCTCCCTGCCGAAACCGAGCGGTTACTCGCACGGGACGCTGGCCGGCAACATCCTCCACCTCGGCGGGCAGACCGCCCTCGACGCCGGCATGCGGATCGTGCCGGGCGGCATCGTGGAGCAGTTCCGGCAGGCCTTCGGCAACGTCCTCGCCACCCTGCGCGAGGCGGGCGGCGAGCCGCAGGACCTGGTCAGCGTGACGATCTACCTGACCGACATCCCCGACTACCAGGCGCACGGCAAGGAGATCGGCGAGGTCTGGCGCGAACTGGCCGGCCCGGTCTACCCGGCGATGGCGGGCATCGGCTGCACCGCGCTGTGGCAGCCGGAGGCGCTGATCGAGATCCTCGGGGTCGCGGTGATCCCGGACGAGCGGCTGGTGCGGCCCGCGGCGTGAGCCGATCTGCGGGGGTGGAGCACCGCGCCCCGGGCAGCGCGAGTGGATCGCCGTGAATCGGGCACCTGAACCGGGCGCCGTGACGAGTGCACGGTGGATCGATCTTCCCTGACGGTCGCAACGGAGGTACCGCAACGATGAAGCTCGCAGCCCTGACGGTCGACGGCCGGCCGCGCGCAGGGGCCGTCGACGAGGACGCGAAGGCCCTGGCCCTGCTGCCCGAGTGGCTCGGCACGGTCGACGTCCTCGTGCGCGGCGGGCCGGAGGGGCTGGCGGCGGCGCGGGCCGCGGTGGCCGACGCCCCGGTCGTCGCGCTCGCGGACGTCCGACTGGAGTCGCCCTTGCAGCACTTCAACCGCGACATCCTGTGCACCGGATGGAACTACTGGGACCACTTCGAGGAGTCCCGCGGCAAGCGCGGCGGCCAGGACCCGGCCGGGCGGCCCGACCGGCCCACCTTCTTCACCAAGGGCCCGGACACCGTCATCGGCCCGGCCGACGACATCGCCTACGACCCGGAACTCTCCGCCCAGTGGGACTACGAGGCCGAGATCGCCCTCGTCATCGGCCGCGACGGCCGCTCGATCCCGGAGGCCGAGGCCCTCGGCCACGTCTTCGGCTACCTCGTCGCCAACGACGTCTCCCAACGCGACCTCCAGCGCGCCCACGGCGGCCAGTGGCTCAAGGGCAAGAGCATCGACGCCACCATGCCCCTCGGCCCCTGGCTCACCACCGCCGACGAAGTGCCGGACCCGGGCGCCCTGCGCGTGCGCTGCGAGGTCAACGGCGAGCCGCGCCAGGACGCCACCAGCGCCAAGATGGCCTTCCCGATCGCCCGGTTGATCGCCGAACTGAGCCTGGGGATGACGCTGCGCGCCGGCGACGTCCTGCTCACCGGCACCCCGAGCGGCATCGGCAGCGCCCGCGACCCGCAGGTCTTCCTGCGCGACGGGGACGTCGTCGTCACGCGCGTCGACGGGCTCGGCGAGCTGCGCAACCGGGTCGTGCGGACGTCGCTGATGTGATGACCCGCAGAGGCGATAGGCTGCCCGCGGCCGAGCTTGATCAACACCGGGCTTGATCCACGATGCCGGCCCGAGACGAGGAGAGCGCACCTGTGACGGCCGGGCACGAGGAGTCCCCCGCGGCCGGCCGCGACGCGCGGCACGGCCCCCTGATCACCACCACCTTCGGCCTGTACGCGCGCGGTGAGGAGAACTGGCTCTCCGTCGCGTCGGTGGTCCGGCTGATGGGCGACCTGGGCGTCGAGCCGCCCGCCGTCCGCTCGTCCATCTCCCGCCTCAAGCGGCGTGGCGTCCTGGAGAGCGGGCGGCACGGGGGCGCCGCCGGGTACGCGCTCGTCCCGTCGGTGCTGGAGACGCTCGCCGAGGGCGACGCCCGCATCTTCGAGCGCGTGCGCGCCGTGCCCGAGGACGGCTGGATCGTCGTCGTCTTCTCCGTCCCCGAGTCCGAGCGCCAGAAACGCCACGAGCTGCGCACCAGCCTCACCCGGCTCGGCCTCGGCACCGCGGCGCCCGGCGTCTGGGTGGCGCCGGGCAACCTCGCCGCCGAGACCCGCCGCACCCTGGAGCGCCGCGGGCTCGCCGCCTACGTCGACATCTTCAGCGGCGAGCACTACGCCTTCGGCGACCTGCGCTCCAAGGTGCGCAGCTGGTGGGACCTCGACGAACTCGCCGAGCTGTACGCGGAGTTCCTCGCCCGCCACCGCCCGGTCCTGGACCGGGTGAAGACCTCCGGCGTCACCCCGCTGGAGGCCTTCCGGGTCTACGTCCCGATGCTCACCCAGTGGCGCCGCCTCCCGTACCGGGACCCCGGCCTGCCGCTCTCGCTGCTCCCCCCGGGCTGGAGCGGGGTCAGTGCCGGCGCCCTGTTCGACGAGCTCAACGCGATGCTGAGTACGGGCGCGCGGGAACACGCGCTGTCGGTGATCCACGCCGAGTAGGCGCGGGGGCCTTGCGCCGGAGGCCGAACAGGCCGACCAGGACGCCGACGGCGGAGAATCCGACGCCCACCCACAGTGCCGTGGTGAAGCCGTCGACGAACACGGCGGGCGAGGAGTACGCGCCGGGGCGGGCGAAGACGGAGGCCAGGACGGCCACGCCGAAGACGCCGCCGAGCTCGCGCATCGCGCTGTTGGTGCCGGCCGCCATGCCGACGTCCCGGTCGTCGACCGACTCGACGACGGCGTTGGCCACGGTCGGGAACACCAGGGAGGTGCCGATCCCGGCGATCGCCAGGGCGACGCCCAGCGCGGCGAAGCCGGAGGCCGGCTGGGCGATCCCGGCGACCCAGGCGAGCCCGCCGGCCTGGAGCAGCAGGCCGAGGACGATGAACGGCCGGTTCCCGTAGCGGTCGGCCAGCCGTCCGGCGAGCGGCGCGACCACGACCGGCGCCGCCGTCCAGGCGAGCAGGCGCAGGCCCGCCTGCATCGGTGTGAGGCCCTGCGCCGTCTGGAAGAACTGCGCCATCAGGAACAGCGCGCCGAACAGGCCCGCGTAGAGGAAGAAGCTCACGCCGTTGGCCGCGGAGAAGCTGCGGCGCCGGAACATCGCGAGCGGCAGCATCGGCGCCTGGGCCCGCCGCTCCCACCACAGGAACGCGCCGACGACGGCCGCGCCCGCGAGCAGCGACCCGAGCACCTCGCCGCTCGCCCAGCCGACGGTGTTCGAACGGACCAGCCCCCACGTGAGGCCGAAGAACCCGGCCCCGGCGAGCAGCAGCCCGGGTACGTCCAGGCGCGGCCGCGGACCGAAGCTCTCGCGCAGGCGGGTCGCCGCGAGCGGGATCAGGGCGAGGCCGATCGGCACGTTCAGCCAGAAGATCCAGTGCCAGCTGATCCCCTGCACGACCGCGCCGCCGACCACCGGACCGGCCGCCACCGCCAGCCCGGCGATGCCGCCCCACAGGCCGATCGCCATGCCGCGCTTCCCGGCCGGGAACGCCGCGCTGATCAGGGTGAGCGTCAGCGGCATCACCAGCGCCGCACCCGCGCCCTGCACGGCCCGGGCGGCGATCAGCGCGCCGACCGTCGGGGAGAGCGCGGCCGCGGCCGAGGCCGCCGTGAACACGGCCAGCCCGACGGCGTACATCCGCCGCCGGCCGAACCTGTCGCCCAGCGCGGCACCGGTGAGCAGCGCGCAGGCGAAGCACAGGTTGTAGGCGTTGACCGTCCACTCCAGGTCGGACAGGCCGCCGTGCAGGGAGATCCGCAGCGCGGGCAGGGCGGTCGTGACGACGAGGGTGTCGAGGGCGGTCATGAAGACGCCCAGCGAGGCGAGGACCAGGGTCCAGGCCTGCCGGGCCGGCCGCGCGGTGGCGGCTTGCGCGGTGGCGGTGGTCATCGGGACGCACCTCCTCGGGGTGGGTGGCTTGCACGGGTGGGACGAACGGGAACGCGTCCGGAGGACAGCGATGGCCGGGTGCGCGGTGACGTCGGACGATGGAGTGGTCCATCCGGCTCCGTCCCGTTCGTCCCATCTGTGACCGACCGATTCCGGGACTCCGGTCCACTCGGTCCAAGGGCTGTTGCGAGGAGGACGACATGCGATACCTGCTGATCATCTGCACCGACGAGAACGCGATCGGCGCCCTCGGCCCCGACGAGGGCGCGGCGATGCTCGCCGAGTACACCGCCTTCGGCGAGGAGATGGGCCGCCGCGGCGTCCTCCTCGGCGGCGAGCGCCTGCGGCCGACCGCCGACGCCACCACCGTCCGCGTGCGCGACGGCGACGTGCTGGTGGCCGACGGCCCCTTCGCGGAGACGAAGGAGCAGGTCGGCGGCTACTACATGGTCGACGCCCGGGACCTCGACGAGGCGATCGAGATCGCCTCCAAGATCCCCGGCGCCCGGCACGGGACGATCGAGGTGAGACCGATCTGGGAGCGCTGACCGACCGCGCGGCGGACGCCGTCGCCGAGACCTTCCGCTCCGAGTGGGGCCGCATCGTCGCCGTCCTGATCCGCTGGACCGGGGACTGGGACCTCGCCGAGGAGTGCGCCCAGGACGCCTTCACCAAGGCGCTGGAGCGCTGGGGCCGCGACGGCGTCCCCGACAACCCGCGTGCCTGGCTGATCACGACGGCCCGCAACCGGGCCGTCGACCGGCTGCGCCGCGCCCGCACCGAGGCCGCCAAACTCCGGGAGGTCGCCATGGACCCGGACCCCGGGCCGGCCCCGGCGGACGGCGGCGGCGCGGACGAGGCGGACGAGGCGGACGAGAGCGGCATCGCCGACGACCGGCTGCGGCTGATCTTCACCTGCTGCCACCCGGCGCTGCCCCTGGAGGCCCGCGTCGCGCTCACCCTGCGCACCCTCGCCGGGCTGACGACCGCCGAGATCGCCCGTGCCTTCCTGGTCTCCGAGCAGACCATGGCCAAACGGCTCGTCCGCGCCAAGGCCAAGATCCGCGACGCCGGCATCCCGTACCGGGTACCGCCCGGCCACCTCCTGCCCGAGCGCACCGCCGGCGTCCTCGCCGTCCTCTACCTGCTGTTCAACGAGGGCTACAGCGCGACCGAGGGCGCCGAACTGATCCGCACCGGCCTCTGCGCCGAGGCGATCCGGCTGGCCCGCCTGCTGTCCGCACTCATGCCCGACGAGCCGGAGACCCTCGCCCTGCTCGCGCTCATGCTGCTGCACGACGCCCGCCGCGCGGGCCGGGTCAACGCGGCCGGCGAGCTCGTGCCGCTGGAGGAACAGGACCGCCGCCGGTGGGACGCCGCGTCGGTGGCGGAGGGCTGCGCCGTCCTCGACACGGCCGCGCGCCGGGCCGCCCGGCCGGGCTTCTACCAGCTCCAGGCGGCGGTTGCCGCCTGCCACGCGACCGCCCCCACGGCCGCGGACACCGACTGGGCGCTGATCGCGCGGCTGTACGGGCTGCTCGCGGAGCTCACGTCCTCGCCGGTGGTCGCGCTGAACCAGGCCGTGGCGCGGGCGATGGCCGAGGGCCCGGCGGTCGGCCTCGACCTGGTGGGGCGGCTGGCCGAGGACCCCCGGCTGGCCGGCTACCACCTGCTGCCGGCGACGCGGGCCGACCTCCTGCGCCGGCTGGGCCGCCGGCCGGAGGCCGCGGCGGCGTACCGCGAGGCGCTCGGCCTGACGGCGAGCGCGGCCGAGCGGCGCTACCTCCGGCGGCGGCTGGCGGAGGTCGGGGGGTGAGTGGTCCGACGGAGACGACTCCAAGGTCTCGGACGCGCATTCGATGAAGATCACAAACCGGCAGGTCGGCCAAGATCGACGGGAACATCGGTTCGTCCGATGATCACCGGGAGGGTGATCATCCGTTACTTCGAGCAGTTCCTCCCACTTAGGCACGGTGCTCGACCCCCGGGAGTCAAGTCCCTGGGATCACTTGTGACTTGGGAGGACCGTGTTCCACTCACCACCCGCGCCCGCCCGCCGCGGCCGCATCATCGCCGCGGCGGCCGGAGCCGCAGCCGTCTTCGCCATCTCGGCCGGCGCCCCGGCCGTCGGCGCCCAGACCCCGACCGCCGAACCGGCCTGCACCGGTGCGGCGGGGTCTGACATGCAGGTCACCGGCGGCACCGTCACGTGGTGCCCGACCGCCGCGGGCGGCCGGCTGACCTTCACCAACACCGGCCGCGCGTACCGCGACCTGTCGCTCGTGGTCTACGACTGCGACGGCGGCAAGGCGCCCAAGGTCGACATGGCCAAGTGCGCGCAGTCGATGAAGAACATGAACGACATCATGTGGCGGCAGATCAAGTCGAAGGAGAGCGTGCACGCCGACTTCGACATCAAGAAGGGCTCCAACGCCCAGGTCTGGTGGACGGCCGACAAGACGGACCAGGCCACCGACCTCAAGCTCCTGGGGACGCCGTGGAACTCCTGAACCGCTCCCGCGCGGCCGTCCTCGCCGCCGCGCTGCTCGCCGCCTCCGTCCCGCTGCTCGCCGCGCCGCAGGCCGCGCTCGCGCAGCAGCCGACCGTCGAGTGCGACGGCAAGTGGCACTTCGAGCCGATCGGTGATCCGGTCTTCAAGCGTGAGATCGCCGACAAGTTCACGCTGGACAACCGCAAGGGGCCCGAGCCGTTGGACGAGACGGTGAAGACCAAGGAATCGCTGACCAAGAAGTTCTCGCACAAGGTCGACCTGGGCTACGAGGTCAGCGCCGAGGCGAGTTCCAGCTTCGGCGTCTTCTCGGCCAGCGTGAAGAGCAAGTTCTCGGCCTCCTACGGCTTCGCCTTCGCCGAGACCAACTCCGTGGAGAAGGAGACCGAGATCCGGCTGGTCGCGGGCCCGGGGGTCGGCTACACGCGGTACGTCGGCATCGAGAGCGTTCAGGTGACCGGCTACTACGAGCGGATCCTCGACTGCGACAAGAAGACCCAGCGCTACCAGCGCATCGGACCGGTCACCGACGAGGCGCCGATGGTCGGCAAGGCCGTGTGGACCGAGACCCTGCCCGACTCGAAGTGAGGACCAGCCAGATGACCACGACGACGAGCAGCCGCCCCGGTCGCGGTGCGCGGCTCGCGAAGACCGCGCTCGCGCTGGCCGGCACGGTGGCGGTCACCTGCGGTACGGCCGTCGCCGCCGACGCGCCGCCGACGGCGAACCCGCCGGGTGTGCACGTCCTGCAGGGGGACAGCAAGAGCGACAAGGCCGTGCCCTGCCCGGCGGGTTGGGTGTGCGTCTACGACGGGTGGTACGACTACGGTGCCATCGCCGTGCTGCCGGGCACCGAGATCGGGGATCTCACGCGAGTCAAGCTCACCGACGGAGCGACCCTCACCGGGAAGCAGACGATCAGCGGCTGGATCAACAACTCCCCGGTCCACTACTGCTGGTACGAGAAGGGTGCGTTCCAGGGCACCTCCCACGAGATGGCGCCGTTCGGCAAGGACTCCAAGTTCAGCGGATTCAACTCGTTCAAGCCGTGCTGACCCCGGACCCGTCCAACTCCTCGAAGGAGGAACGCTCGTGAGCCTGCCCCTCAAGCGCACGGCGGCGGCCGTGGCCACCGCCGTGCTCGGGGTCGTCCTGACCGCCACCGCCGGCCAGGCCGCCCAGTCCGCGCCCGCCCCATCCGCCCCCGGCGTCCGCGCCGGCGGCGTGGACGCCACCACCGCCAAGGTGGAACGCCTGTGGGCCCTCGACGGCGACGACCAGAAGGTGAAGAGCGGCCAGCAGGTGCCGGTGCGCCTCAAGGTCCGGGCCGTTGACAAGGACCGCAAGCCGGTCAAGGGCGCGACCATCGCGTTCTCCACCCCCGGCCCGGGCCTCAAGTTCCCCGACGGCAAGGACGACGCCGCCGTCACGACCGACCAGGACGGCTACGCCACCGCTCCCCAGCTGACCGCCGCGGGCCACGCCGGGCCGGACCTGGTCACCGCGAGCGCGGGCACCAAGGCCCAGGTCGCCTTCTCGATCACCATCACCTAGGAGCCCCGAACCCCGTGAACGCAACAGTCGACCGCTTGCCCCGCCGCTACCTCGGCCGGGCCGCCATCGGCGCCGCGGCCACCGTGCTGCTCGCCGCGGCCGGCACGGTGGCGGCCACCGCCGACACCACCCCGGCGCCCACGGCCAAGCCGCAGGTGGCCACCCCGCACTGGGAGTACCGCTGGGCCACCGCCCAGCCCGGCGGCAAGAACGTCGGCGACCTGGAGAAGCTGGGCAAGGAGGGCTGGGAGGTGGTCGCCCCCGTGAACCCCTACTCCGGTGACCGCTGGAACTTCCTGCTGAAGCGCCAACTTCCCGAGTAGTCGCTGTCGCCGGCCACCTCCCGGAACGATCCGGGAGGAGGCCGGCCCGCGTGCTGCGGGCAGTACGTTGTCCCGGTGACCGGATCCCTGCCGCCCGGCGGCGTTGAGCACAACGCGGACGAACTGGAAGCCCGATGGGCGGACGCCTGGCGGCCGGAGCAGGTCGCCGAGCGGCTGCACGGGGTCGCTGCGCCCTGGTGCGTCGCGGCGGGGTGGGCGCTGGACCTGTTCCGCGGGACGCAGACGCGGGCGCACGGCGATCTCGAGATCGCGGTGCCCGCGGCGGGTTTCCCGGAGATCCGGGACCGCTTCCCCGCGTACGCATTCGACGCCGTGGGCTCGGGGCGGGTCTGGCCGGCGGCGGGGGCGGAGGCGTTGGCGGCCACGCACCAGACCTGGATGCGGGATCCGGCGAGCGGGCGGTTCCTGCTCGACGTCTTCCGCGAACCGCACGACGGCCGGAGCTGGATCTGCCGTCGGGATGAGAGCCTGCGGCTGCCGTACGAGGCGGTCATCGAGCGGACGGCGGGCGGGATCCCGTATATGGCCCCGGAGTTGGTCCTGCTGTTCAAGGCGAAGGCGGCCCGGCCCAAGGACCGGGCGGACTTCGACGGCGTGCTGCCGCTGCTGGACCGGGCACGGCGCGACGCGCTCGGCGGGTGGCTGGAGCGCGTGCACGCCGGTCACCCGTGGCTGGAGCGGCTGGTGGAGTGACCCGCGGCGCCCGGCTGTCGAGGCGGGCGCCGCCGGCCGGGTGCGTCAGGCGGCCGGGTTGGCCGCCGTGCCGAGGTGGCGGGCGAAGAAGCGGACCGCGCTGTCGACCTCGAAGCGCGGCAGCTCCTTGTGCTTGCCGGAGTTCACGTGCAGGGACTTCTCCGCCGAGGCGAAGGCCTCGAACAGCGCGAGGCCCTCCTCGCGGGAGATGTGCTCGTCGTCCCACTGCAGGTCGAACTCGATCGGGATCGTGATCCGCCGCGCGTGGTCGGCCAGTACGTGGGGCCAGTGCTGCCCGAAGACCGCGGCCGTGATCCGGGGCTCGGCGGCCACGAACGGCACGCCGATCGCGGTGCCCATGTTGATGCCCCAGAAGCCGACCGGACCGTCGGTGCCGATCTCCGGCAGCTGCTGGAGGGCGTCCAGCAGCGCGTGGTACTCGGGCACGGCGGTCCTGGCCAGGTGGTCGTTGTAGCGGACCACGATCGGGCCCTCCGGCTCGCCGGCCGCGCGGGCCGCGTACAGGGCGGCGATCTCCTGCTCGTCGTGCTCGGTACGCGGCCGGTCGCCGTGACCGGGCGCGTCGAGGACGGCCACGTGGTAGCCGCACCCGTGCACGAGGTGTCCGGCCCGGCCCGCCATCGCGGGGTGCTTCTTGTGGTTGCCGCCGCCGTGGGCCTGGAGGACGAGCGGCGCGGGGCCGGTCGCGGACTCGGGCGACCAGAGGACGCCGGGGATGCCGTCGAGGGCGAAGTCGCGCTCGACGATGCCGCCGGCGGTGGACTCGGCGGTGATGAGGAAAGTGTTCATGGCGGATGCCCTTCGAGAGTGCCTGATGAAGGGGCGCTCCCGGCGACGTCTGCGTCAGTCGCCGGCCGTGGCAGGAAGGGGGAGCACCCATGTCGGTCCAACGTTCACGGGTCTCACCTCCTCGCGCGGTTTCACGGTCGACCGGGAAGCTACCAGCTTGATCGTCACCGCCACAACCCCGTTCTCCCGGTCGTGCGGGCTCCCGGGGCGGCGTCTGCGCGGTGCTCCCGGTCCGTTCACTTTAGGGTGGAAATGTTCCGCTGGGCCGGGTGTCGGGAGGTGGGCGAGGTGATCCGCGGCGTCCACCTGGAGGCGCAGTGGCGGCGGGAGGCCCTGCGGACGAACCTGTGGGTCGTGCCGATCCTGGAGGTCGGCCTCGCCGGGGTGCTGTTCGTGGTCACGCTCGCGCTGGACAAGGCCGCCTACCGGGGGGACCTGGGGCTTCCCACCTGGGTGATCAGCGGGACCGCGGACGCGGCGCGGCAGATCCTCGCGGCCATCGCGGCCGCCCTGATCACCGTCGTCGGCGTGGTGTTCTCCATCATGATCGTGACGCTGACGCTGGCGTCCACCCAGTTCGGGCCGCGCATGCTGCGGACCTTCATCCGGGACCGGACCACGCAGCTCACCCTCGGGACCTTCGTCGGGACGTTCGTGTACGCGATCCTCGCGCTCGTCGTCATCGGGCCCGGGACGCACGGGGACTTCGTGCCGCACCTGTCGATCACCGTGTGCATGGTGCTCGTCATGGCGGACCTCGCCGTGCTGATCTTCTTCATCCACCACATCGCCACGTCGATCCAGCTGCCCCGGGTGATCGCCAGCATCGCGACGGAGCTGTCCGAGGCCATCGAGGCGAGTGCGGGCGGGCCGGGGCCGGCGGCGGGGGTCGCGGCGAAGGGGCCGACGGTCGAGGAGCTGAACGTCCGGCTGGACACCTCGGGGGCCGCCGTCCCGGCGCCCGCCAGCGGGTACCTCCAGTTCGTCCGGCACCGCACGCTCGTGCGGATGGCGGCCGGGCTGGACGCCGTCATCCGGCTGGACCACCGGCCCGGGCACTTCCTCGTGCAGGGGCACCAGCTCGCCACCGTCTGGCCCGCCGAGGCGGCGCCCGAGGTGGCCCGCAGCTTCGCCCGCGCCCACATCACCGGCTCGACCCGCACCCTCGCCCAGGACATCGCCTTCGCCGTCGACCAGCTCGTGGAGATCGCCATCCGGGCGCTGTCCACCGCCGTCAACGACACCTTCACGGCCCTGACCTGCATCGACTGGCTCGGCGAGGGCCTGTGCCGGATCGCCGCCCACTGGAGCCCGAACCCCGTCCACCGGGACGAGGACGGCTACATCCGGGTGATGACCGTCCCCGTCAGCTACGAGCGGCTCGTGCAGCGGAGCTTCGAGAAGATCCGCCAGGCCGCCCCCGGCATGCCGGCCGTCCTGATCCGCCAGCTCGACGCGCTCGCCGAGATCATGACCGAGACCAGGACCGAGCAGCAGTGCCGGGTGCTCATCGCCCAGGCCGAGATGATCGAACGCCTCAACCAGGAGTCGGTGGCCGAGGCCACCGACCGGGACGACGTCCGCCGCCGTTACCTCGGGGTCCTGGCCGCGTACGGCGAGGCGCGGGCCCGGCGCGGGCCCGACGTCAGCCCGGAGTGACGGAATCGCTCGAAAGGGTGAATTCGTGACGTTCGGGGTGAGGGCGCCGCAGCGGGGCATGATCGTACGCGGACATCCATGAGGGCATGAGGGGGCGGGTGTATGGCTGTTTCCGCTCGGCTGAGGCTGCTCGACGGCTTCGCGCTCGACTGCGGGGCGAAACCCGTCCACCTGACCAGGACGCTCCAACGCCTCCTCGCCTTCGTCGCCCTGCGCCGCGAGGCCCACCGCGCCCTCGTGGCCGGCACGCTGTGGCCGGAGTCCGACGAGGCCAAGGCCTCCGGCCGGCTGCGGACGGCGCTGTGGCGCCTCCAGCAGTCCGGCGCGCCCGTGCTCGCCGCCCCGGTGCTCGCCGCCGCCGGCGAGACGCTGCGGCTGCACGCCTCGGTGCGCCTCGACGTCGACGAACTGCTCGGCGGCATCGGAGAGTCCGGGACGGGCGATCCGCGCGTACTGCTCGCCGGCGGCCCGCGCGAGCTCCTGCCCGGCTGGTACGACGACTGGGTGCTGCTGGAGCGCGAACGGCTGCGCCAGCTCTACCTCCACACCATGGAGAAGCTCGCCCTGCGCGACCTCCGCGCCGGCGACTACGGCGGTGCCCTCGAAGCCGTCCACGCCGCGTTGCGCGCCGAGCCCCTGCGGGAGAGTCCGCACCGGCTGCTGCTGGAGATCCACCTCGCCGAGGGCAACTACAGCGAGGCGATCCACACCTACCACGCCTACCGCCTGTTGCTCCAAAGGGAGTTGGGGGTGAACCCCTCCCCGGGGATGCGGCGCCTGCTGGACGCGGCGGTGCAGGCGGCCCCGGGCGCGGACGACGGGATCGCGCGCGCCCGGCTCCGCTGAAACGCGGCAGGCGCCGGTGGCCACGCCCGCGTTGCGGAGGGTCTCGCGAGCCGGGAGGGCGACGCTCTCGGCCTGCCCGACGCCGGGCGCGCAGGCGCCGATCCGCTCCCACGCCGCGTCGAGCGACTGCGCGAGGCGCTGACGTCCATCCTCGACCGAGTCGGCTACGGGCGTGTACCGAAAGTCAGCCTCCGGTCCCGGTCACGCTTTTCGTGTCCTCACCCTCCAGGAACGGATGCAGCAGCGCGAGCAGGGCGCGCGGGCGGTGCAGCGGGATGATGTGGCCGCAGTCTTCGATGACGTGTCCGGTGAGATCGTCGGTGATGGGGCGGAGCTGGCGTTCCAGCGCGGCACCGACGGGCCGGGCGCCCAGCGCCATTGTCGGCACTGTCAGGCGGGCGGTGGCGACCGCCTGCTCGATCTGTACCGCGCTCTCGGGTAGTGCCCGGTAATACGAGAACGCGCGGCTCAGCGCCTGGCGTCCGGTGTATGCGCGGACGAAGGCGTCCCGGAGGTCGGGGTGCACTCCCTCGCCGAGCGTGCCAGCGCGCAGGAACCAGTCGACGTAGGCGGCTTCGTGGCCCTCCAGCACGGTCTCGGCAAGGTCGGGCGCGGCGGAGTGGAAGCCGAACCACCAGGGCGGCCCGTCGGCGAGGAATTCCTCCGCGCCGGGCAGCCCGCCCAGAAGGGACTCCATGACGACCAGGCGCCGGACCAGGCCGGGGCGACGCATGGCGAGGAGAAAGGCCGGCGCGGTGCCCGCGTCGATGCCCACCACCGCGGCCGAGGACACGCCGAGCGTCGCGAGAAGCGCTGCGGCGTCCTCGGCCAGGGTGCCCGCGTCGTATCCGGAGGTGGCCCGGCTGCTCGCGCCGAACCCGCGCAGGTCCGGCGCGATGACGCGGTAGCGGCCGGACAGGTCGGCCATGACGTCCGTCCACAGCTCCCAGGTGTGCGGGAAACCGTGCAGCAGCAGAACGGCCGGGCCTGATCCGACGAGAGCGACGTTCAGTTCGACACCGTTGACGGGGACGCGCCGCAGCTCGGGCATGGAGAGGCTCCAGGGGTGGTGAGGATTGGTGACCAGGTCACGCTAAGGAACTATCCTGGTGCGTCCAAGACGGCACTTTTCCTTCAGGTGGTGAGCCCCGGGTGATCACATCGAGGCGCGGCGGACCCGGCCCGCGGCCCGGTGAGCGGGGTGATCTGCTGGATCCGCGCTGCCCGACCCGCGAGTTGCTCGACCGTATCGGCACCAAGTGGACGTCGATGGCGGTCAAGGTGCTGGCCGAGGGGGCTCCGGACGAGCTCCGTTTCGCGGAGCTGCGGCGCCGCATCCCTGGCATCTCGCAGAAGATGCTGTCCGTCACCCTGCAAAGCCTGGTCCGCGACGGCCTGGTCGCGCGCCGGGTGGAACCCACCGTGCCGCCCGCCGTCCACTACCGGCTCACCGAACTCGGCCTGTCCCTCGAAAGGCCACTCGCCGCCCTACGGCTCTGGGCCGAGACACACATGCCGGAGATCGACCGCAGCAACCAGCTCGCCGACGAGTCATCCCCCAGCCAGGCGCGTTGACTGTCGGCTGCGGCCACTGCTCAGCCTTTCCGCCCCCAGCGATCCGGCGAGGATCGGCAGCGGGCGGCGGTCCTCCCACGGCGATGGCGCCGCCGCCGGTGAAGGGCACCACGGTGCCGACGTCGAAGGCCTCCAGCAGGTCGGCCGCCCGTCGGGCGGCGGCCGCGGCCGCAATCACGAGAAGCCGTCGAGTGCGGCGGGCCACGGGTGGAACTCTTTCGGGATTGCGTGAGGGTCAACGGCGTTCCGAGCGGGCCGCCGCTCAACTGCCCAGGGGGCGGAAGGTCTTGCGGGGGGACGCGTCGATGGTGGCGCCGTTGACGTAGGCGAGCGGGGCGTAGTGGTACTGCACGCCGGCGGGGGCCTGGGGGGCGGGGCCGTCGGCGCCTTGGGGCCACAGGACGTCGCCGATGGCGGTGCGGGCGGGGACCAGCCAGTGGTCGCCGCGGCGGTAGGTGCCGGTCTTGGCGCCCGGGGCGGGCTGGAACCGGACCTGGACCCCGTCCTCCAGGTCCAGCCAGGTGTTCTCGATCAGGGGGAGTGCGCCGTCGTCCGCCGCCGCGAGGTGGTCCCAGCGGCGCAGGAACGGGTGGGGGCCGAGGCCGCAGTCGGCGTCGCCGTCCTGCCGGTCGAGGGTGACGAGGAGGTCGACGGCGTCGATCGCGAGGACCTGGTGCAGGCGGGGGGCGGGCCGGGGCGGGTCGGTGAGGACGGTGTCGTCGGCGACGTGCCCGGCGGTCGTGTCGTCGACGAGTTCGATCCAGTCGCCCACCTCCAGGCCGAGTTTGCCGTCCCGGCCGAGCGCCGAGACGGTGGCGACCGCGCCGTGGAGGGCGGTGACCGGGAACACCACGGAGGCGTTCTCCCGGGACCACTTGAACGTGGCGCCGGGGAGGAAGCCGCGGCGCGACCTCGGGCCGGTGGTGGCGGGCCAGGCGGGGCCGCCGGTGTGCACCTCGATGCGGTAGAGCTGGTTCTCCGGGCCGCGGAACCGGCTGTCCGGCGGCAGTTCGCAGCGGTCCTCGGGGACGGCCGGCGGCTGCTTGGCACCGGCGCGCAGCCGTCCGGTGCGGCGGAAGGCGGCGAGGCGGGTGGCGAACTCGGTCAGCGCGTCGGCGGTCGTGGCGGCGGCCACCGGGAGTGCGGCGACCTGCCAGACGGTCTTCGCGCGGGCCGCCGTGTCCGGTCCGGGGTCGCCGAGGGCGACCTCGCGGATCGTCGGGTCCTGGAGGGAGGTGACCAGCCGCTCCCACACCCGCAGGTACACCACGAAGGGCTTGTCCTGGGGGAGTTGGGCGGTGGGGTCGGTCGGGTCGAGGCGCAGGTCCGGCTGGGTCCAGTAGGTGGTGTCGAGCTCGTTCTCGACCAGGATGCCGTCCACGTACATCCGGCCCGCCGGGATCTTCAGGTCCTCCTGGGGCTTCCTGCCCGTGACCGCGTCGATCGCGAAGCCGCCGCCGACGGCGGGCGCGACGGCCGGGCCGAGGAGGTCGGCGATCGTCGTGCGCAGCTGGTGCAGGAGGAGGGCGCCCTGTTCGTTCAGGTCGGCGTCGAGCTGGACGCGGCCCTGCTGGGTGAGGACGGCGGAGTAGTGCTTGCCCGGGTCGAAGGTGGTGCGGGAGAAGTCGCCTTGCATGGACGGGCTCCTAAGGGGCGGTCACGTGACGATCACGAGGCCGGCGTCGCAGCCGGCGGGGGTGTACTCGGCCAGGCGCAGCCGCAGGTTGTCCTCGCGCTGGGGCTGGAAGAGGTCGTGGAAGGCGCCCATCTCGGAACCGTCGTCGGCGCCGCGCCGGATCACGTCGGGGCAGTCCTGGGCGAGTTGGGCGTAGCCGGGGGTGCCGTAGCGGGTGCTGGTGAAGCGGGGGAGGGGTGGGCCGTCGACGCAGTGGAACCGGCGGGGTGTGCGGGAGCCGGGGCCGAGCCGGGTGAAGCGGACGCAGCCGGACTGGCGGTGGTCGACGTGCAGGCAGCCCGTGACGATGGTGTTCTCGACGAGGCCGACGGCGTGGGTGAGGACCGAGCCGAGGACGGTCGTGCGGCGCAGGTCGACGACGGCGTGGGCGGGGCGGCGGTCCGGGGCGGACAGGGCGGCGAGGCCGTGGGCGGTGGCGTCGAGGACGCTGTCGCACAGCGAGACGCGGTTGGGCTCGGCGTGGACCTCGTCGGCGTTGACGACGACCGGGCCCAGGATGCTGTGCTCGACCCGGAGGCAGGCCGGGGTGTCGGCGAGTTCGACGCTCGCCTCCTCGACGTGCTCGGGGTTGCAGTCCTGGTCGAGCGACCAGCCGGGCACGAGGGTGCAGTGGCGGACGGTGACCGCGCCGACGCCGCCGGAGACGCGCAGGCCGCGGCCGGCGATGAGGAGGCCGTCGAAGGTGATGCACGGGGGCTTCTCGCCGGGCGCAGGGCCGGGGCCGATGACGTGCAGGGCGTCGGGGCGGTTGCTGCTCCAGTCGAGGACGCGCACGAGCGGCCGGGTCCGCTGGGCGGCGCGGATGGTGAGGCGGTCGCCGGGGTCGAGGGTGACGGCGAGGTGCTCCAGGTAGTCCCCGTTGTCGGTGATCTCGATGACGGCCTCGTGCCTGCCGCCCGGGTCGGCGGCCTTGTCGGCCTGCCAGCGGCGCAGCGCGTCGTCGATGCCGGTGAGCTGGTGGCCCCTGCCGACCGGGTAGAACGCGGGCGGGCGGCGGAGGCCGAGCGGGCGGACGTACTCGCCGCCGCCGAGGTCGGCGCTGAAGCCGTGGTGGTAGTCCACCCACACGCCCTCGGTGGGTGCGTGGCGGGCGGGGAAGGCGATCCGGCCGAGGACGGGGTCGACCGCGACCTGGTCGTTGGCGGGGTGGTGGCGCCAGCCGGTGAGGTCGGCGGGCACGATCCGGTGCAGGGGCACGGGCTCGTCGCCGACGTAGACGCACAGGCTCTTGCCGGGGCCGTAGAACTGCGCGGTGCGCTCGGCGAAGGCGCGGCGGCGGATGAACGCGGGCACGGCGCTCTCGTCGGCGAGGCGCGCCCCGGGGGCGTCGACCGGGCTGACGATCAGCGGCGCGCTGTTGCCGAGCACGCTGAAGGTGAAGTGGGTGCGGGCGCGGTCGTCGCAGTGGGCGGGCGCGCGGGTGACGGGGTACGGGCGCAGCCGCCAGAGGAACAGGCCGACCTCGGGGATGTTGTAACGGCCCTGGGTGCGGGCCGAGTCGATGCGGCGGACGTCGACGGTCCGGGCGGTGCGCTCGAACGGGCCGCCCAGGCGGTCCAGTTCGTCGACGGCGTGGAGGTCGGCCGTGCGGCCGCGGGCGAGCCGGCGGCGGTCGGCGCGGGGGTCGCGGCCGAGGAGGCGGACGGGCTGGGTGAGGCCGAGGAGGGTGCGGAACTCGACGGCGTGCGCGGGCCAGGCGGCGACGTCGGCGGCGAGCTGCTCCAGGAGGGCGAGGGTGCCCTTGCGGCGGCGGTTGGCGACGGTGTGGGCGACGTCGCGGCGGCCGGCGACGGCGGCGAGGAGACGGCGGGCGGCCTCGGTGGGGGTGCCGCCGGGCGGGGTGCTCAGGGCCTCGGCGGAGCCGGGCAGGACGCGGTAGCCGACGAGCTCGCCGAGGTAGGGGGCGACCCAGGCCTGGCAGGTCTCGATGAACCAGTCGTCGGCGAGCTGGTCGATGTCGGCCTCGATGACGTCGGCCTGCTCCTGGATGACGCTGATCAACGCCCGGAGCGGCCGGCCCTGTTCGGCGTCGCGGGTGCGGACGACGGCGGGGAGGAGGTCGTACAGGCGGTCGGCGGTCACGGGAGCCTCCGGGGGGTGGGGGTGTGGAGGGTCATGGGACCCTCCGGAGGGTGAGGGCCTCGGGGACATCGGCCGGGAGGACGGCGAGTTGTGCGGGGCGGATGCCGCGGTACACCGTGAGGTGGCGGCCGATGTCGAGCTCGGGCGAGTCCAACGCCGGGTTGAGCGCGGCGAGTTCGGCGAGGCCGAGGCCGTACCGCTGGGCGACCGTGGTCAGCGTTTCACCGCGGACGATCCGGTGCCGGATCTGCTCGAAGTGGGCCGGAAGCGCCGGGAGGCAGGCGTCGGCCGTGGTCAATCCGGTGGCCAGCCGCGCCAGTTGGATCGGGGTGACGTCGCCGGGTACGTCCGCGAAGACGTGTACGTCCGTGTAGTCCACGCCTTCGACGCCCTGGATCGTCGCGATCGCCTCGCTCAGGTACGCGGGCCGCCCGAGCGTCCGCGCGGCGAAGCCGAACCGGGCCGCCAGCGCCGCCCGGACGGCGGGTTCCACGAGCTCCCACGCGTAGTCGGGCAGCACCTTGACGCCCGCGTCCAGAATGATCAGCCGCAGCTCCCGCGCGGCCACCCGGACCGGGACGCCGATGTCCCCGAAGTCCACCAGCGAGCGTTCGAGCGTGATGAACAGGTCGGACAGCGGGTCGACCGGCGCGTCGCCGACCGCCGCGACGGTCACGTGCACCACCTCCCGGGTGCCGTCGAAGAGCTTGGCGGCGCTCGCCTTGCCGATGCCCGCCCGGGCCCGGGTGAAGTCCTCGTAGTCCTGGACGGACACCAGCCGGTCGAGCGCCCGCAGCCGCAGCGGGATGACGGTGCGCGCGTCGTCGGGGCCGTCGCCGTCGGCGCCGCCGGTGGCGGGCAGCGGGTTGGTGACGGCGCTGACGCCGAGCGGGCGGGCGGCGAGCTGGTTGACCTTGCCGGCGGGGAGGTTGCCGGAGGCGCCGGCGCCGGTGCGGTAGCGGGCGGTGACGTTCTGCGTGCCGGTGGGGAGCCGGGCGCCGTGCACGCCGTCGCCGAACGCGACGGTGGCGCCGCGCAGTTCGTAGGCGTGGTCGTTGGGGCCGTTGAGCGCGAGGGCGGGGGTCTCGTGCCAGGCGACGCCGTTGACGCGGGGGGTGAGGGAGTTCTGCGCGCCGAGGGGGTTGTCGGCGGCGGTCCAGGTGAGCGGGGTGGAGTCGGAGACGAAGTGCAGCGGGAACGCCTGGCCCGGCAGGCTCGCGTCGCCGCTGCCGAGGACGTCGTCGCGGGTCTCGCCCTGGGTGGCGGCGACGACGTTGCCGAAGATCGTGACGCTGGACCGGCGGTAGGTGTAGGCGAGGTCGTTGGCCAGCAGGAGGCGGGTCTGCGGGCCCTGGCCGCGCTGGAGCACCGGCTCGCCGTCGACCGTCCGGTCCAGCCGCTGGCCGACGCCGGCGATCATGGCGAGTTCGGCGGCCTGCACGCCGCTGGTGTGCGGGACGTCGGTGCGTTCGCCGGAGACGACGATCCAGCGGCCGGGCTTGAGGCCGTCGTAGCACTGGGCGAGGTCGATCGCGGCGGCGCCGACGTCGTCGGGGATCTGCGGGCCGACGGGGGTGAGCGGCTCGCCCTGGGCCCACAGCGGGGTGCCCCTGGCGAGCTTCGATGCCTCGACCGGGGTGTCGAACTCCAGCATGGTGACGGTGACTTCGCCGATCTTCTTGCCGCTCGGGTCGGTCACGTCGAGCTGGGCGGGCAGGACGCGGTCGGGGAACAGGACGAGTGTGTCCGTGCCGTCGCCGGTGCCGACGAGGACCGGGCGCCCGGGGAGGACCGTGTCGTGGAGGGAGTCGAGGAGGACCTGGTCGACGGCGTTGTCGGAGGCGGGCGTCTTCCGCCGGGCCAGCGCGATGGCGGCGCGGACCCGCAGGACCACCAGCCCGGCGAGCGGCGGCGGGTCGGCGATCCGCTCGCGCCGCCATGCGTCGTACAGCTCGCTGAGCCGGGGGTCGGCGGCGGCGAGCAGCCGCAGGTGGGCGTCCGCGTCGGGCCGGAACAACTGCCGGACGGACGTGTCCAGGGCGCGCGCCGACGTCGGCGGGCGGGACGGCGGGCGGCGCAGGGCCGGCAGGACGGGCGTCAACGCGACCAGCCCGACGGCCTGGTAGGGGTCGGGGCAGTCGTCGCCCCCGTCCGTGAGGTCGGCTTCGCAGCTCACCGGGCAGACCAGCGAGCGGGCGAGCGAGCGCAGTCCGGTGAGCTCGGGGTCCGTCCGGCGGGCCAGTCGGGCGGCGAGGACGAGCAGGGCGGCGCCGTCGCTCCGGACGGTGGCGACGGGGCTCGGGGTGGTGGTGGAGTCGGACCCGAGCCAGTCGGCGAGGGCGCAGCTCGCGCCGCGGGCCGCCAACGCGACGGCCTCCGCGAGCCGTTGGAGCTCGGGGGCGACCTCGAACAGGGCGCCGGCCGGGGTGAGCGTGGGCAGGAGCAGGGCCGCCAGCGGGGTGAGGATGTCGCTGACGATGCGTGCCGCCACCGGGTCGGTGCGGGTCACGGCATCCCCGGTGGTGGTGCGCACGGAGTCGGCGAGGGCGGCGACGGCGGCGGTGAACGCGCCGAGCGGTGTGGTGGCGGAGACGAGCGTGACCTCGGTCCGTCCGGCGGTGAAGTCGACGGCGGACTCGGCGACCGTCCGGGCGTGGACGTCGGGGGCGAGGCCGGTCGGGGCGAACGTGAACAGCAGCCGGTCCCCCTTGCGGAGGTTGGCGGTCGTCCCGTCCACGGCGAAGGTGACGAGCGCCGAGTCGATGTTCTCGCGCGTGATGTCCGGCGGGTCGGCGAGGCGGACGGCCAGGGTGTTCCACTCGGCGCGGGCGACGAGGTCCTCGCTCGTCTCGAAGGTCTGCGGCAGCTGCCCGGCCGCCGCCTGGCTCTTCACCCCGGACCCGGCCGGGACGAGGGTGTGCGCCCCCGGGTCGAGCGTGTACGCGAGGTGGGTTCTCGACCCGAGCGGCGGGCGGGGGCGGTGGCCGGCGAGCAGGCCGAGGTGGTCGAGGGACTCCGGCTCGGTGGCGGTGCGCAGGTAGCCCTCGTCGGCGATGCGCTCTTGGTAGAAGGTGAGCACCTCGCCGACCACCGCCCAGCAGTCGAGCAGGGCGATCGCGGGGTCGTCCGGTTCGCGGGTGGTGAGCGGGTCGAGGGCGCGGCGGCTGGAGAGCCGGGCGAGCATGGACGCGCGGAAGGTCGCGTAGGTGCCCGCGCGGTAGGCGAGCGCGGGCTGCCCGGGCGGGTTGAAGACGGGCGTCGGCGTGACGGCCTCCACGCCTGTACAGCAGGTGCCGCCCGTGCAGCAGGTGTCGGCGCAGGAGCCGGACGTGCAGGTCATCGGCCGCCCTCCAAGTCGAGTGCGAGCCGGCCGTGTTCGGGCCGGGACGGGTCGTTGTCGAGCTGCGCGACCTCCAGCGGACCGATCGGCAGCACCCCGCTGGTGAGCGCGTCGCCGCGGTCGGCCGGATCCGCGAACAGGCGGTGCAGGCGGGTGACTTCGGCGTGCTGCACGCCGGGGACGGCCGCCGCCGCTGCCACCAGCCGGCTGACCCGGACGGGGTCGCCGAAGACGAGCGCGTCCGGGGCGAAGAGCGCGGCGAAGGCGGCCAGCAGCCCGGCGCGGACGTGCCCGGCGACGTGGTCGGGCTCGACCCGCACGTGGAGCGCGACGTCGAGCGGGACGAGCGTCGCGGTGAACTCCGCGAGGTCGTGGCCGATCCGGCGGTAGCGGAACAGCGCCGCCCGGACGGCGTCGAGCAGCGCGCCGGGGGCCGTCTCGGTGCCGAAGGCCTCGACGGCCACCTGCGCCTCGTACCAGCTGCCCGTCCAGCGGAGGTCCGCCGCCGCCCGGCGGACGCCCGGGACGGCGGCGGCCAACGCCGCGTAGTCGTCCGCGGTGATCGCGCGCAGGAGCCGGGTGGTCGGCACGACCGGCGCGAGGCGGCGGACGTCGTCGACGGGCTCGGGATCGACGCCGCCGGCGGCGGGCAGCGGGTTGCGGACTGCGCGGATGCCGTGCCGGTGGGTGGCGCAGAGGACGATCCGGCTGATCGCCTCGGGGCCGACGTTGCCGGGTGTGCCGTTGCCGACGCGGTAGCGGGCGGTGCACTGCGCGCCGGGGGCGTCGGCGAGGGGGAACGCCGCGCCGTTCAGGCCGTCGCCGAAGCGCAGCCGCAGGACGCCGTCGTCGTCCGTCTCGCCGACGAAGTCGCGGTCCGCCGGGCCGCTGTCGAGCAGGTCGCGGCGGGGGTGCCACTCCTGGCCGTCCTGGTCGGTGAGGCAGACGGCGGGCAGCGCGGCGCGGGGGTCGGGGGTGGTGGCGAGCGCGGCCGGGCCGCGGAACGCGGGGTCGTCCTCGCGGAGGTGCGCGGCCTCGTCCTCGCCCCAGCTCTGCCCGAGCTCCCAGCCCTCGGCGTCGTGCCGGAGCACCTGGCCGGCCCTCGCCCGGCGGACGAGCTCGCGCAGGCGGGCGAGCTTGGCCGCGAGGAGGTCGTCGAAGCGGGCGAGCAGGGTGCGCAGCGCCTCGCGAGGGTGGTCGTCGGCACCGAGGCGCTGGAGGGCGGCCTCGCCGAACAGCACGACCAGGTAGGCGCGTTCGGCCGGAGTGAGCGTGCCGTCGTGCGGGGGCAGGCGGTGCCAGATGGCGGTGAGGCGCTGCCGGGCGCGGTCGGGCAGGCCGAGGAGGCGCGCGGCCTGGGCGGCGGCGATGACGGCGTCGGTGGGGAAGGGGGCGCTCTGCGTGACGGGGAGCCGGCGCAGCGCGGGGGAGAAGCGGACGGGCAGCGGCGGGTAGGCCGGCCGGCCGACGGTGTCGTCTGCGCAGCACGAAGGACAGCCGGGTTCCTGCGCAGGCGCGACGGGCACGTCGATCGGCTCCGCCGGCTGGTCGCACCAGTCGATGCTCGCGCCGTGCTCGACGAGCACGGCGTTGCCGCGCGCGACGCCGACCTCCAGGTCCGTGCAGTCGAGGCCGCCGCGCGCGCTGACGCAGAGTGGGAAGGCCAGCGCGTCCTCGTGGGCCCAGGTGACGTTCAGGAGGGGCTGGTCGTAGAGCCGGTCGAGGTCCTCGGTGACGGAGACGAGGCGGACGGCCTGGCGGTGGGTGCGGTCGGCGTCGGCGGGGGCGCCCGTCCTGGCGCCGAGGACCTCCTCGAAGACCAGGACGTCGCCGGGGCGCAGGCACAGGGCCCGGCGGTCCGGTGAACCGTCGACGAGGGAGGCCGAGGTGGCACCGGCCGGGAGGCAGCACTCGGCGTCGCCCCACGTCCACACGTGGATCAGGTTGTGGGCGGGGCGCAGTGGCACGGGTTCGGCGTGGACGGGTTCGAAGACCTGGTACGGCGGCAGGTGGCGGCGCTGCCGGAGGTCGGTGGCGAGCAGGGCGGGGCCGAGCTCGGGCAGGACGGTGGGGGCGAGCGTGAGGAAGCGGAAGTCCCCGGCGGGCAGGGTGAGTTCCTCGTCGGTCTCCAGGCAGACCCAGGCGCGGGCGGCGCAGCCGTCGTGCATGGCGTAGTCGACGAGCCGGGCGTGGCGGCGCACGGAGACGCGGTGGCGGGCGGTGTCGAGGTAGGCCTCGGTGGCGGCGGCGTCCTGGCGGTAGCCGAGGCGGTCGGCCTCGTAGGCGAGGAGTTCGACGAGGGTGATGGCGAGGTCGGGGACGTGCCGCTCGGTCCAGGCGGGCATGGTCAACGAGAGCCGGTCGAGCAGGAGTTGGCGGAAGCTCGCGTAGTCCTTGGCGAGGTAGTCGATCTCGGGCGCGGGCGGGGGCGCGGGCGTGCAGGTGTCGGCGGGGGCGCAGTCGAGCGTCGCGCACTCGGGCCGGAAGGTGAACGCGGCGCTCGCGTACCGGGAGTCGAATCCGGGGTACGGGTCGGTGCTCGGCCGCCCGTGCGGGTCGGCGCGGACGACGCTCAGACGGTAGGTGGAGAGATCGCCGGGCCGGTCGACGGCGAGGACCAGCCGGTCGGCCAACTCCCGTTCCGCGTCGGCCTCCCGGCGCACCGCCGTGACGGTGATGCCGGTGATCCGCTCGCCGCCGTCGATGCGGAAGTTGGCGGGCGTGAGGCCCGCGGGCGCCTTGCCGAAGAGGACGACGACGAGGGCGTCGTCGAGGACGTCCACGCTGTCGATGCCGTTGAGGTCGGAGGTGCGCAGCTTGGCGCGCCGCCGCTCGTCGGAGCATTTCACCGTGCCACGCTCCCTTCGAGGACGTCGGTGCGGACCTCGCCGGTGGCGATGAGCAGGTAGCGCAGCTCGATGCGCAGGGTGCTCTCCTCGGCCGTCACCCGGAGCGAGTCGACGACGATGACGTCGCCGAGCCAGCGGTGCAGGGCGCCCTCGGCGGAGACCTGGAGGGCGGCGGCGAGTTCGACGCTGTCGGGCTCGAAGACGAGGTCGAGCAGGCCGCAGCCGAAGTCGGGGCGGTTGACGCGCTCGCCGGGGGTGGTGAACAGGAGCTGTTCGATCATGTCGCGCACGTGGTCCGGGTAGGCGGCCTCGGCGGTGCGGCCGCGGCCGTCGATGCGGAAGGGGAAGGCCGGGTCCATGGCTCACAGCCCCGTGACGAGGGTCTGCATCGCAAGGACCAGTGGAGGAGCGGGAGTCGGCGACCCGATGCACACCCCGCCGCCGGGCACGGGCGGCGGGGTCGGCGGCGGCGCCTGCACCAGCAGTGGCGCGCCGTTGACGAGCACGGAGGACACGTTCGCCCACTGCACGGTCGCGCACGGCGGCGTCACGGCGCAGCCCGCGATCACGAGCCGGCCGGCGCTGGTCGCGACCGGCATCCCCTGGACCAGCGCCCCGGGCGGCCCGGCGGGCAGGATGGTCACGGTGCCGCCGTGCGGGCAGGTCATGGTCGCTCCGGTGTGGAGGGCGAGGCCGGGCATGTGGTCCCCCAAGCGCTATTGCGGTACGACGAGCGTGCCGTTGTTGATGATCACGGAGGTGCCGACGAGGCGGATGCTCGCGAGGCCGGGCCCGCAGGAGAGTTCGATCCCGGCCTCGCTGAGCTTGATGTACGGCCCCGCGGCGCCGTGCAGTTGGAGCCGGATGCCGCCGGTGGGCTCGGTGGCGTCGGTGAGCAGCACGTAGGTGCCGCCCGGGGTGCTGAGCACGACCTGCGGCACCTCGGGCGGCACGAGCGCGGCGACCGGCGGCTGCTCGATCGTCCCGCCGCGCCAGAAGCCGGTCCACACGGCCCGGTTGACGTCGCCGTCCTCGAACTTGACCCACACGCCGGACTGCACGGCCGGCACGACGTGCATCCCGGCGGTCGCGTACTGCGGGACGGCCCAGATGCACGGGTCGTTGCCCAGGACGTCGTCGACCCGGACCATGACGCGGTTCTTTTGCAGCGGGTCGAAGTTGGAGACGACGACGCCGCGGTAGAGGTCGCGGAAGTCGGGCTGCTGGTTGGCGCTGGGCGCGGTCACGGGGCCACCCGGTCGGTGAAGGGGACGAAGCCGTCCCGGGCGAGGGTGAAGCTCTGGGTGTACTCGCCGCGCTTGATGTCGTGGGTGACGCTGCCGACGTAGTACAGGCCGTCGTACGCGGGGCCCGCGCCGCGCACGCCGACGAGGCCGCGCGCGGCGAGCACGCGGCCGTAGCGCAGGACGTCGAGCTTGCCCTGTCCGGACACGGCGTCGGCGGCCTGGGACGTGACGCTGACGGCGCGCAGCATCGCGTCGGTGAGCGAGCGGTCGGTGACCTTGACGAGCGGTTCCTCGCGCAGGGCGACGGCCGGGCGGGCGGCGAGCGGCGGCTTGAGGAGGCTGAGGCTGGGGATCGGCACCGAGATGCCGATCTTGGTGGTGGGTTCGGTGATGCGGACGGTGTACTGGGTGCGCGCGAGCCCGTCGAAGGAGAAGGACAGGTGCTCGACGTTGTCCGCCGCACCGGAGTTGACGGTCAGCGCGGGCTGCGGCACGCCGATGCGCACCTCCGGGCCCCAGTAGGCGATGCTCGTGCCGGGCGCCGGCCCCGGCACGAGGTAGAAGGTGTACCCGACCTCCTGGCCGAGGCTGCGCAGGTACGCGAGGTCGGTGGACGACTGGACGGGGATCTGGTCGAGCGGGTTCGGGACGGTCGGGACGATCGGCGGGACGGCGACCGGAACGACCCCGTACAGCGCGTACTTGAGCAGGACGAGCGTGGCGCGGACGTTGTGCGGCATGGCCGGGTAGCAGGCGTGCTCGGTGCGCAGGTCCATGAGGAGGGTGAGGTCCTCGCCGGTGACGGTGAGCGTGCCGGTGCCGGGCGCGTCGCCGGGGTTGAGCTCGTGCCGGGTGATCACGCCGTCCATCAGCACCTCGGTGGAGCCGGCGACGATCGCGGCGATCACCACCCGGGCGGGCGGGTCGAGCAGGCCGGCCGGCAGCAGCGTCCGGGTGATGACGGACTTCTTGCTGACGGCGAAGGTGAGCTGGAAGCCGCTGCGGGCTCCGGCGCTCGACGTCACCTGCACGGACTGCAGCGCGTCCATGAGCGGCTGCGGCGCGGGCGCGGTGACGATGTCGCCGATCCGGAGCAGGAGTTGGACGCTCCTAGCCATGGAGCGCTCCGGGGACGAGCAGTGAGGCGGCGCCCGGTCCCGGCACGGCGGGCAGTGTCACGCGCAACCGCCGCCCGGTGACGGCGAGTTCGTCCGGGTCGTCGGCCCGGTTGGCGTCCGCGAGCTGCCAGGCGAGCTCGGCGTCGCCCAGTTCGGCGAAGGCGATCCGGTCCGCCCGCTCGCCCGCCGCGACGACGTGTTCGCGCAGGAGGGTGAGGTCCTCCGGGTGCGGCAGGAAGCGCCGCCGGACGTACGTCACCGTCCGCCCGTCCGGCAGGCGGTGGGTGGCGGTCGGCAGGGCGCGGTAGCGGCTGGTGAGGGCGAACACGGCTGTCTCCTCGTGGGGTCGGTCGGACGCGCGGGGGCGGTCGGACGCGCGGGATCGTCAGACGCGCGGCGTGCCGACGTCGGAGACCGGATTGCGGACGGACTGCGCGAAGCCCTCCTTGCGGCCCTGGTAGGTCAGGTAGAGCACCCCGCCGTGGTGCTGGTGGCCGAGGTCGTCCACGGTGAGCACCCGTACGCCGATCCCGACCTTCGCCCGCACCGGGTTGAGTGCCTGGTCGAAGAACTCCTCGGTGACGGTGAACTCGGTGATCCGCACCGGCACCACCCGCTTGGGACCGAGCACCAGGACCAGCAGCGGCGACTCCGTCGGCGCCACCTCGATCTGCCCGGCCCGCGCGAGGGCGTCCTCGTGGCGCAGCTGCTCGACCGTCGGGTACATGCTCAACTCCAGGGCGGAGAGCACCGGGTGGAGCCCGTCCGGGTACTTCTCCGGGGCGTCGGCGGCGTCGAACTCGGCGTCGAACCGGAACTGCTCGTGCGCCGGCCCCTTGAGCCGCAGCACCTCCAGCCGGTCGCCGGGCTCGCTGCCGATGCCCTGCGGGGTGAGCGTGCGGGTGAGCGTGTCCGGGTTGTACTGGAACGGGATCGTGCGCTGTACGGTGCCGCGGTCGGGGTCGACCAGCACGAACCCGCCGCGCACCGGGTTGAACGCCTCGGGGAGCGCGGTCACGGCCCCTCCTCTCCCGGCAGGAAACGGATCCTGGACGTGCCGACGAACGGGATCTCCAGCGTGGCCCGGGAACAGGCCCCGCCGCGGACGCAGGTGTCGAACAGGGCGTCACTCCAGGCGGTGCCGAAGGCGATGTCGGCGGAGACCGTCGCGTCGACGGCGCGCAGGGCGGTGAGCGTGTTCTCCAGGGAGTTCCTGATCCGTTCGAGGTCCACGGAGGCGGCGAAGAGCTCGGCGAGCTCGCCGGTGCCCTGGGTCGCGGTCGCGATGGCGACGCGGGCCGACTGCGACTCCAGGATCGCCATCGCGGCCCGGTGCTTGGCCCGGACGGCGGTCAGGGCGCCCTCGACCTTCGCGATCCGGGCGGGCAGGTCCCAGCGGGACGAGGTGAGCTGGTCCACGCGCTCGGAGAGCCGGCCCGCCGTGCGGCCCGCCGAGACGGGATCGGCCGCGGCGCCGAGCAGCCGGAAGGACTCGCCCTGGAAGCGGCCGGAGAAGTCGGCGGCCGCGTCCCGCCAGGCCTCCGCCTCGGTGGCCATCCTGGCCGCGGCGGCCACCTCGTCGGGAAGGACGAGGCCCTGACCGGAGAGTCCGCGCTGGGCGATGGCGGTGAACTTGTCCAGGAGGTCGAGCGCGCCCTTGACCTGGAGCACCTGGGTGGCGATCACGAAGACCCGGGCGGCGGCCAGCAGGCGCAGGTTGGTGCGGGCGGCCCGGCCGGTCTCGGCGGCGAGTTCGAGGGCCTCGGCGGACGGGGCCGCCGCCGCACGGCCCGTCGGCGGCACGCGACCGGCGGTGGTCGCGGGGACGGCGCGGGCGGCCGCGGTGGGCCCGCCGGCGGCGGGGGGAGGCGCTCCACCGGCGGGAGGGGCGCCAGGGGCCGCAGGCGCCGCGCCGCCGGGCGGGGGCGTGCCGCCCGGCGGTGGCGTTCCGCCGCCCGGTCCGCCGCCCGGTCCGCGGGTGATCGTCCCGGTGAGGGAGATGTCCACGGGCCGGAGGTTCAGCAGCTGACGCGCCACCCGGTAGTCCTTGGTGCCGGCCACCAGGGGCACGCTGGTGCTCTCGGGCGCGACGCGGACCCCGACGGGCTTGAGGTTGCCCGGGTTGTTCCGCACCACGCGGTCGAAGCTCCACAACTCGCCCCCGCCCGCCACCGCCTCGCCCGCGATGATGGCGTCGGCGGGTGCGATCGGGACCTTGGCGGCCTTCACCTGCTGGAGGAAGGACTGCGCGCCCCCGGCGGGGAGCGCGGGGGCGCGGCCGATGCCCAGTTCGTCGAGGAGCAGCTGATTGGCGACGGCCTGGCGGGGGATCGCGCGGTTGACGATCAGCTCCTGGTAGGCCTGGTCCGACACCAGCACCCTGACCCCGGACGACAGCATCGACCGCAGGGCGTTCGCGGCCCCGGTGTTGCCGCGGGCGATCTGGTCGAACACGCTCGGGTCGAGGAAGACGACGCGGGCCGGGGCCGGACCGCCGGGCGGCGTCTGGCGCGCCACCACCCCGCTGGTGCGCGCGGTGGCCAGGACCGGCGTGGCCGCTCCGGCGGTGACGGAGCGCGCCACCTGCTCGGCCTCGCGCTCGGCCGGAGCGTCCGCCGCGCCCACCTCCAGCGGCGCGGCGGCGAGCCCGGGGCCGGCCTGCCTCTGCTGGACGACGTGCGCGAGCTCGTGGGCCAGCAGGTGACGGCCCTCGGTGGTGTGCGGCGCGTAGCGGCCGGACGCGAAGACGATGTCCGTGCCGACCGTGTAGGCCCGCGCGCGGACGGCCTCCGCCGACGCCGCCGCGCGGTCGTCGGTGTGCACCCGCACACCGCTGAAGTCCTGGCCGAAGCGCGGTTCGAGCAGCTCGCGGGCCTCCGCGTCGAGCGGCGCCCCCGGGGAGCCGAGCACCGCGCGGACCTCCGGCGGTGCCAGCGCCGGGCCTTCGCCGGTGGCGTGGCGTCGCAGCTGCGGTTCGTCGGTCTCGCACCCGCAGGCCTCGGTGCCGCAGCGCCTGAGGACGGGCGTGCGGTCGGCGGGTTCGGCGACTTCGCGGGCGGTCACGGCTGCCTCCCCGGGGCGGGCAGGCGGTCGGCGAAGTGCTGGTACAGGTGGGGGCGCAGGCGCTGGAAGGTCTCCGGGTCGGTGAGGTAGAGGGCGAAGGACTCCGCATAGAACTCGCGCCAGTTGCGGTCGGCGTAGGTGGTGATCCGGGTGTCGCCGTCCTGGGCGGCCGCGGTGCGGAAGGCGGCGGCCTCGCCCGTGGGGAGGGCGTCGGTGAGGGTGTTCGTCCCGGTGCGCGGGTCGCGGACGAAGCGGGCGCCGGACCCGCCGCGCGCCGTGCCGACGGCGGCCCGGGCGTCGTCGTCGGCGTGCCGGACCCGGTCCCAGGCGGCGGTCTGGCCGGGCGGGATGGAGAACTGTCCGCCGCGCCGGGGCCGCCCGTTCTGCCGGAGGAAGGTGTTGCGCGCCGTGGTGGCCTGGGCGGCGGCGGTCTGCGCGGCGCGCAGGGCCGCCCAGTCGTACGCGTGTCCGAGCTCGTGCACGATCAGCCGCTGGAAGCCGCTCCCCGGCTGGTCCGGGCCCTGGAAGGCGCGCAGGGAGCCGGCCCGTCCCTGGAAGGCGCTGTCGGCAACGGACACGGTGTGGTCCGCGAGCGAGTATTCGGCGTCGTGTCCCGAGGACAGGGAGGCCACGCGGACGAACGTGATCTGCTCGATCCGGCCGAGGACGCCGTCGGGGACGGCGGCCAGCGCGCCGAGGAGCTGGGCGTACTCGCCGTCGGTCCAGGCGGTGCCGCGGACGAACCGGTGCCGGGTGAACAACTCGTCGCCGCCCGGCCGTGGTTGGCCCTGGTCGCGCTCCGGCCCGAGGGTCGCGAGGTGCTCCACGAGCACCTCGCGCCGGACGGGCGGGCCGGGGTGCTCGACCTCGGTGAACCGGTAGGTGCCCCGGCCGCCGCCCTGGGCGGTGAGGTCGAGGCGCAGCGTGGTGCTCCGGTTCGGCGCGAGGAGCGGCGGGGCGTCGGTGACGAGGTAGCGGGCCAGGTTGGCGAGGCCCGTCCGCTGTCCGGCGGGGATGGTGGGCGCGAGCGTCACGGTGGTGTCCGGCGGCAGCGGGCGGACGGGCGGATTGGGGCCGAAGACCGTGGCCATCCTCGCGAGGGTCACGTCGTCGGTGGTGACGCGGATCCGGGTCCGTTCGGCGGCGGGCAGGGTGTCCAGGAGGACGTTCCGCTGCGGGTCGAGGCGGGTCTCGGGCCAGCCCCAGGCGTGGATGAGCTGCTGGTGCCGGAGGTAGAGCGCGTCGGCGGTCGTGCCGGGGGAGGCGGCGGCCGCTGCGGTGAGCAGGGTGCGGACGGCGTCGGCGTAGGCCCTGCGGAGGGTGCCGGTGCGCGTCGGGTCGCCGCCCAGCACCGCGGTGATCGCGGTCGAGGCGTCGTCGCGGATGCGCAGGAAGTCCTTCAGCCGGCCGGGGACGGCGGCGGGCTGGACCCGCACCAGCGGCCCTCCGCCGGGGCCCGGCGGGCCGGAGAGGCCGTAGTACTCGGCGGCGCCGCGCAGGAACCGGGTCGCCTCGTCGACGAAGAGCCCCCGGTCGGTCTCCGGCGGGGCGACCGGCTGCCCGGCGGGCTGGCGGGCGAGCCGGGGGCCGGTGGTGCGCTGCTCGACGACGTGGCCGAGTTCGTGGGCGAGGAGCCGGTCGCCGTGTTCGGTGCCCGGGGCGAAGCCGCCGTCGGCGAACACGACGTCGTGGCCGACGGTGAACGCCTGAGCGTCGGCCGCGCGGGCCGCCCGGTCGGCGTCGGCGCCGGTGTGGACACGGACCTCGCTGAAGTCCCGGCCGAGGGCGGCGCCCATCCGCTCGGCGGTGGGCGCGGGCAGGGGCGCGCCGGCGTTCTCGGCCTTCCCGCGGGCCCGGTCGGCCGGACGGTGGACGTGTTCAGCGCCCATCGCGCACCGCCCGGAAGACGGATCCGGCGAGCTCGCGTCCGGTCGACTCGGCGCCGCCGACGGTCACCTCGGGACCGCGCAGCACGCCGGCCCGGGCGGGGCGCCACGTCGCCGCCGGGGCGGAGGAGAGGAGGCGGGCGAGCTCGGTGCGCAGGGCGGCGGCGATCGCCTCCGTGGCGCCGCGCGAGCCGTCCGGGCCGTCCGGGCCGTCCGGGCCGTCCAGGCCGTCGAGGCCGTCGAGAACAAGGTGGTCGATGTGCAGCTCGATCGTCACGGCCGCTCTCCTTCCCAGGCGAAGTCCCGTTCGGTCATGGGCAGTTCGAGCTTCTCGAACTCGCTGCGGGCGGCCGACAGGACGTGCGGCATGGTGATCGGCGTGCCCGCGGCGGCGGCCAGGAAGGCGGCGTTGACGGCGATGTTGCGGATCATGCCGCCGCTCGCCTGGAGCCGGGCGAGCCGGTCGAGGTCGAGACCGCCCCGCGGGGCCGGGTCCGGGAACGCCTTCGCCCAGATCGCCTGGCGCTGCTCGGGGCCGGGGAATTCGAACTCGACGACGAACCGCAGCCGCCGCAGGAACGCGCCGTCCAGCGCCGAGCGCAGGTTGGTGGCCAGCACGGCGAGGCCCCGGTAGGCCTCCATGCGCTGGAGCAGGTAGTTGACCTCGATGTTGGCGTAGCGGTCGTGCGCGTCCCGCACCTCGCTGCGCTTGCCGAACAGCGCGTCCGCCTCGTCGAAGAACAGGATCGCGCCGCCGTCCTCGGCCGCGTCGAACAGGCGGCGCAGGTTCTTCTCCGTCTCCCCGACGTACTTGCTGACGACGGCGGACAGGTCGATCCGGTACAGGTCGAGGCGCAGGTGGTGGGCGAGCACCTCGGCGGCCATCGTCTTGCCGGAGCCGCTCGGGCCGGCGAACAGCGCGGCCACGCCGAGGCCCCGGGTGATGCGCTCCCCGAAGCCCCAGGTCTCGTAGATCGTGGTGCGGTGCGCCACCTGGTCGGCGATCCGCTCCAGCGCGCGCCGGCCGGCCTCGGGCAGCACGATGTCGTCCCAGGTGACCTTGGGTTCGAGGCGCTGGGCGAGGGAGTCCAGGCGGGGCCGGGTGCGGATCCGGCAGGCTCGCCAGGCGGCCGCCGGGTCCCCGTCGGCGACGGCGACGGCGGCGGCCGCGCGGATGGCGGGCAGCTCCAGCCCGAACTGCGCGGCGAGCGCGTCCGTTTCGGGCACCGGGCCGTAGAAGTCCCGCCAGGCGCGGGCCCGTTCGGCCGGGGTCGGCGGCGCGACGTCGAGGAGCCGTGCCTCGCCGTCCGGGTCGGGGCGGCCCTCGCGGGCGGCGAGCAGGCGGGCGCCGCCGGCCCGGGCGAGGAAGCGTTCGGGCAGCGGGTCCGCGGGGTCGGTGTCCTCGGCGTCGAGGTAGAGCGCGAGCGGCAGGAGGGCGGCCTCGCGGCGCCAGAGCCGGGCGAAGTGGTCGAGCGCGGCGGGATCGGCGGGCAGCAGCGCGGCGGGCAGGCGGCAGACGAGCAGTCCGCTCTCGGCGGCGGCGCGGGCGGCGACGAGCCGCTTGCCGGGGGCGTCGGCGCCGACGAGCTGGACGACGGGTGCGCCGGGCCGCCGCCAGGTGCGGGCGATCTCGTCGGCGACGGCCTGCTGGGAGGGCGGCAGGTCGGCGGGGGAGCCGGGGCGGAAGCGCTCGACGAGCGGGGTGAGGCGGTCGTCGAGGTCGTTCAGGCCCTTGAGGTGGTTGACGACCCGCTCGTCCGCGCGCAGGACGCTGCCGACCAAGCTCTGTCCGGGCGGGCGGGCGATCTCGACCAACTGCCAGTAGCGCAGGCCGCCTTGCGGGGAGACGACGTCCCACGCGGGGTCGGGGAGGACGGCGAGGGCGAGGCCGAAGGTGGGGTGGGTGAGGCGTTCGTCGCCCTGGGCGAGGGCGTAGAGGCTGGTGATGGAGGGGTCCAGTTCGACGGCCGCGCACAGGAACAGGGTGTCGCGCTCGAAGCGGGTGAGGCCGAGGCGGCCGGCGAGTTCGGCGAGGGGCGGGGTGGCGACGGCCTCGGCGTCGCTGATCTTCATTGCGGCCGACAAGAGTTGACGGTCGGTCACTTTCGTCACGGCCGGAGTGGCCGCGGGGGGGGGGGGCGCCCCCGGGGGCGGGGGGGGCGGGGCGGCGGGGCCCGCCCCGGCCCGCCCCGGGCGCCGCCCCCCCCCCCCCCGGGCCCCGGGGCGCGGGGGGGGGGGGGGGGGGTTCCGTCCGCGCCGGACCGTCCGCGATCGCCCGGTGCAGCAGCAGCCGCAACCACGCGAGCGACGCGGCGAGGAACCGGCTGTTGGCGGCTTCCTTCTCCTCACCCGTCCCGCCGCTCACAGGACCGTCACCGCTTGGCTCGGGTCGAACACCGGCCGGGTGCCCGAGCGGTCGACCAGGAGGCTGTCCACGCCCGCGACCCGCAACCGCACCAGGTGCCGCCCGGGGGCCGCGTCCGGCACGGTGAACCGCGCGTGGCCGGGCGGGCGCGGCACGCCGTGCGGCAGCGGGTCGGGCGGGACGGCGCGGCCGTCGAGGACCAGCAGCACCGGCTGTCCGGGCAGGGCGGCGGGGGAGTAGCGGACGTCGATCTGCGCGCTCCCGTCGTCGTGCCGCCCGACCTGCGCGGGCAGGTGCGTGATCCGCGGCGCGACGGCGAGCGGGACCTCGTTGGTGAGCTGCCCGGCGAGGGAGAACCCGGCCGACCAGAGCCCGGCGGCCGTGCCGACGGGGACGGTGAACTGCACCTGGGTACCGGTGACGTGGTCCGGGGCGACGGCGACCGGCGCCGGGAGCAGCGGATGGCTCAGCCGCACCTCGGCCGGGGCCGCCAGCCCGCTGCCGCGCAGCACCGCCGTCTCACCGCCCCGCACGGCGGGCTGCCCGCCCGGCGGCACGGCGGCGTCGAGGGCCGGCAGGCCGAGCGGGAGGAAGCCCTGCGCGACGGGCCCGCGGTCGTCCGCGCCCCGGGTGAGCACCGGCACGGGGACGGTCGGCGGGCGGTGGCCGTCGATCAGCACCACGCCGACCTCGTAGGCGACCGACATCCGGTACGGGGTCTGGAACGCCGTCCAGAGCGAGTAGATGTCCTTCTCGCCGAACGGCTGCCAGGTGATCCGGATCCGGTCGAGCTGCTTGGCGACGTCGCTCTCCGGCGCGAACGCGGCCAGTTCGCCGCGCTGGAGCACCGGGTTGTCGTTCAGGACGCGGACGGCGCGGGCGAGCAGCCGCTGGGCGTCGAGGCCGGGGTCGCGCTTGACGAACGGCGTGACGAGGTAGTGCAGGGTGAGCGGGAACGGCGGACCGCCGCTCTCGCCGGGGGCGAGGCCGGGCTGGTCGGCGTCGCGCAGGGCGCCGTCCACGTCGGCCTGGAAGAGGTAGAGGTTGACGAGCTTGTCGCGGGTGCCGTCGACGAGTTCGTCCAGGGGGCGGGTGTCCACGCCCGCGCCGGGCACGTCGGCCAGGGCGCCGAGCACGAGTCCGCTCAGGGTCTTGGTGACGGCGGCGATGGCCTCTTCGTCGCTCACCTCCCGCCGCCCCCTTCGGAGCGGGTGCGCAGGTAGTCCTCCAGGCTCATCGCCGGGCGCCGCCCGGGGATCCGGCGCGGCGGCTGCGGGACGGGCGGCTGGCGGCCGGCGCGGACCTCGACGCGGCCGATGGTGATGCGCACGGTCGGCACCGCGGCGGCGCGCTCGCGCCGGGGCGTGAGGAGCGGGTCGACGAGCGACGCGTCGATGGGGGAGGACGGCACGGGGTGCGCGTGGACGGGGTCGGGCGCGGGCGCCGCCGGGGCGTCCTCCGTGGGCTCCTCGGGCGTGGCGTGCTGCTCCGACGGGCCCTCCTCCTGCGCGGGTTCCCCGGGCGGGGCGTCCGCACGGCGGGGTTTCGGGAGGGCGAAGGCGGTGGGTTCCGCAGGCCGCCCGGGGCCGGTGGGGGGCTCCGCCCGGACGGCCTGCGGAGGTTCGGGTGCGCGCCCGGCGGAGGCGCGCGGTGTCGGCGGGAGATCGTGTGGCGCGCCGACGGGCAGCTCCTGCTGGGCGGCCGGAGGGTTGGCGTCAGCGACCTCCGACTCCGCGGGGAGAGGGGAAGGTTCGGTGAACGGAAGCCACGGCTGTGTCCTCCGCCGGGGCTCGAAGATCGACCCGATCAGCGGCCGTATCGGCGGCCCGTCCGCGCCGCCGGCGCCCAGCAGGCGGCTCACGAAGTCGTTCATGCCGTCACCAACTCCAGGTACAGCTGCCGTCGTTCGGGCCCGACCGCGAGCACCTCGGCCTCCGTCCAGCCGTAGGCGGTGGCGAGCGCGTGCACGTCGTGGAGCAACCGCCTGGCGTGGGCGTCGAGTTCGGCCCACAGGTAGCCGGAGGCGTCGAACGGCGACGTCCAGGCGTGGCCGCACTCCGCGCAGTCGAGGTCCAGCCGGACGTCCGACTGCGGATCCAGCGCGGCCAGGGCGCCCGCCACGGCCTCCAGGACGTCCGCCGGGAGCGCGTCGGCGGCGACCGGCCGTCCGTCCGCGACCGCCGAGGTCAGGACCCGCCGGAGCAGGGCCCGCCGGGCGGCGGCGCGCGGCGCGCCCCGGACGGCGAGCAGGTCCCGGGTGGTGACCGGACGGAACGCGAGCTCGAAACCCCCGGCCCGTACGACGCGTTCGCCCTCCGGCGCCGCGGCCGTGACGTCCTGCGCGGTCAGTTCGAGTTCCAGCTCCGTCCGGCAGGACGGGCAGGTGACGGCGCACGGCAGGCCGGGGCCGAAGCACCGCACGCGCAGGCCCAGCACCAGCTCCTCGCGCCGCCCGACGGCCAGGTCCGCGACGGCCGCCGGATCGCCGCCGCCCGCCGCGGCGAGCACCAGGGCGCGCCGGACCGGGTCCTGCCCGCGCCCGGCCTCCCAGACGGCGAGCAGGCCCTCCTCCGTCAGCGCGGTGACATCGGCTGGGGCTCCGGTGAGTTCGTCCATCGTCAGGCCGGGTCCTCGAAGGACGTCTCGACCGGCTCGGGCAGGTCCTCGCGCACCCAGCCCTCGTTCTCCAGCTTGATGTGCTGGATGGCGACCGCGTTGGCGTTGGCGTCGAGGTCGGAGACCGGCTGGTACTCCGACACCCAGCAGTTGAACACCTGGTAGGAGAGCACCTTCTGGCCGGCCTCGTTGAAGACGTCGACGATGATGTCCCGCCGGAAGTCCTTGAGCGAGGACTCCAGCCCGCCGCTCGCATTGGTCAGGCTCCAGACCCGGTTCGCCCACTGCTCGAACACCTTGTCGCTCGTGACCCCGCGCTCCAGGGTGATCGCGTCGTACTCGGTGCGCCCCGGCAGCTTGGTGCTGGTGGCCGGGTCGCCGCCGCTGCGGTGCTTGATCACCTCGGTGCTGCGCTTGAACCCGGTGACCCTGCTGACGCCCGCGATGTAGTCGGTGCCGCCGCCGAACTTCACCCGGAAGCGGAAGTTCTTGTACGGGTCGCGGCGCTTCGTCCTGCTGTCGGCCATGGCCTGCCTCTCCGTGAGGGTGCGCTCAGACCTGGATCTGGCCGGCGAGCTGCTGGATGTGGATGATCACGAACTCGGCGGGCTTGAGCGGGGCGAAGCCGACCTGGATGTTGACGATCCCGCGGTCGATGTCGTTCTGCGGGTTGTTCGTCGCGTCGCACACCACCTGGTAGGCGTCCCTGGGCGTGCGGCCCTGGAAGGCGCCCTGGCGGAACAGCGTGTTCATGAACGCGCCGACGTTGAGCCGGATCGAGGACCACAGCGGTTCGTCGTTGGGTTCGAACACCACCCACTGGGTGCCGCGGAACAGGCTCTCCTCGATGAACAGGGCGGTCCGGCGCACCGGGACGTACTTCCACTGGTCGGCGAGGACGTCGGCGCCGACCAGCGTCCGCGCGCCCCACACGAGGTTGCCGAACACCGGTCGCCGGCGCAGGCAGTTGACGCCGTACGGGTTGAGGATGCCGTTCTCCGGGTCGGTCATCGGCACGAGCGGCGCGACGACGCCGGCGAGGCCCGCGTCGGTGCCCGCCGGGGCCTTCCACACGCCGCGCGCGACGTCCGTGCGGGCCCACACCCCGGCGACGGCGCCGCAGGGCGGGAAGTCGCGGACGAGGTTCTGCTGTTCGGTGTCGGCGAGCAGGACGCGCGGGAAGTACACGGCCGCGTTGCGGGCGCCCGGGTCGCCGGCGAGCGGCAGGCCGGTGCCGCCCGGGGCGGCGGCCCTGGTGACGTCGGCCACGTTGTGCCAGGCG
The DNA here is from genome assembly GCF_042751525.1 of Kitasatospora sp. NPDC059408. Lineage (NCBI taxonomy): Bacteria > Bacillati > Actinomycetota > Actinomycetes > Kitasatosporales > Streptomycetaceae > Kitasatospora > Kitasatospora sp. NPDC059408. The sequence goes on from NZ_JBHYWI010000004.1 coordinate 205,259, forward strand.
TCCGGCGGGTCGACGACGAGCATCGCCCGGCGGTCCAGGCAGAGCTTGGCGGCCTGGGGGAGGATCCCGGCCGGGCCGTTCTGGCCGGGCGGCCCGGGCAGGCAGAGGATGTTGAAGATGTCGGTCTTGAGCAGCTGGTAGATGCCCTGCTTGCCGTCCTTGACCGGGGAGCTGTCGCCGAGGTAGTCGGCGGCGACCGGGGTCGCCGTCCCGTCCAGGCCGCCGCCGGCAGTGACGTACCAGTTGCCCTGGCCGGGGCCCTTGCCGTCCGGGAACGGGTCCTGGCCGGGCGGGACGTCGGTATTGGCCGCGAGCAGCCTGCCGTCCGCCGAGGCCGGGACGGTGACGAGAGCGGAGGCGGCGAGGGCGACGCTCAGCCGGTCGGGGCTGCCGGGCAGCGAGCTGACGTTGAGGTAGCTCTCGGTCACGCCGGTGACGGCGTCGCGCAGGGTGAGGTTGAAGCTCTTCTGGTCGGCGGCGCTCGCGGCCTTGTCGCGGGTCTGGTGGTCGACCCGGGCCCGCAGGTGGTTGCCCCAGTCGCCGGGGCTGACGGCGGTGAGCGTGACCGCGTCGGCGGCGGCGCCGGAGGCGGCGGGCAGGACGAGCGTGGCGGGCGCGGGGTAGCTGGGCCCGTCGGCCGGCGGGTTCTTCGGCTTCACGGCGGTGATCCGGACGATCTCGGCCTCGGCGCCGCCGTTCTGGAAGAACTGGTAGACCGCGTAGCTCAGGTCGGAGGTGCGGTCGAGGCCGCCGAACTCCCGCTCGTAGTCGGCCCAGCTGGTGATGTGCACCGGGTCCGTCACCGACCCGCGCGGCGCCGTCCCGACGAACGCGGCGATCGACGTCGGCACGCCGACGATCGTGCGCACGGCGCTCGGCAGCTCGTCGATGTACACGCCCGGATAGGTGGGGCTGATGGGCATCGTGGCTCCCTTCGCGAGGGCAACGGCTGCGCCCGCGGACACCGCCCAGCGTCCGGGCCGGCCATCACGGCGGCGTCACCGCGGCCGCACGGCGCGGAACGCGTGGCGTGACGCGGCCGTGACGGGCGTCCGCACCCGGGGAACCTTCGCGGGGGCCGGGGCGTCTGTCGTCCGGTAACGATCACGCGATGAAGGAGCGTTCATGTCGTACTGCCCGCCGAACCCCGAGGAGTCCTGGCTGATGGGCGGGGTGATGTCGGTCCTGCAGACCGGCATCGACGTCCAGCTCGGCTACTGGGCGGGCGGGGACGAGCTCAGCCACGACGACGGCAGCAGCAACCGCTGGCAGCTCCGCTGGGTCGACGGCGGCCGGGCGGTGCTCACCGGCTTCGACGTCGACTACAGCACCGAGCGCGAACTCGACGAGTTGCTGCAGGGCGCGCCCGACTGGCTGCCGCTGCGCTGGTCCGGGCTCACCGACCGGATCGCCTTCTGCTACTGGTGGGAGAGCGGCGCCGGCGCGTGGGACTGCGCTCCCGTCGAGGACGACCGCGGCGTGGGGATCACGGGCTCGCTGGACCGGCTGGAGTCCCTCCTGACCGACCGGGTGATGGAGCGGATCCCGGAGCCGGAGGACGAGGACGACGACGAGGTGGACGAGGACGCGTACCTGGACGAGTTCACGCGGAAGCTGGAGGAGCTGGTCGAGGCGGCCAGGGAGCAGCGCCTGACCGAGCGTGAGCTGGCCCCCGTCCTGGGCTTCCTGGAGGAGCCGGGGCGGCTGAACCTCGCCGACGCGCTCGACAACGCCCGGGACGCCGGGTTCACGCCGGGCAGCTCCCGCCCCTGGGAGCGCCCGGCACCAAGTGTGCATGTCAACTGACGTGCATTGTACGGCTGTTGACGTTCCGTAAGGACATGGACGACGCCGCGTCATGATCCCGCACCGCTCAGGACCGAATCGGAGGTGACCTTTCCGGCATATCGAACGAGTGGTGGAATTGTGCTGGTAGTGCGAACATCTTTACCCCATCATCTCCGGAGGTACACCACCCATCCGCACCGGCCACGAGCCGGTGCGCGGGCCACCCCTCAGGAGTAGTGGATGAGTTCGACGGAATTCCCCGCACTGGATCCCACGGCCACCCTCGCCGGCCTGATCGAGGCCCAGGTGAGACGCACGCCGGACGCCGTCGCCGTGATCGACGGCGAGCGCCGCCTGACCTACCGCGAACTTGGCGAGCGCTTGACCTCCGCCGCCGCCCGCCTCGCCCGGGCCGGGGTCGGCCCCGGGACGCTGGTCGGCGTGTGCCTGCCGCGCTCGGCCGAACTGGTCGTGGCCCTGCTCGCGGTGCTCCGGGCCGGCGGCGCCTACGTGCCGCTGGACCCGGCCTACCCCCAGGACCGGCTGGAGCTGGTGATCGGCGACGCACGGGCGCCGGTCGTGCTCACCGACCGGGCGCACGAGCACCTCGTGGCGGGGGCCGGGGCCGCCGTCCTGTACGCGGGGCCGGACGAGCAGGGTCCGTTCGAGCAGGGTCCGGACGGGCAGGGTCCGACCGCTCCCGTCGCGCCGGTGGGCAGCACCGACGCGGCGGCGGCGTACGTCCTGTACACCTCCGGCTCCACCGGCCGCCCCAAGGGCGTCGTCGTCCCGCAGCGCGGCGTCAACGCCCTGCTGCGCTGGGCCGCCGCCACCTACCGGCCCGAGGACGTGGCGGGCGTGCTGTTCGCCACGTCGGTCTGCTTCGACATCTCGGTGTACGAGGTCTTCTTCCCGCTCGCCGTCGGCGGCACGGTCGTCGTCGCCGAGAACGCCCTCGCCCTGCCCGACCTGCCCGCGCGCGACGCGGTCACCCTCGTCAACACCGTCCCCAGCGCCATGGCGGCCCTGCTGCGCGGCGGCGGCCTGCCCGCCGGCGTACGCGTCGTCAACCTGGCCGGGGAGGCGCTGCCGCGCCGGCTCGCCGACCAGGTCCACGCGCAGCCCGGCGTCGAGCGGCTCTACAACCTGTACGGGCCCACCGAGGACACCGTCTACTCCACCTGGGCCCTGGTCGGCCGGGACGAGACCGGCGAACCCCTGATCGGCCGTCCGGTCGACGGCACGACGGCGCACGTCCTGGACGAGCGGCGCGCGCCCGTGCCGGAGGGCGGGATCGGCGAGCTGTACCTGGCGGGCGAGGGCCTGGCGCACGGCTACCACGGCCGCCCGGACCTCACCGAGGAGCGGTTCGTGACCGTCGGCGGCGAGCGCTGCTACCGCACCGGCGACCTCGTCCGGCGGCGCGCGGACGGCAGCCTGGAGTACCACGGGCGCGCCGACCACCAGGTGAAGGTGCGCGGCTTCCGCGTCGAGCTCGGCGAGATCGAGGCCGTGCTCGCCGCACACCCGGCGGTGGAGGCGGCGGTGGCCGTCGTCCAGCACGACGACGCGGGCGCCTACCTGGCCGCCTTCGTCCAGTCCTCCCGGGAGCTCGCGCCCGGCGGGCTGCGCGCCCACTGCGCCGCCGCCCTGCCCGGCTACATGGTGCCGCTCGCGATCGGCGTGCTGGAGCGCCTGCCGCTCACCCCCAACGGCAAGACCGACCGCGCGGCCCTGCCCGCGGTGGCGCGCGGGCGGGACGGCCACGGCGTGTTCGTCGCGGCGCGCACCCCCGTCGAGGAGCGCATCGCCGGGCTGTGGCAGGAGCTCCTCGGCATGCCCAGGGTCGGCGTGCACGACGTCTTCCTCGACCTCGGCGGCCACTCGCTGCTCGCCGCGGGCGTCCTCGCCCGGGTCGAGCGCGAGTACGGCGTCCGGGTGCCGCTCGCCGAGTTCTTCGCCGCGCCGACCGTCGCCGCCCTGGCCCTGCGCGTCGCGCGCGGCGGCGGGCGCCCCTCGGTCGCGCCGCCCGTCCGCGAGCCCGGACTGCCCGCCGAACCGACGGCGTTCCAGCGCGACCTGTGGCTCCAGGAGAACGTCGAGGCCGGCACGTCGCTCTACAACGTCCCGCTGCGCGTCCGCGCGACCGGCACCCTGGACGCCGCCGCGCTCGGCCGCGCCTTCACCGAGGTCGTCCGCCGCCACGAGGCGCTGCGCACCGCCGTGATCGGCCGCGCCGGCGAACCCGCCGTCGAGGTCCGCCCGCCCTACGCCGTCGACGTGCCCGTGCACGACCTCACCGGCGCCGACGAGGCGCTGCTGGACGCCGCACTCCGCGCCGAGGCGGCCCGCCCGCTCGACCTCGCCACCGGGCGCCTGCTGCGCGTGCTCGCGCTGCGCACCGGCGAGGACGCCCACGAGCTGCTGATCACCGTCCACCACGCGGCGATGGACGGCTGGGCCACCGGGCTCCTCCTCGCCGAGCTCGACCGCGCCTACCGGGACGGCGAACTCCCGGAGCCCGGACTCCAGTTGTCGGACGTCGCCCGCTGGGAACAGCGCGCGCACGCCGCCGCCCGCGAGGACGCGCTGCGCTGGGGCGACGGCCTCCTCGGCCTCGACCACGAGCAGCACCTGCCCGGCGACCGCCCGCACCCCGACCCGCAGGACTACGCGGGCCGCCGCATCGAGCGCCGGGTCCCGGCCGAGCTGCTGCGCGCCGCCGAGCGGTGGGCGGCGGAGGAGGGCGCGAGCCTCTACATGGCGGTGGTCGCCGCGCTCGGCGGGGTGCTGCACCGCTACACCGGCCGCACCGACGTCGCCGTGCTCAGCCCGTTCGCCGTCCGGCCGGTGCCGGAGCTGGAGGGGGTGCTCGGCTCACTGGTCAACACCGTGGCGCTGCGCTTCGGCGTCGCGGGGGCGGACACCTTCCGGCAGCTGGTCGGGCGGGTGCGTCCGGCGGCGCTGGACGCGGCCGAGCACAGCGTGCTGCCGTTCGTCGAGCACGCGCGCCGGACGGCCGGTGCGTCCGGGCGGGCCTCGTCCCCGGTCTCGCAGGTGCTGGTCGCGGTGCAGAACCATCCGGTGGCCGGGGCCGAACTCCCGGGCCTGAGCCTGGAGTTCGTCTCCGAGGTGTGCAACGGGACGGCGAAGACGGACCTGTCGCTGTTCCTGGAGTTCCCGGCGGACGGGCCGCTGCTGTCCGCCGAGTACCGGACCTCGCGCTATGACGAGCGTTCGGTGCGCGCCGTCTTCGACCACCTGCTCGCCGTGCTCGCCGCCGGGATCGCCGAACCGGACCGCCCGCTCTCGGAGCTGGCGATGCTGTCGGCCGCGGAGATCGCCGCCGCCGAGGACGGCATGGTCCGGGCGGACACCCCGGTGGCCGACCTGCGCCTGCACGAGCTGTACGCCGGGTGGGACCCTTCGGCCGTCGCCGTGTCGGCCGCCGACGGCAGTCTGACCTACGGCGAACTCGGTCTGACCGCAGGCAGGCTGGCGTCCGTCCTGGCCGCCGCCGGCGCCGGACCCGGCGGGCTGGTCGCGGTGGCCGTCCGCCGCGGGCGCCTGCTGCCCGCCGCCCTGCTGGCCGTGCTGCGCAGCGGCGCCGCGTACCTGCCGCTGGACCTCGACCAGCCGCTCGCCCGCAACCGGGCCGTGCTGGACGACGCCGGAGTCTCGCTGGTCCTGGCCGAACAGGCCGACCGGCACGACGAGTTGTTCGCGGGCCGGACGGTCGTGGCGGCCGACGGCCAGGACGTGGACGCGGCCCCGGTCGCCCCGCCCGTCGCCGTCGGCCCCGAGGACCCGGCCTACCTGCTGTACACCTCCGGCTCGACCGGCACGCCCAAGGGCGTCGCGGTGCCGCACCGGGCGATCGTCAACTTCCTGCGGGCGATGGAGGACCTCGTCGGCCTCGACGGGCAGGACGTCATGGCCGCCGTCACGACCGTCACCTTCGACATCGCCGGCCTCGAACTGTGGCTGCCGCTCACCGTCGGCGCCCGGGTCGAGATCGCCGACCGGGCCACCGCCACCGACGGCGCCGCCCTCGCCGCCTGGCTGGAGCGCACCGGCGCCACCCACCTCCAGGCCACCCCCGCCACCTGGCGCATGCTCCTGGAGGCCGGCTGGACCGGCCATCCGGCACTCACCGCCCTGTGCGGCGGCGAGGCGCTCACCACCGACCTCGCCCGGGCCCTGCTCACCCGCACCCGGACGCTCTGGAACCTGTACGGGCCGACCGAAACAACCGTCTGGTCCACCGCCCTGCGCGTCACCCCCGAACTCGCCGCCCACGACGGCGTGGTGGCCCTCGGCGAGCCGATCGCCAACACCCGCCTGCACCTCCTCGACGCCGCCGGCCGGCCCGTCCCGGTCAACGGCATCGGCGAACTCGCCATCGCCGGAGCCGGCGTGGCCCTCGGCTACCACGGCCGGCCCGACCTCACCGCCGACCGCTTCGTCGCCGAACCCGGCCGCCCCGACGGCGCGCCGATGTACCGCACCGGCGACCTCGCCTGCCGCCGCCACGACGGCCGGCTGGAGTACCACGGCCGCGCGGACGCCCAGGTGAAGCTGCGCGGCTTCCGGATCGAACTCGGCGAGATCGAGGCCGCGTTGACCTCCGTGGACGGCGTGACGGCGGGCGCCGCCCGGCTCGTCGACACGCCCGCGGGCCCGGTCCTCGCCGGGTACGCCGTCACGGACGGCACGCTCACCGAGGACGACCTGCGCCTCGCCCTGGCCGCCCGCCTGCCCGACTACATGGTCCCCGCGGGGCTCCTGCTGCTCGACGCCCTCCCGCTGACGCCCGGCGGAAAGGTCGACCGGGCCGCGCTGCCCGCCCCTGAACTGGGCGGCCTCGGCGCACCGCCCGAGGGCGACTGCGAGGAGATCCTCGCCGAGGTGTGGCAGGAGGTCCTGGGCGCGGTCCGGGTCTCCCGCCACGACGACTTCTTCAGCATCGGCGGCCACTCGCTGCTCGCGACCCGCCTGACGGCCCGCATCCGGGACACCTTCGACATCGAGGTGCCCCTGCGCGCGGTCTTCGGCGACCGCACCTTGGCCGCCATGGCCCGCCGCATCGAAGACCTGCTGCTCGCCGACCTCGACGACGAGCTCGCCGCGCTCGGAAACGACGCGGCGGGCGAGGACGCAGCGGGCGATGACGCAGTGGGCGAGCACGCAGTGGGGGACACCACCATGGGGGACGACGCATGACCGACCGACCAAGAGAAGGCACCGCCGACGCCCGGCGCCAGGAACTGCTGCGGCAGCGGCTCGCCAAGGCGAAGGCCGCCAGAGCCGCAGCGGCGCCGGCCAGGGCCGCCATTGCGCCGCGCCCCGCCGACGAGCCGATGCCGCTCTCCTCCGCGCAGCGCAGGATGTGGTTCCTCGCCCAGTACGAGCCCGACAGCGCCGCCTACCACATCCCGCTCGCGCTGCGCATCGCCGGGGAACTCGACGAGGCGGCCCTGGCCGCCGCCCTCGCGGACGTCGTCGACCGGCACGAGGTGCTGCGCACCGTCTACCCGGCGTCCGAGGGCGAGGTGCGGCCCGAACCGCTCGCGGCGGGCGCCTTCGCCCTCGCCACCGCCGACGTCCCGGCCGCCGCCGTGGACGCCCGGCTCGCCGAGGAGGCCGCCCGGCCCTTCGACCTCGCCGCCGACCCGCCGCTGCGGGCCGTCCTGCTGCGCACGGGCGAGGGCTTCGTGCTCAGCCTCGTCCTGCACCACATCGCCGCCGACGGCTGGTCCCTCGGGGTGCTGTTCGCCGACCTCGGCGCCGCCTACGCGGCCCGCCGCGAGGGCCGGGCGCCCACGTGGGCGCTGCTGCCCGTCCAGTACGCGGACGTCGCGCACTGGCAGCGCACCGCGCAGGCCGCCGAGCTCGCCGCGCAGGAGACGTGGTGGCTGGAGCGGCTGCGCGGCGCCGCCACCACCGTCACCGTGCCCACCGACCGGCCCCGCCCGGCCGTCGCCGGCACCCGCGGCGCACGGATCACCGCCGAGTTCGGCGCCGAGCGCTCCCGTCGCATCCGCACCCTCGCGGAACACACCGCCACGACCCCGTACATGGTGCTGCTGGCCGCCCTCCAGACCGTCCTCGGCCGCTACACCGGCAGCGACGACGTCGTGGTCGGCACGCCCGTCGCCGGGCGGACCCGCAGCGAGACGGAGGCGCTGGTCGGCTGCTTCGTCAACACGCTCGCGATGCGCACCGACCTTTCCGGCGAGCCGACCGTCCGCGCACTCCTCGGCCGCGTCCGCGAGGGCGCCCTGGGCGCGTTCGCCCGTCAGGACCTGCCCTTCGAGCGGCTGGTGGACGCCCTCGCGCCCGAGCGCGAGCTCTCCCACACCCCGCTCTTCCAGGTCCTGCTCAACGTCCACAACCAGGACCGGGCCAGGCCCGAGCTGCCCGGCCTGGACGTGGCCTGGCACCCGGTCGGCACCGACACCGCCAAGTTCGACCTCTCCGTCGCCGTGGTGGACGAGGACGGCGCCCTGCTCGCCGACCTCGTGTGGCGCGCCGAGCTGTACGACGAGCCGACGGTCCGCCGGTTCTTCGGCCACCTCACCACCGTCCTCGACGCGATGGCCGCCGACCCGGACCGCCCGCTCGCCGAACTGCCGCTGCTCACCCCGTCCGAGCGGCGCCGCCTCGACGCCTGGGACGACACCGCGCGCACCTGGGACCTCACCGGCACCCTGCACGGCCTGGTCGAGGAACAGGCCCGCCGCACCCCGCACGCGCCGGCGGTCCGGGGCGCCGACGGCGTCCTCACCTACGCCGAACTCGACCGGCGCGCCAACGCGCTGGCCCACCGGCTGCGCGCCCTCGGCGTCGGCCCGGACCGCCCGGTCGGCCTGTTCGCCGAGCGCTCGGCCGCCCTCGTCGTCGGCATGCTCGGCATCCTCAAGGCGGGCGGCGCCTACCTGCCGCTGGACCCCGTCCACCCGGACGAACGCATCGCCGCACTCCTCACCGCCGCCGGCACCGCCGCGGTGGTCACCACCGACGACCTCCGCGCCCGCGTACCGGGCGAGGCCGTCGTCGTCCCGCCGCTCACCACCCCGGCGGAGCCGTGCGACGGGCCGCCCGAGGTGGACGTCCGCCCCGAGCACCTGTGCTACCTGATCTTCACCTCCGGCTCCACCGGCGCCCCCAAGGGCGTCGCCGTCGAGCACCGCAACTACCGCAACTACCTGCACGGCCTGCGCGAGCGGATCGGCCCCGGCAGCGAGGGCTGGAACTGGGCGCTGGTCTCCACCTTCGCCGCCGACCTCGGCACCACCAACGTGTTCGGCGCCCTCACCGGCGGCGGCTGCCTGCACCTGCTCACGCGCGAACAGGCCACCGACCCGGCCGCGTTCGCCCGGTACGCGGCCGAGCACCGGATCGACGCGATGAAGCTCGTCCCGAGCCACCTGGAGGGCCTGGCCGCGCACGGCGACGGCCTCGCGGGCGTGCTGCCCGCACGCCTGCTGATCTGCGCGGGCGAAGCGCTGCGCCCCGACCTGGTGGCGCGCATCCGCGCCGCCCGGCCGGACCTCCCGCTGCACAACCACTACGGGCCCACCGAGACGACCGTCTCGATGCTCGGCGCGCCCGTTCCGGTCGGGCCCGATGCCGCTGTCCCGCTGGGCCTGCCGTTCGGCAACGCCGGCGCCCACGTCCTCGACGCCCGGCGGCGCCCGGTGCCGGTGGGCGTGCCCGGCGAACTGTACGTGTCGGGCGGCGGCGTGGCACGCGGCTACCTGGGCCGCGACGACCTGACGGCGGAACGGTTCGTCGCCGTCGACGGACGGCGCTGCTACCGCACCGGGGACCTCGTGCGCCGCCGCCCCGACGGCGCGATCGAGTTCCTCGGCCGGATCGACCACCAGGTGAAGATCCGCGGCTTCCGGGTGGAGACCGGCGAGGTCGAGGCCGAGCTGACCGCCCGCCCCGAGGTCCGCGAGGCGGTCGTGGTCGCGCGCGGCGAGGGCGCCGCCCGCAGCCTCGTCGCGTACGTCGTGCCCGCCGTCCCCGACCCGGGGGACCTGCGGGCCGCGCTGCGCACCCGGCTGCCCGACTACATGGTGCCGGCGGCCGTGGTGCTGCTGGAGGCGCTGCCGCTGAACGCCAACGGCAAGGTGGACCGGCACGCGCTGCCGGAGCCGTCGCCGGTCCAACAGGTCTCCGGCGGGGGAGAGTTGGAGACGGAGGCCGAGCACGCCGTGGCCGGCGTCTACCGGCAGGTGCTCGACGTCGAGGACGTCGGCCCGGCGGACGACTTCTTCGCCCTCGGCGGGGACTCCTTCTCCGCCGTGCGCACCGTCCGGCTGATCGGCCGCGGCCTGTCGGTGATCGACCTGTTCCAGCAGCCGACCGTCCGCGCCCTGGCCGCCCTGCTCGACGCCCGGGCCGGCGGCGGCCCGGCCCAGGACGGTCCGCGCCGCCTGCTGCACAAGCTCACGCGCGGCGGCGAGCCGGCCGAGGTCACCGTCGTCTGCGTCCCGTACGGCGGCGGCAGCCCGATCACGTTCCAGCCGCTCGCCGACGCCCTGCCCGCCGGGCACCGGCTCTACGCCGTCGAGCTGCCCGGCCACGACCCGAGCCGCCCGGACGACGAGCTCGCCGAACTCGACGGCCTCGCCGACCGGTTGGCCGCCGAGGTCGCCGAGCGGATCGAGGGCCCGGTGCTCCTGTACGGCCACTGCCTCGGCGGCGCGCTGGCCACCGCCCTGGGCTCCCGCCTGGAGGCGGCCGGCGTCGACCTGCGCGGCCTCGCCCTCGGCGGGACGTTCCCGGCGGCCCGCCTGCCCGGCCGCTTCGCCGAGTGGTTCGCCCGCCGCATGCCCGGCGACCGGATGCTCTCCAACCGCTCCTACCTCGACTACCTGCGCGCGATGGGCGGCTTCACCGACGTCTACGACCGGGCCGAACAGGACTTCCTGGTCCGGGCGTTGCGCCACGACGTGCGGCAGGCCGAGGACTTCTACACGCGCGCGTACGGGGACGGGCGGCCCGCGCGCATGGCCGCGCCGATCCTGTGCGTCGTGGGGGAGAAGGACCGCGCGACCCAGCTGTACGAGGAGCGGTACGCCGAGTGGGAGCACTTCGGCGCCACCGTCGACCTCGCCGTGATCCCGCGCGCCGGGCACTACTTCCTCAAGCACCAGGCCGCCGAACTCGCCCGCGTCCTGGCCGGGTTCGCGGCGACGGGCGGCGTGGCCGAGCAGGTCGCGACCAAGCGCCCGGCGGCCCGCGCCGAGCTCGCGACCTTCGCCAAGGTGGCGATCGGCCAGTTCGTCTCGATGATCGGCACGAGCCTGTCCGGCTTCGCGCTCGGCGTCTGGGTCTACCAGCAGACCGGCTCCGCCTTCGACTTCGCGCTCATCTCGGTGGTCGCGGTGCTGCCCGCCGTCCTCCTGCTGCCGATCGCGGGCGCGGTGGCCGACCGGGTGGACCGCCGCAAGATCATGATCGTCACGGACACCGTCGCCGCGGCGGGCATGCTCGCACTGGGCCTGCTCCACTGGGCGGACCTCCTCCACGTCTGGCACATCTACGTGGTGGCCTGCACGGGATCCGTCTGCACGGCGTTCCAACGGCCCGCCTACCTGGCCGCGATCACCCAGCTCGTGCCCAAGCGCTACCTCGGCCAGGCCAACGGCCTCGCCCAACTCGGCACCGGCGCGGGCGACATGATGGCCGTCCTGGCCGGCGGCGTGCTCGTGTCGCTGATCGGCCTGCACGGCGTCGTCCTCTTCGACATGGCCACCTTCCTGACCGGCGTCACCTGCCTGCTGCTCGTCCGCTTCCCGGACGCGATGTTCGACAAGCAGGAGGAACCGCTGCTGCGCGAGGTCGTCACCGGCTGGCGCTACATCGTCCGGCGGCACAGCCTCGTCGCGATGGTCGTCTTCTTCGTCGTCTTCAACTATCTGTTCGCGGTCGCCACCGTCCTCGTCACCCCGATGGTCCTGGCCGACGGCACGTCCGTGGAACTCGGCGTCATCACCGCCGTCGGCGGTGTCGGCGCGATGGCGGGCGGTGTCGTCATGGCACTGTGGGGCGGCACCCGGCGCCGCGCGGTCGGCATGGTCGGCTTCACGTCGGTGGTCGGCCTCGCCGCCGTCGTCGCCGGCAGCGGACCGCACACCGCGCTCACGGCGGCGGGCATGTTCGTGCTGTGGGGCGCGCTGATCATCCTCAACGCCCACTGGATGGCACTCATCCAGACCAAGGTCGGCATGGAACTCCAGGGCCGCGTCCTCGCCACCAACCAGATGCTGGCCATGTCGATGATGCCGCTCGGCTTCCTCACCGCGGGCCCGCTCTCCGACCACGTCTTCGCACCGCTGCTGCGCCCCGGCGGCGCGCTCGCCGACTCCGTCGGCCTGGTGCTCGGCACCGGTCCCGGCCGCGGCGCGGGTCTGCTGCTCGTCCTGGTCGGCGCGGTCATGACGGTGTGGGGCCTGCTCGGCCTCGCGTACCGGCCGCTGCGGCTGCTGGAGGACCTGCTGCCGGACGCGCTGCCGGACGCCGAGATCGGGGACAAGGACGCGATCCAGGCCGAGGCCGACCGGCGCCTCGCCGCCCTGTCACGCCCGGCGCCGCCGCGGCAGACGCGCGGGGAGCCGGAACCCGTCGAGGACGAGCCCGACCCGGTGGGCGCCGCGCGGAGGTGACGGACGGGCGCGCCCGCTCCGCCCGGTGCGGAGC